>CAZWGK010000171.1:1298-5276 GCA_964633685.1 uncultured Bdellovibrionales bacterium | reverse complement strand
TTCAAGCTGCCAGCAGCAGCGGCGAGAGAACCCAGAGCTGAGCTAGCTTTAGCCAGGCCTGCAGCAATTTTAGCTCCACCCATGGCAGCAGAGACAACAGTGACTAATTTTTTTATTGCACCCAAAGCTAGTTCAGAACCAATTTCCCAAACAATTGAGCCAATCGATAAAGCTCTATCCCAACCACTCATCGTGTCCCAATTTCTAGCCAGATTTGATACTTCTGCCAGCGCATCAACAAAAGGTGCCCCTAATGTACCGAGCACCCCAGCCAAAGCCTCACAGGCATCTAAAAATGCAGCCCTTGTCTTTGGATTTGCCAATATTTCGTCCAGCGAGCCACTAACAATTACATCCATTACGGCGTCAAATAGTCTTATTAATTTATCAAGCCAATCCTCCTCTTCCGGCAGTTCCTCTCCATTCTTATCCTTTGGCTCATCAATTGAATAGGCCATACACTCTGCAGGAGTTTCTTGACAGCTCGAGTCCTCTTCCTTGCCATTACCTGGAGACTTACCCTTGGTGCCCGAATCCGTAGGAGGGTCATCTTCTTCTGCCTCCTGCTCCTCTTCTTCTTCCTCAGCAACTTCTCCAGCGCCACCATCAGAGCCCTCATCCGCCTGCAATTTGCAGTTACTACATTGCTGATCTGCACACCCACCACAGCTACCGGCAGCAGGCGTTCCTGTGGCAGGGGTAGATAGTACTGGGGTCCCTACCTGCCCAGAATGATCACTATAGTTTGAACTAGGATCAAAGTTTTTTGCTGTCTTACCCGGATAATATCTTTGGTCCCCCATTATGCGAAATATAAGTGTAGTAGCAGTATCCAGCCCACCTGTTGAAGGGTCTGGACCTTTTAGATGAAGTAACACTGCTTTATCGTATTCGCTGTTTTTTGTCTCTACCCATCCATCACAAAATAGCCTGTTAGTAATTGTTCCTACTTGAGAATGGAATGTCCTCTTAAATACTTCATTAGAATTGCCAGGCATCATGTCAATTTCAACATCCCCATATTGAATGCCATTCTCCAAAAGGCGAATCCGTTTAACCTCATTGTAAGAGGTATATTCAGTGCTGCGACTATGTCCATCAGAGGTTTCATTGAGAGTCTCGTATCCATTTGGGTTATGTGTTGTTATGAACTCGCTGCCCGAGACGACACTTTTTGCAACCTTATAAGGCATTTGGGAGTCGTACATAAACTCCTCTATATGGGTAGCTCCACTGTTGTTGCTGGTCTTTTCCTCTGTTATCAGTCGTCCTATTTCATCAAACTTTTTCTTAATATCAAACGCCTCGTCGGGTGTACTTTTAAATTCAACCGTTGGAAGACCAGCAGAGGTTACAGCCGCCACACGCTCAATATGCTCTCCATCGGTTCCCTTGATCCGCATCTCCATAAGCCGCGGATCCTGATTGCTATATCGATATGAATAACGTTTCAACTCGTTCCCTGAATATAGGTCTTGTTCAATTCCTCTTATTAAGCGACCAGATTTTGGATCCGTAGTCCATGTCCATGCTCGAGCTGTTCTGTGCATTGATTTTGTGGTGGAATTAGTGGTGGAATTATTTAAGTAATGATAGCTAACTAATTTGCCAGCACTGCCGTCTGCAGCTTGGGTGCTATCTGATGATATCAGAATCATCCTTCCTTGCGTATCATACTCGAAATTTGCACTGGCAATCTCATGAGGCTTACTAGGATTTGGCACAGTACTAAACTTAGACAACCGGTTGTTGGAGTCGTATTCTAAGCTACACTCCATAGACTCATCAGATCCTGCGCTCTCTATAATTTTCGAGACCAATCCTTGCTGATTGTATTGATTTATTCTTCTATACGGGGTGCCTACAGTCGTCTCAATCTTGATCAGATTGCCAGCCAAGTTATAGTCAAAATTTATCACTTCAAAATCTGGATCTCCAGGAGTACCTTTTGTTTCTTGAATTATTCTTCCAGTCATTGGGTTGAGCTCAATCGTCTTCTCAGCAGTCCCTTGTCTCATTGTAACAACACTTCCATCAGCGCTGTAAACGTATGTAACAGGAGAGGCGCCAAACTCCTCTTCGTAAACAGTGCGCCCTAGATAATCTTTCCTTAGCTCATGAGTATTTCCCTGAGAATCTTTTGTTTTTGTTGTATATCCATCCGTTGTTATTACTGTACGAATTGCCCCCTGTTCCTCTCCAGAATTCTGAATTATTCTATTAAATAGGGGACTCTTTGTGGTGACTTGTTGCCCTATTTGATACCGCGAACTCTGTGGATTCAGAGCTCCACTATCGGGGTCTTTCTCTTTGCCATAGCTATAGCTCTCATTTGCCAGTCCATTGTTTAACTCATCATGATGGACCGCAATAACTCTGTTAAATTCATCATAAGATAAATTTTTTCCAGGTTGTAAAATGTCAGAACTCCTAAACTCACTGCTGTCAGAAGTAAAATTGTAGGTACTGCGAACTTGATTCCCCTGATCATCGAATTGAAAAGCCCTACTTAGATAACCGCCAGCAGTCTTGGTTGCCTCTTTTACAACTCTCATCGTTCCATCAAATGAGGTATCCCGTGGATCTGTAACAGAAGAGGTCTGCCCTATCAAATTGAGACTGCTGGAGCTAGTCACTCCGTTCAGATTGAAGCTCTTGGTATCAGCAAAAATCTCTGTTCCGTCGGAGCGCGTTGTGCGAGAGGCTACAGTCCGATATGACCCATCATAATTAAAGATGGTTACATTTCCTAATTCATCTATGGAGTTTTCTACTAATCCAGTAACTGGATTGATTATGTATTTAGTAACGTTTTGCTGTTGCTTAGTTAAGTCATGAACAGCAACTAAATAGCCCTGGTTATTATAAGTGTAGGCCTCATGGGATCCACCACTGATCTTCTTCTCCGTGACTTCTCCACGTTCATTATACCGGAAGCTAGTGGTTTGAATTGTCCCTTCAGGATTATTTGTAGATGCTTGAGATGGATCTAAAACCTCAATTTTATCTGGGTCGCCAGACACATTAAAGCTAGTTTTAATATGACCAAGTACTTGATCCTGTGCGTTATATTCCTTCGAATTTGTCAATAATGTGTGCGCAAAGCTATCTGGCCCTTGGGTATAAGAGTACTCGAATCTCTTATCGTCTAAAGTCTTGTCAAAACCCGGAATTGTGTCTTCTTGGCCATAATCAAAAAATTTGGTCACTCTACCAATGTTAAAATCATACTCATATGCCTTTCTAAAGATACTCGTATCGCCGGTGCTATTGCCTATGCCACGAGCTACCTCTTTTAGCGCAAAAATCTTATTCTGCTCTCCACCCTGGACATAGGTATGCTCAGCATATGAGAGGATTTGTCCTGTATTGATACTACTGGTTTCCTTGCTTACGGGGAGCCCTGCTACGGCAACTGGCGCAGTTAGGTAAGTCTGTTTTAGTTGCAAGCCTCCTCTCTGAGAGATAATTGTATCAAAACCATTAAAAACGTTGTTCGTGATAGCGCCACCTTGATATAGAAACTCAGTACGAGATGGCGGCTGGTTGGCACCAGGATAAACAACTATATTTTTGAGAACTGTTCTAGCAGCATTTCCAACAGCCTGCTGTGCGTAGTTAATATTTGTTATGACTCCTGTTGGATTCGCTACGATTTGACTTAAAACTTGTTGACCAGAAACAACTACATACTTAAACTGACTAGCTTCATACTCAATTCCATCTGGACCCTTCTTTGATACAGCCACCAGCAATTGATTTCCATTAGCGTCAGGTCGATAAGTAAATGAATAAACACTAACAACTTCTCTCTCATCGCCGCTAAGTATTCGAATACTATCAATTCTGTTACTTCCAGTGCCTCTGACTATCTTAGCCACGAATCTTGGGGTTGAAGCACCTTGAGGATGCTTACCTATCTCCATCTTACTTAATAAATCTCCGCTATACCGGAATGTCGTTCTCCATCCTTGGGAA
>CAZWGK010000171.1:0-1288 GCA_964633685.1 uncultured Bdellovibrionales bacterium | reverse complement strand
CTAAGAAGGGGCGAAATTTGCCGGGAGCGGTCTGAACAAATCTTAGGTTGCCACCATCTTTAAATCCTTCTACTAGCTGCCCTGCTGATGTATAAAAAGCACTGCCCCTGGCCGAGAGGTATTGAGCTGGATTGATTCCCTGTTTGCGGATTAACTCTGAACTGCAGTTTGCTTCGTCACGGTGCGTAATAACCCCATTAGACTGTACTAAGCTCGGCAACCCAAGATGCCAACCCTTTTCGGAAGAGTAGTTATAATTAAGAAAGCTAGACCCATCCGGCAAATTTAAACCTATACTATAGGTGAAGTTCCCACTATTAGACTCGCAGGCACTTGGTACTGTAGCAGCACCAGAGCTCCTGATCTGCCCCTTTGACTGCTGCACTAAGGAGAGGGAAACAAGGATAACACCCCCAATTAGCAGCCCAGCTTGCTTAAGCTTCATAATAACCTTCGGGTTAACGATATTCTACTTTAGATCCCTATTTGTATATCTTCGGATGGCCCTGAAAAAGCTTGAGATAAAATAAATAGGGAATATCTCCAAAATATTCCTTAATTTAATCTGGTATAAATATCCGCTGGTCTCAAGTTTTGTTGGTTATTCGCCGATTACACCAGAAAGACTTAGGATCAAATAAGGAAATGGCATGAATTATCAAAATATCATAATCCGTGCTTCTATTACATTTGCAACGTTTTTATTCGACAGCCCCGCGGCTCAAGCGCAACAATGTGAGGAATGCTACTGTTATTTCGAGGAGGTCAAAGTGGACTATCGTGACACTGCGAAACAAGACGAAACAAACGCGTTGCCTACTCCGAACCCTACCCAAGCACCTGGCGAAACATCAGATGCGAACTCAAAAGCGGGTAAGTGCCCGACAAAATACGGTACCCCACCTTATAACAATCCCACAGTATATAAGGTCGAGGGACCAGCGGGGCATGTGAAGGTTAAATTTTGTTTTCCAATTATCGACCCAAAGGGTGTGCCGAGTGATGTATATAAAAATCTGTGTCCCAAATCGAAATGCCAAGGCAGCACGGAAAAAAAATGTAACCATACAAAACATTTTAATTCCCAGTCGGAGATAAAGAGTCTCGAATACATCGGAAAGTGTAAAGATACGCCTTTGCCACCTTCCCCATCCGGTTCGTCAAGCTCAGGCAGTTCTACTTCTGGGGGCACCAGCAGGCAGGTAAATACTTGTTCGATGGACAGCCATCCGGCAGATCCCTTACACTTGAGTGAAGTCCAAGAGATGATTAACTAAGTAGACTAATG
>CAZWGK010000170.1:3988-5301 GCA_964633685.1 uncultured Bdellovibrionales bacterium | reverse complement strand
ACATGTTGCCAGGCTAATGCTGGAAAGTGGCACATTGAAGCACATACCAGCCTTAACTGACGCCGTTAACTGGATTTCAACTCAATTTGACCGAGAGTGGATTTTCCCCAAAGCGTTAGGAAGTGGAATTGGTATCCATCACGGCAGACTACCTCGTTCATTAGCGCAGTATGTCGTGAGAAAGTTCAACGAAGGTCAATTGAGATACTTGATATGCACATCAACACTAATCGAAGGTGTAAATACAAAAGCAAAGAACATAATCATATTCGATAATAAGGTAGCCAAGAAAAATCTGGACTACTTTACCTTCAATAATATCAGAGGGCGTTCAGGTCGAATGTTCCAGCATTTCGTAGGACGAACCTACCTGTTCCACGACCCACCTCAAGGTGTTCTCCGCACCGTTGAGATTCCGTTGATAGAGCAGAAAGTGAATACACCTGCTAGTTTATTGATTCAGCTTGAATCTGACGATCTGAGTAATGATTCAAAGAGCAGGGTTGCCGACTTTTATGCTCAGCAATCGCTTTCTATAGAGACTTTGCGATCAAATGTCGGGGTTGATCCCGATATGCAATTAGCCGTTGCTCGGTTGTTGAGTGATAGCCCTCAGCAATGGCAACCGCTTCTTTCATGGACGGGTCGCCCTAGCTATAAACAATTAGAGGCTGTGTGTACGCTGATATGGAAGCAGCTTGTACGGAACCCATCACGAATAGGTGGAGCACTAACCGATAGGCAATTGGCTTATAAGATTCGTGCTCTAAGTAAGCATTCATCCATTCCTGCTCTGATTGCAATTGAAGTTGAGAAGGACGGTGTGGAGATAGATGAAGCGATTGGAACTGCCCTTGACTTTGCCCGTCAATGGGCAGGATTTCATTTCCCCAAATCTTTAATGGCACTAGATCGTATTCAAAGAGATGTATTCAGCAGAATTGGGATGTCATACGGCGATTACAGTTCATTTGCTGAATCTGTCGAGAGCCTTTTTCTCCCTCGCTCAATGGTCATGTTAGAAGAGTATGGTTTGCCAATACAACTTGCGAAGAAATTATCTCTCGCAATCAATTTTGATCAAAGCCTGGACGATTCGATTCAGGCGTTGCGTCGGTGGAACCCTACGATGTTTGATCTAAGTCCTTTTGAGAAGGAGTTAGTTTTAGACGTGAAAAAGTATCTTCAGTAGTTAGAGGATATTGATTCACCTCACAAACTGTTTAGTGCACAGCCCCCGAACTTAGTCTCTTTTCATGCTTGGCACGATTGATTGCTTTTCTCTCTTTTTTAAGGGCTGGGTTAAGCATCTC
>CAZWGK010000170.1:0-3978 GCA_964633685.1 uncultured Bdellovibrionales bacterium | reverse complement strand
CTGCAACACTAAGAATTGCTTGGAAGTCAGTTTCATTCATTTTCACGGAGGCACCCTGAAGGTACATTCCCCAGTTCTTCTTTTTCTTGATGAACTTTAATTCAGGAACAACCAGTGGAGCAGGAACCTGTACATTGAATCGCCTGATCTTTGAGAGCTTCACACCGCTAACAGGTTTGCGACGGTACTTCTTATCCAGCAATTTTAGCTGCTCAAACTTGGAGAACTCCCTTGGAGACTCATCAAGCACTGCGCAACCAGCAAAGGCGCAGTAAGGTGAACCGATATACAGAAGAACGATATCTCCCTTCTTCATGTTCTTGTAGTTCTTGCTGCCGACCCTCAGACCCCACGCCTTACGTCGAAGCTGGGCATCGAAGACGACCTGTGCATTGTAGTGCTTGTTTGCCTTATCGCTGTTTGCCAGAACGAGAATCCAGTAATTTGGTTCTGTGCTAGATGATTTTTTAGCAGCCATTTGAAACCTCCCGAAATTGAAATCCGAGAGTGTGATTCGGACTGAAAATCTAATGACTTAACAATTCAGGACGAATTGGTTTATACTGGCGGAAGTCATCGCTCATTCACTTGAGTTTTTCCCAAGAACCGAGCATTTCAGAACATTTCTGGAATTATCAAAAATTGGATGCAATTTGGTGGCAGCTAGGTAGCGATATCTAATAATATCAATAGGTTAGCTACTCTCAGATACTCCACCCCAGCTATGCCTCACGGTTTATTTTCGGGATTGATTAGCTGTTCGAACCTTATTCTTAAACCAAATCTCAACTCGACCGAGGTATATAATCACGCAGACAAGATATAAGAATATAGCTGGTAATAAAAATCTATTACCATAATCAGAGGCCATCCAAAGAGGATAAGAGAAAATAAATACAGTATAAAATAGACTTACTAACAACAGTTGAAGCTCTATCTTTCGGGCCTTTTGTTTGAATACATCTCTGATGGCCATTGGCAATAAAAAGATACTAAAATTGTATGAAGCCAACCCTCCTTCTCCGAATAATTTATTCAACCAATCAGTCAACAAAACATTTAAATCAAAGCCGATGGGATGCTGAGAGATCACCATTTGACCCTCGACGAACTCAGGAATTCGACCATAACTAGTAACAAGGGGGCCACCCCAGACCGCATAATTAAATAATCCAAAAAATACTAGAACAATTACGACACCAAAAAGCGACCCCAAAATATGTGACTTGTCTGCTCTAAGATTTACTAATGATAATGGTAAAAACAGCAGGACATATGAAGGCCTAACAAATATTGAAAGCGCCATTACAACTCCGCCCCAAAAAGAGCGCACAGTTGTAAGGTATAGCCCCCCTATTATTAAAGCTGTTCCATGCAGATCAAACGAAAATCCGTAAGAGTAAAATATAATAGGTGTAAATAAAATAGAGGCAATCAAAGTAGACCACGGCAGCTCTTTACCTGAAAGCTCCCTCACAATCCCAAAAGTAGCAATTATCAGCACCGCAAAAAACAATTGCTGTAATAACCAGAATCCAAATTCACCAAAAATAAAATAAAATGGCGCAGCTACTAAAGCTGATAAGATTGAATGTTTAGGTAACAAGGCTCCATTTTGCCCTAATGCAAAAACGTCTTGCCAAACTTTTTGCTGAGAGGAGTTGCTTAAATCGACGGCTGCTTGACAAACATCCTTGAATGACTGCGGAGTCAAAGACCCGCTCTCTACTAAAGATTTAGTCACCTCGCCAACTGCGAGGGCAGGACCCTCTGGCAGAAGAGAAATGTTCCTTAGGTAACAGACAAAGCTAAAAACTAGCGAGATTGAAATTAAAGAGCCAAGGATTGTTCGGTGATTTGCAGAGGTCGCACCTTGGAGTAATCTCATATAATTTCCTCCAATTATTCAGGGAGAACTCAACTAATCTGACAAAAGCTCTTTAAATTACTCTCAATTCTAGTTACGACATCCCCGACTTCACCCTCAAAAGGTTCGCCCATGATCTTTTCGAATGATGAGATATAGTGTTCTGCTATCGAGATGCGGTGGTCATCTGTAAAAACTGGAATCTCCCCCTCTCCTTTGTACCCCTGGGATAGTAGCCACTGCCGAGTCGGCTCTTTATCTAACATCTGAGGAGATTTGCCCTCAGCAAAAAGCTGGTGGTAAGTGTCTGCCATCCAATAACGAGAGGAGTCCATAGTGTGAATTTCATCGGCTAGTATTAACTTACCATTCAAAAGACCAAACTCATATTTTGTATCTACTAAAATTAATCCCTGTTTGGCGGCATAATCAGAGCCTAACTGAAAAAGAGCCAAAGCTGCCTCCTTGGCCTGACTCCAAATTTTAGAATCAACAATTTTTGAACTATTAATTTCGGCCTCAGAGATAGGCATATCGTGACTGCCTTTTGGAGCTTTTGTAGATGGAGTTACTATCACCTCAGGGAGCTTTTGTGACATGCGTAATCCAGGAGGCAATTTTATACCACTAATATCATTCCCGGCCTCATAATCACGCCATGCACTGCCTGCTAAATAACCGCGTATAATAATCTCTACCGGCAGGATCTCACAGTTGCGCCCAACGATCACGTTCGGATCTGGCACAGCAATAACATGATTAGGGATAACCCCCTCAGCTCGCTTAAACCATTTAGCGGCCATCTGCGTCAGTGCCTGGCCTTTAAAAGGGATAGAAGTCACCACTACATCGAAACAACTTAATCTATCAGTCGTTACAAGAAATCTACTATCACCCCTGGTGTAATTGTCTCTGACTTTTCCCTGATATTTTTGGCCTAAAAAAGAGAGATTCGTCTCTTTAAGAGCAAATTTTAATTGCTCTTTAATATCTTGATGTCTCATTTAGTTGTCCCTTTATTTCGAGCGGTCAAGTAATTACTCTTAGCAATCAATTTAATATTTCGGGCCAACCTCGCATCTTTGATTTTTACCTCACCACGAGCGGCTGCCTTAAATTCCCTTAGAGATTTTCCTCTGAGATTCTCTACCCCCTCAAGGTGAAACTTGATGTAGACTGCCAAGGCGTGATTATTTAAAGCTGCCGCCCTCAATTGTCTATCTGACTTCTCTACTGCTAAGAGCTGAGTGGCCCACCTTAAGTGGACCTCGGCGCAATCTAATTCGGCAGGCTCATATACTCCATCATTAACTGCCTCAATTAATTTCTCAGTGCCAGATAAAAAGTATGGTAACGCTAAGTGGTCAAACCATAACCATGGCCCAGACATAGATAATGCCTGCGAAAGGTAGCTTATTTTTTTAATTGGGTCAGATGAATCAATGCCTAAAAATAGGTAGGCTAAAAATACATCGACAGGGCTATTACCCTTGTTGGCCACGCTAACAGCGCTAACAGCTCTTGCTACATAAAAATCGGCTAATTTTGGAAGTCCTAATTTATGGACGCTCGAACCCAGTAACTCTTCAAGAGTCGCATTATCGGGGGACTTGAAAGCCGCATTAACCACCCCGCTTGTTCCCCAAACAACACCTAACCTCTTTTGAGATTCCAGCAACCGCATAGCCGCCATTTTTCCTTTTAGTGGCGTTGGATGCCTAATAACTAGATCCGCGGAGTCAAATCTTTTGAATATGGAATTTAATTGTGTTCTGAAAATTCTGGTTTTATCTTCCAGAGGATCATCGGCAAATCGAGCTACTAATATTCCACCAGATTTAAACGAGTATAGATTGAAGGAAAGAGATACACCTATTACTCCAAGACCCAATGCTGCCAAAGCTACGCCGCGACCAACCCTTAAATGCACGGGTAGCAGCTTTGCAAATATAAACAAAACTATCGGTAAGGCTGCGAGTTGAAGATACGACGGGTCAGCCCCGATGGTTCGACCGACCACGGCAAATGCTATAAGGATAATTATTCCAATACTGAGATTTTTCACGAACGAATTAGACTAAACCATCCAAGGAAATATCCCCTTTTTCCAC
>CAZWGK010000169.1:0-5304 GCA_964633685.1 uncultured Bdellovibrionales bacterium | reverse complement strand
CACCCGGGGGGGCGCCTTCAGCGACGGAGGGGGGCCGGCGGGCACCACAGATTGAAGGCCACACCGCAGGAGGTGAGCATGATCCGCATCCGCAGCGACCGCGCCGGCTTCTGGGCGGCGATGACGGCCCCCTGGCCGGAGCCGCCGCAACCCTCAGGCCGGCAACAACGGCGTGAGCCGGATGCAGAAGCTCCCCTTCCGGATCGCTCACCCCTAAGTAGGAGGACCAGCCCATCCCCTGCTTGCCGGAATACTGGGTGAGCAGCACCTTGCGGTAGCGGCGCGGGGGCAGCAACGGCACGAACGCCGAAAGCCCGCACCCCAGCCGCCACCAACCTGTTGGAGGATGCGTCCGGCCCCACCCTCAGCCAAGAAGCCATCACCCGCCAACAGCAGGAACGCGGACGAAGCGGTCGAAAATCAGAGACGACGCAACGCAACAAATCACCATGGCCGTCGCAACCAAGGGCAACGCCGAAGCATCGGCGCTGATCAGCGCAATCGAGATGAAGAGGCCATTGGTAGGACTGAGTGCAGGAGAATCACAAGCAGACGACGGTCACAAAATGTTCAGCGGCGACGGGCGCGCACCAACAGCGGGATCTAAGGTGAAAACAAAGAAACAATCAGCGATGAACCGTCTAAATCTCCGTCGCTTCAGCAACGCCCTGCGGCGTCTCCTGGGAGCATTCTTGCTGCTGATCGCCCTGCTGCTGGTGCCCGCCAGAGTCAATGCGGAAACACTGAATTATCACCTCCCGAAATTTGACACGGTCAATAAACCAAGGCTGGTGCTGGGCCCTGCGGGCGAACATTTCACTTTTCTGCGAACGGGAGATGACACCAACGGCCTGTTTTCCATGGCCAGTGCCATCATCCCTCCGGGGGCTGGCCCTTTGCCTCACGTGCATACACTGACTGATGAATGGTTCTACTTCCCCAAAGGCGGAATCACAATCTTCTGCGATACAAACACCAAATACAGTTCGCTTAATAAAATCCCAAACCGTAACGGCGTTCCTGCAGCCAACGCACAGTCAATTGTCACCAAGGACAACAGCCTCTACTACGGTCCACACGACTATCTGCACGGATTTTATAACAGCACAGACCACGACCTAGAGGTCACCTTCGTGTGGGCGGCTCGGCCCAGCGAGACCAAGAACCCGGCGGCGAATATCAGTGATTATTTTTTCACGGTGGGTCGCACTGTTCAAGCCTTTGAACCCGGCATGCAGGCTACGGATGCCGAAAAAGCTGCGTTTTCAGCGGATGCACCTCGATGGGGCATCAATCAAAGCAATTACTTCATGCAATATCTCAATTCGATTACACCTGCGGGCAAACACTCGATGTTCGTGATGGAGGATGACCAAGTGGCAAGACTCAGCAAATTACTCCGGACGCCGCTGATGCCTAGATCGAAATAGGCGCCACAACAAATCATGGGTTCACGAGATTGACGTTTTCGCTTGCCAAGTCACTCTGAACAGCAGCGGGAAAACGCGCCGAATAGCGATATAGTGAAGCGACGGCGATATTGAGGTTTCGAACAGAAACCTTATAGCTCTTGACGGCTGTTAAATAATTGCGAACAGTTTGATTAAACGTCGTAGCATTAACGGTAGTGCCGTTGTAATTACGAGAGGTCTGGAAGACCGCATCTTTCGCCGTATAAACCTGTTCATGAGCCGTATCGATCACGATGTTGTTTGTCAGATAATTCGCATAGCTGTCTTGGACTTGCTGCGTCACTTGATAACGCATGTCCGAAGCTTGAAAATCGGCAGCCTGGGAGCGCTGGCTGAGGGCCGTCGACTGAGCAGCGAGAATGCCGCCGTCTACCATCAGCCAGTTGAAATTCACCCCCACGCTGTTAGACAGGGTGGCGTTGCTGCTGGTTCCAGAGGCGGACTGGACACCACTTGTCGTCTGGAATTGGTTGTTGGTTGTGAGCTGTCCTTGCCCCAGCAATGCCATCGAAGGCCAATAGCGTTGGGCCAGAGCCGTTGAAGACCATGAAAGGCTGCTGGCATTGGCGAGGTAATTTTTAATTTCCTCACGCGTAGCCAAAGCCTCATCAATAGTTTTTTGAAGAGGAGTAGTCCATGGCTCGACAGGCTGAAGGGGATCGGAGGGGATTCGCACCTCGCCAGGCGGTAGACTCATGACACGTGCCAGTGCATTGGCCGCTACAAGCTCCTGCTGAAGGAGCTGAATCAGTTGAATCAGTTGCTCAAGCAATTGTGTTCTGATCTGACTGATCTCTCCGGATGTGTCCATCCCCTGTTTTCGCATCTGGAGCGCCCGGGCGAGCTGCTGTTTGGTCAGTTGATAGATCTCTGTATAAACTGAACGGAGCTCTTTAGCCTCCTGAAGAGCATAGTAAGACTGCTGAATATCGAGCACAAGATTTCTGGCGCTAATATCAAACAAGAACTGGCGAGAGCGAAGAGTAGAGATCTGCGAGTTCAACCTGGGAGCCCGCGTAGGGTCAAGAAAGCTCCATTGCAAAGTCAATCGAGGACTGGAATATAATTGTTGTAGGGATTGATAGGAAGTTGCAGATCCTGATGCCGACTGATTGCTTGTTTGTGTAGCGATTGCCAGGTCCCAGGGTGCGTTATTGGGCTGAGTGAAAAAGAGGGATGGGTACCACTCAAGCCGAATGGCTGACGTACTCGAGAGGGATGAAGCGATTTCGGCATAGTTCTGAGACAGAATTGGATTATGAGCAAGACCGAACCGCAGTGCCGCTCGCAAGGAAATCGAGGGTTTGCCATCCAATTCGCTACAAATGGTGTGCCAGCGCGTCTCCAATTCATGCAGCTCATGGCGAAGCGACACTGGCGACACTGCCGGAGTCGACCGCACTGAAGGCGACAGAAACTGCTGGGCCAAGGCTGAAGACGACGTTCCGACGAAAACGACAGGCAGCAGCAGAGACAGCAGAGTCTTCAACACCATCACCGGGCCTGAATGGACAACAGGGTGAGGTCGTCAAACTGATCGGCACCGTTGCAGTAGCCATCGAGAGACTGGCATATCTGCTCCAGCAGCTGCGATGGTGTCCAATCACCCGACTGGCGTTGGCCTAACACCTCAACGATGCGTTGATGGCCGAAACCCTCACCCGCGGGATTACGGCTATCAGGCAGTCCATCGGTAAAGGCCAGCAGCACGTCACCAACCGTGAAGGGCGAGTGATGCACCTGAAAAGGACAGTCTGCGAAGATTCCAACGGCTGGCCCCCCCAGCTGGAGCTGAGAGAGCTGATGGCCGTGGATCAAGAGCGGTTGTTCATGACCGGCCAGGATGTAATGAAGCTGATCTTGCTGAGGATCAACCACGGCAACAAAAACAGTGGCGAACATGCCTGTGGAACCGTGATTGGCAACCATGTACTGATTGACAGCGTCAAGAGCCCGAACCAAGGTCTGTTGAGGGTTGCGCGAAACTTCCCATTCCTGGCCTAGGGCCAAACGTAACAACGAGCGAAAAACAGACATGTACAAGGCAGAGGGGATGCCTTTATCACAAACATCGGCAACCACCAGGAAGGTGAGACCATCAATCAAAATGGCGTCGTACCAATCAGCTCCAATCTCATAGGCAGGCTTGTAGATCGTGGCAATATCGAGCTGATCGGTACAGGGGAGATCTTTGAGCAGAAAATCAGCTTGAATGCGTCGCGCTTCAACGAGTTGTGCATCCAAGGCAGCATGATGATTGCTCTCTGCCAAATAGATTTTCAACTGTTTAGATGCCTGGTTCACATAACCGAAGAGCCGACCGAGATCGTTGTTCTGTTCAGGCAATGGCTCTCCAAATTCGCCGCGACTAATGGACTGCAGCTTGCCACCAACGAGTTCTATCGGACGCGACAACAGCCGACGACAGATTAGATAGATTAAAACAGAAACAATAAAAAGGTGGATTAGCAGAGCGATTACCAGAGTCTTGTAGAGTTGATGCAGGAAGACAAGGGCGGAATCCCGATCAACCAAAAGAACACTTCGAAGGCCATTTTTATTTGTAACAACTGATACGCAATAAGCCATTCCATCGACATACACAGTGAATTGCTGAGATGGGCTTTTCGCTCGCAAAATCGCCGTGATCAAGGGTTGCCAACGGCTGGATCGATTGGCGAGCGCATTGAGGTGAGCCATCTGATCAACCCTTTTTTGATTGACATCAAGCTCGATAAAAGAACCGTTGGGAAAGACCATCAATGCAGCCAACCCCCTTGATCCACGGGTTCCGCCCCTCGGATCATCAAAATCAATCACGGGCATCGGAGCATTACCCATAGAAGTCGTGCTGATCACGTTCTCAACGCCGCCGATCAAGCCAAAATCTGTTAGTGGTAGACACGAGCCCAAAAAGCCAGTTCCCCTGCCCTGGGTACCGGGATTAGCTGCCTTCAAGGCAACAGTGGTGGCAATACAGGGTGAGCCAGTAGCTGGGATCAGCAACTGGGAATGTGAGTTGATCTGATAACTAGATGGCCTCTGCAGCTGAGCCCGTATGGCGCCGAGGGCCCTATCATTCCTCGGATCCGCCACCATGGGACCAACGGATTCAGAAATGAAGCCATCCTCACTGAAATAAAAAAAACTGTAAGCCGGAATCAGCCGATGTGCTAGCTCAAGGATGCGATGAACAGAGGCCTTGTCGTTGTGGTCAAGCTGAGAATCAACGATCAAAAATTGCAGATATTCACTCTGCCGCGCTTGCCATTGATTAATCGAGTAATCAAGTTGAAGTGTTTCATTGACTAAGTCCCGACTCTGCTTGGCTTCAACGTCAACTTGGGCGTCGCGCAGAGCCCACGTTGCGAAACCCATAACGATTGGTACAACTGTGAGCCAAACCGCCAATGCCAACTTCTGGGACAGGTCAAGCCCACGCCACCACCTCAGACCCAGTCTCAGCCGGAGACCCGAAGAAGATGTCAACGAATGGAGGCCGAAACATACAAATTAACCTAGCACCATTATCTGCCTCATGCCCTTGACAAGATCACGAACATAAATCCCAATTCATTAGACGGGATACACGTTTTCAATGCATAGAGCACTTGCTATTAACCACAATGCGGCGGGCCAGAATTCTTGAAACTGTTCTCCGTTGCGAGGTCAGCTGTCAAGCCATGAGCGGCTCTGGTTCACGCCTGTAGGGCCGTGCGACGCCTCAGCCCGGCAGCAGCGCCGAGAGGCGGCTGCGGAAATCCCCCTTGGGCATGCCGCCACGGATCTCGCCATGGATGGTGAACTCCCCTTCCGGATCGCTCACCACTAA
>CAZWGK010000168.1:4610-5309 GCA_964633685.1 uncultured Bdellovibrionales bacterium | reverse complement strand
CCAGCAAATTTCTCTAAGAATCCCATAGGATCAGCTTCAAATTCTCGGTACTTTTCCTGCGTTATTATTACGGTCTTTGATGTAGGAAATTCTTTTTTGAACTTCTCGAGACCTTTGAGAGATTTCTTTCTGCCGCTCTTTACTTCGATTGCCCAGATGCTTCGGCCGGACTTAAGAACAAAATCGACTTCATCGTTTCTTTCTCGCCAGTAAAACAATTCATTTCCTGTCCGAACAAGTTGACTCCCAACTAAAGACTCAAAAATACGGCCTTCTTCCTCTGGGGAGTATTTGTTGAGTACTTGAATATAGTAAAGGCAGGGGGCTAGTGGCAGAATTTTGGGAGAGCTTGTTTTACGCAGATGGCTCTTGTTCGAGAACTTTTCAAGCGCTTTTACAAGAAACGCACCTTCATAAAGAGATAGATAATATTTAATGATTTCTACATTACCTTTATCTTGTAACTGCCCCAAGAGTTTTGTGTATGATATTTCTTGTGCAGGATAAGAGGTGATAATTTCAAATGCTTGCTTGAAGAGTGCAGGGCTTTTGACGGTGTGATATTGTAAGATATCCTTTTCAATGACTGTAGAAATGATGGAATTCTTGACGTAATCAACCCAATCATTTGATTTTATAAAAACATAGCTTCCAGGATAGCCACCAAATTTTAGAAATTGCGCTAGTGTTAATCCATAG
>CAZWGK010000168.1:0-4600 GCA_964633685.1 uncultured Bdellovibrionales bacterium | reverse complement strand
AGTGATAAGCCCTGAGAAGTTGAAATCGACCAGTAAGGCTTTCAGTTAACCCTTTTTGAATTTGAAGAGAGCTGGAGCCCAAAAGCACACATCTAACGGGCTTATGATTTTTTTTAGATTCGTCATAGAGACCTTTGATAGCCTCGGCCCAATTTTCTATTTTTTGAATTTCATCTACAAAGAGTATTTTTTTCTCTCCCTGCGCCGTTAGCCACTGTTCACGTAGCCAGGCGGTAGATGGATTAAAGATTTGGTCGGCGCTAACGTAAAGAGACGATTCTTTGTAAAACTCATCAATCATTTTAAGAGCTGTGGTAGTTTTGCCTACCTGTCGCGGACCTAAAATCACTTGAATGGGTATATCTTTATCGGCAAGTCGAGCTTGTAAGGTATTGATAAAGCTGAGATATATGGCTTTCTGCATATTTGATAGGTTACTCTATTAAATATGATAGGTCAAGCTATTGTTTAGGTGATGCTCGACCTTATCCCCTTTCCGCGATTGGGGCTTATTAGACGGTCAGATTCCAGCCCTTTGCGACTTTTTTCGAAAAGGACGAGTCTTCTCTATTTCTAAGGGATAATCAGGTGAAAATAAATTTAGTGGGCGCAATACTGTATCCCAGTATAGACTAGAGATACATTGCCGTCGATTTTGGGGATCGATTCGATGGGATAATATTTATTCCGGTCACCACAGCATCAAAATATGTTGGTTCAAAATTAGCTCGCTGAAAGTTGATAGTGTAAAGTTGTTTAACCTTGTTGATTAAATGGAATATTTCCAGTGAGAACTCCCAACAAAGAGCCGCATCCAGGGGGTCGCCCGACATGCCTTAAGTGTTTTAGGCCGTGTAGTCATTGCTTATGCGATGCGATGAGTTCTTTTGACGCCCACTGTAATGTCTTAATCCTTCAGCATCCTGCAGAGAGGCGAAAGTATTATTCAACCGCCAAATTGGTCACCAATTTAATTAGCAATTCCAAAAGAATTAGAGGCATTGAGTTTTCAGCAGAGGAGATAGCGAGCCAGTTTAATTCAAAAAATACTTATCTGTTATATCCGAGCGCACAGGCAGTTGATTGTGTAGATATCCCACTAACAAAAGATGACACAGTGATTGTACTGGATGGTACATGGGTAGAAGCGAGGAAGATACTTTATAAATCGCCGCATTTAAAATCGTTCCCACACTTAACTTTTAAGGCACCGCTAGTTTCTAATTATCAGATTAGAAAACAACCGAGAGAGAATTATCTGAGCACCATCGAATCTATTGGTCATCTCTTAAAGCTAAATGCTGTGGCTAATTCGCTCCATACCAAAGTAGACGAGTATCAAAAGCTATTCGATATTTTTACAAAAATGGTTGACCAACAACTGATTAATTTTCCGAGGATGAGAGCCCAAAATTCCTCAGTGATAAAAAACGAATTGAAAGCAATTTTAAAGACCGCCGCATGAAGAAGAAAGACAAAAAATATGAGGCAAAAGACCAAAGCGTTTATGAGCTGGTTTACTCAACTGATCCTTTGCCAGATAAGAAATGTGCAAGCTGCCAAAAAACCGAGAAGGCTTGCGTCTGTAAGCAGGCTCCATTACCAATTGGTAAGAATTACTGTGTCAGGATCGAGAAAAAACGGCGGGGTGGCAAGGTTGTGACGCTTGTTGAGAAGCTGCCGCCACACGAGGCGACCTTGGAGAATCTCTGCAAGTTTCTAAAAAAGCGGATAGGTGCAGGGGGCACTTATTATATCTCTGACGGCATGGGCGTGGTTGAGATACAAGGTGAGCGCCGCTCTGCGATTGTAGATCTACTCTTATCAGATATCTCTCTGTCGTGATCTGCGGCCTTCACCGCCACGCTCTCTACGATTGAATCGCTTTTCTCTATCTCCTCTACCAGGGCGGTCATTCCGATCGCCTCTTCTGCCACTCCTACGCTCGCCACGATCTCTACGATTGGCTCGGCCGTTCTCTTGCCGTTCAGTCTCGGTCGGCATGTCAGCTCGCTGCATCGCTGGGCGCCCTTCGTCTGCGAAGACCTCTGGGAACATGATAGAGAGGAATCTGCCGGCAACCTCTTCGGTGGTCATGCCAGAGATTGCTTCTTTCCAAGAATCATCCATTACATCAACAGCTAATTTGTGGTTTGTCTGCGCTGTTAGTTTATTGAGTATTGCCCCGATTTTCTTGGCCGCTAGGGCTTTGCGCGATGGTAGTGTACCTTCAACCATCCGGCTCTTTGTTACATGCTCAATACGCTTAATCAGATATCGATTAGCTGGCGATACAAGACTGATGGCGTACCCTGATTTGCCACTTCTGGCAGTTCTACCAATACGGTGAACGTAATTATCAAGCTCTCGTGGTATCGAAAAATTAATTACGTGAGTTACATCTTTTACGTCTAATCCCCGAGCTGCGACATCAGTGCAGACTAGAACCTTAGCTTTCCTCTCGCGGAATCTATTCATTGCAATTTCTCGATCCTTCTGGCTCTTGTCTCCATGCAGGCAATCTACAGTATAGCCATTTTCAGAGAGATATCTGGTGAGATCGATAACTAAGGCTTTTGTTTGACAGAATATAAGGCCAAAGAAATCATCGGCGCCGTCAATTAATTTGCAGAGGATTTCAGGTTTATTCTTTTCAGCTGTGATGAAATAACTCTGCTGTACAGTTGATGATAACATCTCTGTTTTGTTTACCTGAACCATCTCTGGTTTGATCAAGAAATTCTCGGCCACTCGCTTTACGCTTGGGCTCATAGTTGCCGAAAATAACCAGATATTACTTGTATCGCGTGGCACGCTTCCTAAAATAGTCTCCATGGCTTCTCTAAAGCCCATCGAGATCATCTCGTCAGCTTCGTCGAGCACCACTACAGAAACGTTATCTAGTTTAAGGCTACCGCGCTCTAGGTGATCTATTAGTCGGCCGGGTGTTCCGATAACAATTTGGTGGCCATCTCGCAGACCTTTAAATTGGTCGCCGTATCCAGCTCCGCCATAAATTGAGAGAGCTTTAATTCCTAAGTGTTTACCTAAGAGGTTTACTTGTCCTGCTACCTGTAATGACAACTCTCTTGTTGGGCATAGGATCAATCCCTGAACTGCTCGTTTTTTAGGGTCGATTTTTTCAAGTAGTGGAATTGAAAAGGCAGCGGTCTTGCCAGTGCCTGTAGCTGCTAGTCCGATAAAATCGGTGGCTTCCCCTAGAAGGATTGGTAAAGCTTGGGCCTGAATTGGACTTGGTTTGGTAAAGCCTAATTCGCTGATTGCACGGGAAAGAGGCTCTTTGATGTTTAATTCACTGAATGTTTCCATACTGGGGTGTACACTATTTTGAATTCTTAAGCTCGTTTTTTACCAAAAATAGTCTAAATCGACCTAAATACGCCCAAATTTGATGTTTTGGAGGTTATATGGTGATTTTCAACCGGGTTCGTTAATCGTTCAAAAAAGATTTTATCTAGGTAGTTGGGTATGGGATTGTCATAGGTTTGCAGGTGGCAAAATAGTAGAATGCCCTGAGGCTTTTTTATTAAGTAAGTAAATTTTATGAAAACACCTACACAATTAAAGAATATCGTAAAAGAGAAGTACGGAGAGATAGCTCAATCAAATGCTTGCTGTTCGACTAGTTGTTGCGGAGTCGAAGAGACTTCAGCAAGTGATTTTACAATCTTTGCCGAGGATTATACTAAGCTCAAAGGATACAACCCTGATGCTGACTTGAAGCTTGGGTGTGGAGTTCCCACGGAGTACGCCAAGATATCAGTCGGCAATACTGTGGTGGATTTGGGGTCGGGAGCAGGGAATGATGCTTTCGTGGCGCGAGCCTTGGTCGGTGATTCAGGAAAAGTTATCGGTGTTGATATGACAGAGCCGATGATCGAGAAAGCGCGAAAAAACGCTGCGAAGCTTAATTTTAAAAATGTAGAGTTTCGATTAGGCGAAATTGAAGCAATGCCGATAGAAGATAACACTGCCGATGTTGTTATAAGCAATTGTGTTTTGAATTTAGTGCCAAATAAAGAGCAGGCATTTAGAGAAATTTATCGAATACTAAAGCCCGGTGGGCATTTCTCTATCTCGGATGTTGTATTGAATCGAGAGTTGCCAGCCGGATTACAGAAAGCCGCTGAGATGTATGCTGGCTGTGTGTCTGGAGCTAGTTTAAAAGATGATTATTTAAAGATAATCGCCAAACAGGGCTTCAAAGATATTCAGGTGCAAATTGAGAAGCCATTAATGATTCCAGATGATGTGCTAGGTAAGTATCTTTCAGCCAGTGAAATTAAAACTCTTAAATCAGGCAAAGATGCAATTTCAAGTGTGACGGTATTTGGGAGGAAAGAAGATCAGTAGAGATATTCTCAGGATGCAATAAAAACGGGAGCTCTGAGGCTCCCGTTTTTATTATAAGAAACTAGTGCATTTATTATATCGGGTTTATCTGGAAATAAATCATCTGTGCTCCTCTGTTTGCCCCATGTCCAGTCTCGGCACCGGCAGCGGTAAGATTTAAACTATGGACACCTGCAGACAAGCCGTTTCTACCAAGGCAAGCCTCAAGGTTAACAGTAAAAGAGAT
>CAZWGK010000167.1:0-5321 GCA_964633685.1 uncultured Bdellovibrionales bacterium | reverse complement strand
CATCGGTCTCTCCCTGATCATCGGCGTCTACCTTCTCACCAGCACCCTGCTTTAAGCAACCCATTTCTTTAGCTGCAAGTTCAACCCGTGTTAGACACAAGTGCCATTTTAACAAGCCTATTTGAGTATATTCCACAAATATCTTAATATATTGCATTACTTAAAAGGTCGCACAGTGATAGCAGGATACTCAGTAAAAAATCTCGATATCAAACCAGGATTGGTTCTGGCTCCCATGAGTGGAGTTACAGCCCGGCCTTTTCGTAGGCTTATAAAAGAGCTCAACGGCGATGCGGTTGGTCTTGTAGTGACTGAGTTTATCTCGGTAGAAGCTCTGACTCGAAGGGTAAATCGAAGTCTTGATATGATGCGCTTCTCAGAGATGGAGCGACCATTTTCAATTCAGATTTTCGGTTATGACATTGAGCGAATGTGTGAAGCTGCTCGAATGGCAGAAGACGGAGGCGCCCAGATTGTCGATATTAACTCAGGATGTCCCGCACCAAAGGTAGTTCGAAAAGGTGGCGGTTGCAATTTGATGAGAGAGCCTGAGCATACAAAGGCGCTTCTTAAAGCTCTTCGTGCTGCTGTGAAGGGTCCTTTGACGATGAAGATTCGTTCAGGCTGGGATGATAACACCAAAAATGCTCTTGAAATTGCTAAGATTGTTGAAGGTGAGGGATTAGACGCCCTAGCCATTCACGGCCGCACTCGCGCTCAGATGTACCGTGGGGATGCTGATTGGGATCTCGTTTCTCAGATTGCTCAGACTATAAATATTCCAGTTTTAGGAAGCGGTGATGTGGTTGATAGAGCTTCTGCTGATGCTCGATTTAAGCTTGGAATTAGAGGCATCCTGATTGGCAGAGGGGCTCTCATGAATCCTTTTGTTTTTAAAGATATCGTCAACAATACCCATACCAATATCAGAACCATGCCTGATGTGGCTTTAAATATAATCGACCGGTATCAGGAGCTACTACTTGAAGATTTTAATGCGCTGGGCGCTATCGGCAAATTAAAACAGCTTACCTCACAGATGTGTCGAGGCCTGCCGTGGAGAAAAGATATCTGTATGGCTACAAACCTGCAGATGATCAATGATGTTATTAAGCGGGAGCGTGATAACCTATCCAAAACAAGTGAGCCTCCAGCCTTAGTAGCTTCAGCTTAAGTAAGATTTCTGCATGATCAGAGCGTCAGGACTAATAAAAAAATTTGGGGATAAAGAGGTCCTCAAGGGAGTTGATATATCTTTGGAGCCTGGTCGTGTGTACGGCTTAATAGGTCCATCGGGAGCTGGCAAAAGTGTTTTATTAAAAACATTGGCTGGGATTTTTCCGCCCGAAGCTGGGGTTATTGAGCGAGATCACGAAACAATGAGCCTGATGTTTCAAGAAGGCGCTCTTTTTGATTCGATGACAGTTTTTGATAACACGGCTTTTCCCTTAGTTGATGGCAGAGTACCTGTCGCTAATTTGAGCCTCAAAGAGAAAACAGATGTGACTGAGAGGGTATCTTACATATTAGAGCGAGTCGGTTTAAAGGATGCAGCATTTAAGATGCCTAGCCAGATAAGTGGCGGAATGCGAAAGAGGGCGGCCTTGGCGCGTGCTCTCGTTGCTAAACCCCAGGTGGTTTTTCTTGATGACCCCACTAGTGGCCTTGATCCAGTCTCTAGCAACGTAATTATGAAGCTTCTTAGAGATCTCCATGGGGAGTACAATCCAACCATGGTCTTAGTTAGTCACGATTTAAGAAGACTCCTGCCGCAAGTTGAGGAGATAATCTCGATGTTTGATGGCCAGGTTATATTTCAGGGGAATCTTGATGCCCTAAAAGGTGTTCCAACTGGCGAACTAAGGCATTTCGTATCTTGTCGGTTTGATTTAGGCTCTCAGCCATGACCAAGCGCCGAAATATGAGGGATTTAAGGGACCAATTCTTTGAAGGAATTGGAGTGCCGCCGTCTGCGCCGTTTGTTGCAGATGAGTTTCAGAAGGGCGCCATAAAATCTCTGATAGATGGTAACGATACCTTAATTGTGGCCCCAACAGGTTCCGGAAAAACTTACATCGCGTTGGAAGCTATTCAGGCAGTCTTATACCAAGGTGGTAAGGCTATTTACACTACACCATTAAAAGCGCTCTCAAATACTAAATACAATGAGTTTAAGACCCGTTTTGAACCTGAATTTAGAGTGGGTCTTCTGACCGGTGATCGTAAGATTGAAACCGATGCAAACCTAGTTGTTGCTACCACTGAGATTTATAGAAACGAGTTGTATCGCCATAGCGAGAGGTACTCATTGGTTGTCCTTGATGAAGTCCACTTTATCGCTGATGAAAGTCGGGGACCTGTCTGGGAAGAGAGTATTATTTTAGCTCCATCTTCATCTACTTTAGCTATGTTATCGGCCTCTATTTCTAATCCTGAAGAGATAGCTGAGTGGCTAAAAGAAGTTCGCGGCCGGGAGTGTAATGTAGTTATCAAGAAAGATCGCCCAGTGCCATTGAGGTACGGATTTCTTCACCCTGATATGGGAATTATTCCCCTAGATGACGATCACGGTCGGGTCATTACAGAGGTAAGAGATTACTACGGTAATAGCGGACTTGATAAAGAGAAATTGATTCTTAAGGATCGCACCGGTGGTGGCGGCGGCTTTAGGTGGAGAGATAGAGGACACGGCGGTCGAGATGAACATGGTGGTGGAGGTAGACACCGTGGTGGTCGTGGCAGAGGAGGGCGTCGGCGATGATGTATCGTGACTACCCGGTTATTTCTATATTTACCGAATTAAGGCGGGACGATCTCTTGCCGGCAATTTTATTTAGATCCGCCCGTAAACAGTGCGATCAAGACGTACAAAAGTTAGTCCGCTCCAAGTCATGTGAATTAAATACTCATGAGCAGCTCTATTTAAGAGAGCAGGTCTCGCAAATAATAAAGAAATATAACGTAGATAAAGAGATTATTTATCAACATCCTCAGTATGCCGCTCTTATTAAGACTGGAGCAGGAGCCCACCATGCAGGGCAATTACTCATATGGCGAATTGTGCTTGAGGAGTTAATGACACGCGGAGCTATCAAGATTTTAATTGCTACTGGCACTGTTGCCGCTGGTGTGGATTTCCCGGCGCGTGCCGTGGTTATTACGGCTCATAGCAGAAGAAGTAATGACGGTTACAGGTTCGTTCAGGCTTCTGAATTACAACAGATGTCTGGTAGAGCAGGGCGACGTGGCCGCGATGCTGTTGGGTTCTGTATTGTAGCACCAAGCATTTATGCCGATGCTAGAGTTATATCTGAGGTTTCAAAGAAGCCCCCGGAGCCTTTAAAATCAGCTTACTTTGCTTCGCCATCCACAGTGCTTAATCTTTTAAGATACCGCAGCGTTGATGATCTAAAATTCACGGTAGCACACAGCTTGGCTTCTTTTTTGGATAGAAAGCAGGCCAATAAGATGAGACAAGAATTGGCCACTCTGGGTGATGACCTAAGTAGTCTCGGGCCTGAATCATCTCAGTATAAAAAACTAGAAAAGCGGATTCGTCGTGAAGAGCGGCTAGCTCAAGAGCTTGAAGATAAACAGATTACCCTTCTTCAGAAATCATTGGACGGACTTACGCATCTTGGGCACTTAGTCGATGGTAAGCTCACAGAGAAAGGCACATGGAGTGCACATCTCTGCACTAGCTTAGTATTAGAGCTTGCCGAGGCAATTGACACTGGGCTCTTTAAAGATGTCGGGATTGTTGAGTTAGTGGGTTTATTAGCCTCAATATCTGGCACCGCTCATAAGGTTTATCTCGGGATTAAAGAAAATCCGATTGATAAAAAGCATTTCACCGCCATGAAAGAGATTCTGGAGAGAGTTGGTGCTGCCTATGAGCGTCCCCCAAGCACTGCTGAAATTGATGTGATGCCTGATGCTGCCACCACTGTTTTGACTTGGATGGAATCCTCAAATTGGGCAGAGTTTTCCGGTCTTTTAAGACTAGCCGGCGTGGCTGAAGGTGACGTGGCCAGATTAGTCTCTCAAACAGCAGATCACCTGCATCAGATAACTCGTTTATCACAGGTGTTTCCAAGTTTAGCCGCAACTGCAGAAGAAGCTCGGTATCGCATCCTGAAGCCACCTCTAAGTGAGGTGTTGGCAGCGAGTGATGTGTAGAGTTTATCGCTACGAGAGATGTCCCATTTTTAATTGATACACCCCTCAAAGGCTGATTGTTGGTCGCTATTTAACCAATCTATTGTGCATGAGGTTTCTATTGGGCACTTAAGTGTAATTCCAGAAAGATGTATCCACGTATCCTTTGAATATCCCATCATCTTTTTATACGAGTCAGGAATTGTCATGTTGACTAGTTTGTCTTTGTAATTGGTACTCATGGTTTCGATCTGTTCTGGATTGTTCGGATCTGCGAAGTCTAAAGACAGCTCGCCAGCTTGAGTAACCGATGCACCTGTTATCTCTACAGCATGCCCCTCTAGTACTGAAGGATTTCTGGGATCGTGGATTTTATACTCTCCGATCGCGATACATCCATCATCATTAAGTGCCGAGTTTAAAAGATTTGTATGAGATTGGCGCAGCTGGTTTAATCCACACATCATTGGAATTCTCTTAACTACAAAAATTTCTCCATATAGCTCACTGTTGCACCGCGCTAGCTCAGTTTCAAAGTTCGAATTTCCTGCCTCTGTTCCGTGCTCGTCTGAATATATTCCATTCTCAGCTAGGCACTTCTTAAGAAAAGAAGCAGCATCCATAGCATCTGCTAGTGGAGGCATTCCAAAACGGGCGCCGGCATCGGGTTTGGGTTTTCTGCCTTGGGTGTGGTGACCGTTAACGTCAGCGGCTACTCCACAATCGGAGGGTGCCTGTCGATAATATCCGTTAAGCGTTAGCCAGCCTTGGCCTGTGTGCGCAGGGCTCACACATCCCTGAGCTTGTGCAAGTGTAGGTTGGCCGTAAATCAAAAATACAGCCAGGACCAAGCCAATTATTCGCATAGGGTAAAACTTTTATTACAACTATAGGTATATCTGTTGTAACGAGCGGTTTGATCCAAAATACTGCTAAGTTAGCTTTAATATAGGAATTATTCAGAGGCCGAAATAGTTAGGCTTCTTACGCCCCGAACCGCCTAGAAACCTCGGCCCAGTTTACCACGCTCCACCAAGCAGCGAGGTAGTCCGCTCTCTTGTTTCTGTGTTTTAGATAGTAAGCGTGTTCCCAGACATCAATTCCGATTAACGGAGTGCCTTTAACATCAGCCACATCCATCAAGGGATTATCTTGATTTGGAG
>CAZWGK010000166.1:0-5322 GCA_964633685.1 uncultured Bdellovibrionales bacterium | reverse complement strand
GTGATCTTAACTCGACAACCGAGGTTCACAAGGTTGTTCACCACGTTACCCGCACCACCAGAGCGGTCCTCCATTTTTCTTACCCGTACCACAGGAACGGGAGCCTCAGGCGAGATTCTATCAACGGAGCCCCAGACATACCGGTCGAGGATAAGATCTCCCACTACGAGAACCTCAAGACCCTGCATTTTTTCTAGTACCGAATAAATTTGCTCTTTTGTTACAGTCATCTTCGAACTCCTATTACTGGTAGATAATAACACTCGATATGTAAGGGGCAAGTAGCTCAAACCGCTAATACTTGCCTAACCTTCTTGGCGACAGAATCAGCGGATATAAGCCTCATACAGATATTATTTAGGCCCGGGCACTCTCTCCTTAGGCACGGTGCACACGGGACTGAGGCCCGAATTATCAAATTCTCGCCGCCGTATGGAACCACTCTATTTTCTGGTGTCGGGCCGAATAGAGTGACTTGGGGCACCGACAACGCCGCTGCAATATGACCAGGCCCTGAATCGGGCCCCACTAATAGATCAAGTCTCGATATAATGGATATAGCCCCAGAGAGCTTGGTTTTTCCGGTTAGGTCAAACAAATTTGGGGCTTGAATACTTTTGGTTATCTCACTAGCCACCGGAACTTGCGAGGGATCTCCCAACAAAAACAATTCCAGATTCGAATCGCCAACCAAGTCTCTGACCAATTTGATATACCCCTCGGTTGGCCAGTTTTTTGTCTGCCAGGTAGACCCAAGAATAATTCCGACCCGTTTTGCGGAACTAGAAAATAAATTAGCCGCCTCTTCGGGCATTGGTTTCGGTTTTAAGCCAAACTCAATCTCATCGTTACTTTGTAGGTTAGCTAGCCCTAAACTCACCAAGAATTTTTTATAGGCATTCACCTTTGATTCAGTGTCTGGAGTGAAAGCAGTGCGGTGTGTTTGAAAAATCCAGTTAAACTCTTTTGAATTTTTTCTATTAAAACCGAGCCTAATAGGCGCACCAGCAAAGAAACTAAAGAGACCGCTCTTTAGGTGACGTTGCATATCAAGTGTGATATCAGGGCCAAATCGACGCAATTCTCTTATGGCACTGATTATACCCTTAATCCCTTTTTTCCGTTCGAAAATAAATATTTGATCAACCGCCGGCACACATTCGATGACATCTTTACTCTTCGGCTCAACTATCCAGCCTAGCGTAACCCCAGGCATCTTCTTCTTGATCTCGGTGGCAACAAAAATACCCCGCGCTACATCACCGATAGACCCCTTAAGAATAACCAATATTCGCTCGTCACCTTTAAGATTGATCATTTTTGGTGTCGCTCATCCCAGACGTTATTCTGGCGCAGATTAAGGCTCATTCGCTCCCCTAAAAAATGAGGGAGATTATGCTTAATAACAGCTCTCCGCCACCGACAGAGATACATGTCTCTCAAATCTTTTAATTCGCCAGTAAATTTGGAAGCCTTGTCAAAGTCAATTAAAAACACCTCTCCAGAATCTGAAATCAAAACGTTTCCAGGATGTAGGTCGATGTGAAATATTCTAGATTGAATAAGTTTTACGATTTCTGCCGCTGCTTTATCTAAAATTAGATCAACTTTACTGGTATCCTGGCGGGCCATCTCTGCCAAACTAGTTGCTCCAGAAATTTCTCGGAGAACAGACCAAGCCTTGTATATAGAGCCCTTGGTCTCAACATATCCAATCGGTGCTGGCACATTAACTTTATTTGCTGCCGCCAGATTAAGATACTCAATTTCGCTCTCTGCCCGGCCCGTCCCAATACGCAAGTGAGAATTACCTAATAATCGTCCTATTAAACCGCCTCTTCTATACTCTTTAATGACAACCGGACCAATATCATCACAGTTTAATCTTCTAACCCCAACCCGGCCCTCCAGTGCGGGCATAGGTGTTGGTCGATCATTCTCAATGGAATTTATTATCGCTGACTTACTAGCGTCAGAGAGTTTTTGCTCCCAACCAAACTGATACTTTTCATTGTCAGCTCTGACTAAACTCATATCTTAACTCAAATAAGCTTATAACTCTCATTTACAGCCTGCTCAGAGGATACGGCCGACATACACGCTTCGGTTCCTGTTGGGCACACTTGGTGACCATGTCGTCCACAAGGGCGACAAGGTAGATCGCGCGCGCCTAACACGACGGAGCGGTTCCGCCATGGGCCAAATCCAAACTCAGGAACAGTGGAGCAGAACACCGCGACTGTAGGAACTTTAAAAGCCGAACCAAGATGGAGCGGAAAGCTATCATTACAAACAATAAGAGAGGCTCTCTTAACAATACCCACCATCTCTTTTATCTGAATCTTGCCAACTAGATTTATAAAATTAGTGCCCGCGCAAACTCTCTCGGAAATGCCTAATTCATTTGGAGCGCCAATCACAACAATCTTAAAACCGCTATTTTCGAGTCTTAATCCACACTCGCGGTAACTCTCAGGTTTCCACATCTTAGTGTTCCAGCTAGAGCCAGGAGCAAGAGCGATGAACTTGCAGTTGTGTAAGTCGTTCTGTTCTAATAATGATTTTAACTTTTCATCTTCGACCGCGACTACTCGCAAGTCAGCACGCTCAGCTTCGACCCTGTTAGATCCAAACAAACTCAGATTTCTTTTGACCTCATGTGGTGCAGTGATATCGCGATCTCTAAGCTCATTGTATAGAAATGAAGCTCTAGCTTGTCTGAACCCTACTCTCTTAGGGATTCCGGCTAAGGCCAAGACGGCCGATGTTCTCGCTGACCGATGAAGAGAATATACGATATCAAACGCATGTTTTCGTAGAATTCGCGCTTGTCTGAAGGTTCCAAGAATTCCGGAATTGGCCCCTCTCTTATCGAAAGTAATCACCCCTTTCACAAGCGGATCGCCTGCTACTATTGGCGCCGCTAGTGGGGTCGTCATCCACCATACTTCGCATCCAGGATGAAGCTTATGCAAGACCTCAGTCGCACGTGTGGATAACACCACATCGCCAAGAAAGCTGGTCTGAACCAAGAGTATCTTCATTTTAACTTATTGGATATTTTATCCCGTTCTTCATAAGACCCCGCATCCCCTCAACCTGGGCGGCTACACCATCTTTCAATGAAACTTTAGGGGCAAAACCCAAATCAGTCCTGGCCCGTTCCGTATTGGCCGAAGTTTTTCTCGCTTCGCCTAGCATCTTCTCAGAATATTTGATCTTGATATCTCCTGTTAGCTCCTTAAGGATCCCTAACACGTCGTTTACTGTAGCATTGGTTCCGCCACCAATGTTGTAAACCCCACCTATCTTACCATTCGTAGACGCGAGAATATTCGCCTCCACGATATCAGAAATAAAGGTGAAGTCCCGGCTCTGCTCGCCGTCTCCAAAAATCGGTATCTCTTGTTGATTTAAGGCCTTAAAGCAGAAACGAGTAAAGGCCATATCCGGCCTCTGTCGTGGACCAAAAACAGTAAAATACCGGAGCGAAACAGTGTGTAGGCCGAACTGAGATGCATAGAGAGAGGCCAGATGTTCTGCTGCGAGTTTCGTTACGCCGTACGGACTCACGGGCGCTGGTAACACATCCTCAGATGTTGGATACCGCTCTGCATCTCCATAAACAGAGGAGCTAGATGCGTAAACAATTTTCGGGGGATCCTTAAGGGCCATGGCAGCTTCAAGCAATTTTTGTGTCGCAAGAATATTATTGTCGGTATAGGTTCTAAAATATTCTCCCCAAGATGCCCTAACGCCAGCCTGTCCAGCCTGGTGAAATACAACTGCCACGTCTGACAACAAAGACGACAAGTTTACCTTCAATAGGTCACCCTCAACGAAAGAAAACTTTGAGTGCTTCTTGGCGCTCTCAAGATTCCCCTCTTTAATCCATCGTGGATAATAATCAAGGAAACAGTCTATTCCTATGACCTCATGGCCGCGGGCCAACAACTCATCGCAAAGCGATGAACCCACGAATCCGGCCGCACCAGTCACTAAATATTTCATCAGATATCCAAAGCAAATACTGGCTAAATTTAAACTAAACCGAGGAGCGATAATATATAAAATAGGCCAAATAGTATAATCCCCAGAGAAACTGTAATGCCTATAATCACATAAAACTTATCTTTTAGGCCTGGTTCGGCCAAATCTTGACCCATTCCAGTCCTCTGTGCTGCTTTAGGACCAACCCCTGGTCGGTGACCTAACATAGCCTCCATCTTCTCCTCTCCGTGGTCAAATTTCTCCACTATACCGAAAGAACTGGTTGGACTACTAGCGCGTGGCCTGGAACCAAGAGAGACCGTCTGCTCGGCTCTTATTGAGGTGGCAACTCTGCCAGAGATCTGAGCTGTCACAGCTTTAGCTGCGCCCATATCACCACCTTGCTCAGAAGGTACCCCTAGGGCCATAGACGTATCGACAGTCGAACCTCGAGAGCGACTAGAGCTAGGTGGGGCGTTTATCAAAAGCTCGTATTCTGATATTTCAATCCGGTCCCTATCAGATAATCGTCCGGAATCAGCGGCCCTGCCATTAATAGATAAGGCCACCTGAGAGCCATCGCCCGTGCTCAATATGGCGATATTAACGCCCTGCTCGCCTTTGCTAATTTCAAAAACTGGGGCACTCCCCCATTCGCCACCAACCCTAACTGAGGAGTCAGGACCACCGAAGACAAAAACTCCACCCTGGCTAATATCGAACTCTCCGAGAGACTCACCTTGGGTAACAACCACAACGCTCGTAGGGCTCAGCTCATAGTTCCGTTCCCCCTTGGCTACCACAACGAAGGTATCCGCAAGCTGAACTTTGTCGCCCGGCCTTACAATTACGCTCTCATTTTTTTTAACGACTTTCCCATCAAACCAAGAACCGTTAGTGCTCCCAATATCGCTATAGCACCAACAATCACCAACTGGATAAAATTTTCCATGCTCTCTCGAAACAGAGGATCTAGATACAGTTATTCCTGACCGTGGAGAACGACCGATAATTGTCTCGGAATTTATAGGACCACCCAAAACGTGCCGAGTACCGTCCGGGGAGTATTCCTCAAATCTTATAGAATACATGGTAACTAGCTGATATCTTTACACACAGCTCTAATGTCGGCAAGACTGGCTTTTAGCTTATTTGGATTTAATTATCTTGTTAAGAACAATAGCCACTGGCTGAAATAACTCTTCTGGTATTTCATCTCCCTCTTCAAGCTTACATAAGGAATCAGCGAGTTGGGCATCTTCAACCACTGGAATTCCGTATCTCTGGGCGATACTAACAATTTTATCAGCAGTTACTGCTTCGCCTCTCGCA
>CAZWGK010000165.1:0-5383 GCA_964633685.1 uncultured Bdellovibrionales bacterium | reverse complement strand
TTTGCTTCTTCAACTGTGATAACGCCTTCTTTGCCTACTTTGTCCATAGCTTCAGCGATGATATCGCCGATTGCTTTGTCAGAGTTTGCGGAGATTGTTCCAACTTGAGCAATCTCATTCTTGCCCTTGGTTGGTTGGCTCAAGTTCTTGATAGCTTCGATTACTGTCTCAACAGCTTTATCGATACCACGCTTGATGTTCATTGGATCGTGACCAGCAGCAACAAGAGTTACAGCTTCACGATAAATAGCGCGGGCAAGAACTGTAGCAGTTGTTGTTCCGTCACCGGCAACATCTGAGGTCTTGGAAGCAACTTCCTTAACCATCTGAGCGCCCATGTTCTGCTCTTTGCTCTCGAGCTCAACTTCTTTAGCTACAGTCACGCCGTCTTTTGTTACGGTTGGTGTGCCAAAGCTCTTCTCGATCACAACGTTACGACCACGGGGTCCCATGGTTACAGCAACTGCGTCAGCGAGCTTGTTTACGCCCTTGAGGATTTCCTCACGAGCATCAAGTCCGAATTTAAGTGTTTTAGCCATTGTTATTCCCTTAATTAATTATATTTTATTAAGCTTCAACTACACCAAGAACATCCTCTTCTCTCATGATGAGGTATTCTTCGTTGTCTACTTTGATCTCTGTTCCAGCATATTTACCGAAAAGGATCTTATCGCCCTTCTTTACTTCAACTGGCAATATTGAGCCGTCTTCCTTAACTTTGCCTTTACCAACAGCAATTACTTTGCCTTGCTGTGGCTTATCTTTGGCGCTGTCTGGAATGTAAAGGCCCGAAGCTGTCTTCTCTTCGGAATCGAGGCGCTTTACGATGATTCGATCCTGCAGTGGTCTAATCTTCGTGTTGCTCATGGATTAATTCTCCAATCTTTTTATTTAAATGTTTAATGCGTCTATGGTGGGGTATGGTTTTTGTAGAACTTACCCACCCGACCGCCCCTTAAGTGGACACGACGGTCTCAATTTTCAAGGGGGTCGGCCTAAAAATTTTGGCCTTATCCTTAAAAATCTGGCTGCAGCATATTGAAAAGGAGACTGGTAGGCAAATTTTAAAGGGAATAATTGCTTTAAAACATTAGACTTTTAAACAGTGATTGGTAGTATTTTTGGGGGTGTGTGATTATATGGGAACGGCTAACCTCTTGAAATCATGAAGATACAAAGCTTTAAAAAAGGTACCAGGTTACTTCCAGGGGATAAGATTGGGGTGATTGCGACATCGTCAGCCTGCGATAAAGCCCGTTTTGATAGGGGAGTCGCGTTTTTAAAAGAGTGTGGTTTTAAAGTTAAAACCGTCCTCAATCCCTCAAAAATGTACGGCAAGAACAACCATCTCTTTAGTAGCGATTCGGCCAAAGCCAGAGCCAAGGCACTTTCAGATCTTTTCGCCGATGATTCAGTTAAGGTGATTATTGCGGCAAGAGGTGCATACGGCGCCGCTGAGTTGCTGCCACTTCTAGATTTTAAAAAACTAGCAAGAACTCCAAAGATATTTTGCGGATTCTCTGATGCTACAATTTTATTATCGGCGCTGAATTCAGCCGGGATAGTTTCTGTTCACGGACCGATGGTTTCGGGGGCGTTTGCAGAGGATGAAAAAAATCTTGCAGCTCGAACATCAGCAGCTGCTTTATTAGGCTTATTAAGCGGCGAGGTTATCAATCCATTTAAAGAGAACGAGCTCTTCGAAATAAAACCAGGAAACGGAAAAGTAGGTTGGCTCACTGGGGGAAATTTAAGTGTCTTTGCTGCTCTTCTTGGAACACCTTGGGAGCCAAAACTGGATGGGGCTCTGCTTTTCTTAGAGGAGTCCGGCGAGAAGCCTTACAGAATTCACAGACACCTTCTTTCATTAAAGTTAGCTGGCAAGCTCGATAAATTAGTGGGTGTGATATTTGGGGGGCTTGATGGTTGTGTTCATACAGCTGGTCCGAACGTTATTGATGTAATTAAAGATATATTTCAAGATTTTAAATATCCAGTTTATGCAGGACTGCCAGCCGGCCATGAGCCATTCAACCTACCAGTGCCATTTGGGGTTAGAGGCTTCCTTAATAACGGAGCACTGAATATATCCGAGTGCGTCCTCGAGTAAGAGAGGGTTTATAAATAGATTCTTTAAATTAATCTTATATTCCTCTCATCTTTGCTGGCCGATTAGCCAAAGAAAATTAATAATCATTGAATATATAAACTAGAGAATACATAATCGGGGCCTCTTGAAGAGGTCATTGAATGAATAGAGTCCCCGTTAACAATACTTCCACGATCAATTACGCACCGGCATTTGCGAAAGCTAGAGAGCTGCTCGCTTCTGGAGTTGATGAAGGAGTATTTCCAGGTGCGGTGTTGTTGGTCGGCAAGCGAGGTGAGGTTATTTTTGAAGAAGCTGTTGGGACTCTTTCTAAGATTGAGGGTGCAGATGGTGTACCCACAAAAGTAGAGACTGTTTTTGATATTGCATCTCTGACTCAGCCGATTGTCACAGCGTCTCTGATAATGATTCTTTTAGAGAAGGGGAAGTTGCATCTTGATGATAAGGTAACCAGATATGTGCCGGGCTTTGGGACCTTTTCAAAGAGCGACATCACGATTCGTAATCTGCTCGAGCACTCTTCTGGCTTGGTGCATTGGCATCCGTTTTACGAAGAGATAGTAGCTTTGAGTGCATCCTCTCGAATGGGAATTTTAGCAAGCTCTACGGCAAAAGATTATGTCTATCAACAGATCAGTCGGTTTGCGCTGAAACATAAAGCCGGTGCGGTGCAGATATTCTCGGATATTGGATATATTATCTTGGGGCAGGTTATTGAGCGTTTATTTGGAGCTCCACTCAACAAGATAGCTAATAAGTTATTATTTCAGCCACTCGGAATGGCAAGCTCTAGCTTTATCGACCTTCCGATGGTTAAGAGGGGGGCTTTAGAGGCGGTGCCTGATATTGTAGCCCCCACTGAAGCTTGTTCATGGAGAAAACGGATTTTAGTAGCCGAGGTGCATGATGATAATGCCTGGGCGATGGGTGGAATTAGTGGTCATGCTGGTTGTTTCAGTACTGCTCGGGATATTCATAATTTTGCAGCGAGTCTTCTGGCTGCCTATCATGGTCAAGCTTCGTTTGTGGCGAGAAAAACTGTTCGCACTTTTTGGTATCCATGGGTAGAGCAGTATGGTGATCCTTCCCTAGTAGAGGGATCTATTCGTGAGCATTTTCAGGATAAAAATCACAGCTGGCGTTTAGGTTGGGAAGGGCCAAACCAAGACAACGGCATGGTCGGCGCTGGATTGAGTCCTTTTGCGGTAGGTCATGCGGGATTTACTGGCTGCTCTTTGTGGATAGAGCCGGAGCTGGGGCTTGATATCGTTTTGATGACTAATCGAATTCATCCAACTAGAAATAATAAGAAGATTTTAGAGTATAGGCCAAAGCTGCACGGTGCAATATTAGAGGGATTGGCTTAGTGGGCTCCAATCTTTATTTGGCTAAAATCATTTTTACAGCGCGGTCTAAACCCACTCCTCGTGAGGCCTTAAAGAGAACAACATCGACTTTTTTGTTTTTTAAATACTGTCCGATCTCTTCAATCGTAGCGGCGTGAAAAATTTCACATGATGTTTGCTTTAGGGAATTCGAAAGATGCTGCATCAAGGGACCAAAGGTTACAACAAAAGCTGCCCCTAAGTTTTTGATGGGCTCATTAAGATCTAGATGAAATTGTACACCCGCATCTCCGAGTTCGTACATATCTCCCAGGACTAAGCCAATCGAGCGACCGGTATTTTTTAAGTCCCTAAGAATTTCAAGTGCGGCTAAAACCGCATCAGGGCTTGAGTTATAAGAATCGTCAATTATGAGCACTCCATCTTCAGTGTGAGATTGATTAAGTCTCATCGGCGAGGGTGGGATAGAGGGAATTATCTTTTCGACTTGAGACAATAATATTTCCGGCGCTGCAGATTTAAGAGCTAAAATTGCTCCTGCGAAATTACCACCGTTATGTCTGCCGATAATATCAGTTGAGATGTTGATAGCTTCATTAGTAGTTTGAAGTTTAAAGGAAGCTTTTACTGATGATGTTGCTTGATGCGAAAAGTTAGAGATAGAGATATCGCTCTTAGCGTATCCAAATCGCTTTATAGTGATTCTCTCTCGATCCCACCTCTTAATATTTCTCTGGTAGGAATCCAATGCGATCGAGTCATCGTTGTTAATAATTAAAGTTCCTGTCTCTTTGAGTCCTGCCAATATTTCAAACTCAGCATCGGCAACATGGTTTAGATCTCTAAAGAATTCCATATGCTCTGGGGCGATTTTGGTAATGACTGCTATGTCCGGCAGGGCTAGTCTTGAAAGCTCTGCCAATTCTCCCTCGTGATTCATTCCTAACTCGAGAGCCCAGATATTGTCGTCTAGATCGGCATTGCAGATAGTATATGAGAGGCCGAGGAGATTATTAAAAGATTTTTTAGACCAGGAGCATTTAAAAAGTTGGGAGCCGATGTTTCCTATGAGGTCTTTGGTCGTAGTTTTTCCAACAGAGCCGGCGATGCCAATTACCTTCCCTTTAAATTGTGCTCTGTAATGTTTCGCTAAATCTTGCATCGCCTTAAATGAGTCTGGCACTACGATAACTTTGTCGGCTAATTCAGAAATTTTTAAGAAATCAGTGCTCTCTACCACAGCTAAGGTAGCTCCGTTATTAAAGGCGTCTTTTAAAAAATCATGCCCGTGAGTCTTGCTTCCCTTAATTGCAAAAAAGATACCCCCTGGTTTGACCTCTTTGGAGTTAAACTCAATACCGCAGCCGCTTGTCTGAGTGGAATTGTCGGAAGTTGTTCCGCCGATAATTTCCCTTAGATTAAATTTACTTAGTGTAATTGGCATTCTAAAACTGGGTGCAAATATAAAAAAGTATTTGTGGTTTCAACTCTAGTAGCTTACGGTTATACAGTATTACTTATCAAGCCTTTCTTAGGAATATCACTCATGAGCTCCCAGAACATTGCCCTTATCTTTGGCGGAAAATCATCTGAGCATGAGGTCTCTATTAGGTCAGCACGCACAATTTATCAGGGACTGAAAGCTGAGGGGTTTCATGTTTATCCTTTCGCTATAGCACGTGATGGCAAGTGGCTTAGTCAGGAGTCCTCAAACCAGATCATTCAAAATACTAATATATTAAGAGCCGAATCTCCCACGGGTGAGAGCGCAATTACTGAATTCATATCACTTGCCGTTGCTGCAAAAAATGAGAACCGAATACACGCCTCTTTTCCGATAGTTCACGGCACCCTGGGAGAAGACGGAGCCCTGCAAGGGTTCTTTAGACTTCTCAATATACCGTATGTAGGTCCCGACGTTTTAGGT
>CAZWGK010000164.1:3468-5394 GCA_964633685.1 uncultured Bdellovibrionales bacterium | reverse complement strand
GTTCGTTTTGAGAAATCGGCAACATATACTACTTAAGCTCCGGTTTCATGCTACTTGTTCGCTCCTCGCCGTCTCTGCTTCCAGTTCTAAGAGTAAACTTAAATGGGGTCTTGGCACTTGCCTCAGCAATAAGATCCTCCACTTCCTCTTTAGTGGTAACGGGCACTCCGTTTAGAGAAATGATTACATCTGCTCTCGCAAAATCCTTGACATATCCCGAGATAAAGGAGCCATCTAATTTTCTTAAAATCGGCTGCACTCCTTCGGTCTCAGCAGGAGAACCAGGAAATACCTGATGCACCATCGGGCCATAGTTTGTGTCGACGAGAGTCCAACCAAAATCTGGTTTCAAGACTCTCCCTGTCGCGATGAGCTCAGAAAGAATCCGTTTTATCTGATTAATTGGCACAGCGAATCCGATACCTGCGGAATCTCCACTCCTACTCAGAATGGCGGTGTTAATTCCGATCAGATTTCCTCCCATATCAAGAAGTGGCCCACCTGAATTACCCACATTGATTGAGGCATCGGTCTGAATCAATCCACGCATGACATGAGAATCTTCCCGTCTTATCGACCTATTCAAACTTGATATAATGCCAGCGGTAAGAGTTCTGTCGAGACCGAACGGATTGCCAATTGCAATTACATTCTGTCCAACTGATAAGGCCGAACTGTTACCAAAAGGAACGCTCACTAACCCAGGAGGTGGATCTGTTAATCCGAGAACTGCGATATCAAGGTCCGGCTCTACCCCCAAAAGTCGTGCCGGCTGAACCCCGCCGTTAGCAAGAGAAACCTCCACTCGTTTTGCATTTTGAAGTACATGCAAGTTGGTCAGTATTACCCCTTTTTCGGCATCGACAATAACGCCAGAACCTGTACCTTTCTCTGGAGTTACTCCACTGAACATATCAAAAGCAAAGCTTACAGTGGTGATGAAGACTACCGCCTCGTTTGCGCTTCGATACACATCAATTGTCTGCTTCTCAAGGCTAGTCTTTGGGACCTTATGCGGTTTCTCATCTATTTTCCGAAACAAGGAGTTGGCAGAATAGTATCCTACCACCAGTCCAAGTAGCGAAAAGACAATACTACTTACGAGAAGAAGCCGCCCTTTGTTCATTCGGCCTTACTTAATTGCAAGCATTTCAATCTCTACACCAACACCTCTTGGTAGGGCTGCCACCTGCACCGTAGAACGAGCAGGTTTTACGCCTTGCAGCGCGGCTTCATACACCTCGTTAACCTTCTGGAAGTTTCCGAGGTCAGTTAGAAATATGGTTGTCTTGGCAACATTTTTAAAGGTAAGTCCCTCAGAAGCTAAAACAGCCTCAATATTTTTCATTACCTGTTTAGTCTGAGCCACTATATCTGTACTTTCGACCTTACCACTCTCCGGGTCGAGCGGAATCTGACCGGATAAAAATACCATATTTCCGCTAACAACGGCCTGTGAGTAAGGTCCAATAGCTTTAGGTGCTCCGGGTGCGTCAGTTATATATTTAAACATAATCTCCTCTTGATAAAAATTTACTCTTCTTCCTCCGAGAGGTTTCCGCGTTCTAAATCGATTGAGGTGCTAATATGCCGAACTCTCTCTACTCGAATAACGCCGGGAACCATCTCTAGTGCTCTAATAATACTCTGAAGCTGACGTGCATCCTCAACCTGAATTTCGAATGAGTTTACAGCTTTTGAGTCGGGGGTCGTCCTAACATGAGCGTTAGCTATATTGGCGCCGTTAGAGGTGATGGCACTTGTAAGGTTAGCCAACACTCCGATCTGATCCTGTGAATGAACCGTGATGCGAACGCTCCTCGGAGTCTTAACATCAGTGTCCCAGCTCACATCAATTCGCCGCATAGGATCGCTCTGCATAACCTGGGCACAGTTAGCTAAGTGAACTGTTACTCCTCGGCCTCT
>CAZWGK010000164.1:1020-3458 GCA_964633685.1 uncultured Bdellovibrionales bacterium | reverse complement strand
ACCCGGTAGAGGCTCACAGCACTTGGCAAATCTAACAAGCATATCGTCGATACCGCTTACAGCCACGCCGACTTTATTACGACTACTCCGAGCCGCCTGTTGAAAGATTCTCTCTAGGGAGCTCGTTTGTTTCTTGAGCTTCTCCTCAATATCAACAGCATCAGGCAAACAAGCGGCTACTACTTTTGCTGAGCTTACTTTGCCGTAACCGATCTCTGCAAAGAGGTCTTGTACTGACTTTAAGCCCATCTCCTGAGCAACAGTTAATAGCTTACCTTCACTTTCAAGCTTCTTTACCGACTGCTTAACCTTTCTAAGATCCTTTGAGAGAATCTCAACACCAATCTGCTCTGAACGCTCACGTTCTAAGGTCTTTAAGTAAGCTCTAATCCGCTGCTTGGCTTTGGTGGTAACAACAAAGTTCAACCAATCTTTATTAGGAACGTGATTTTTCGACCTTATAATCTCGACCGTGTCGCCGTTACTTAGTTTGAAATCGAGTGGTACGATCTGCCCATTTACCTTTGCACCCGTGGTTTGATGACCTAAATCAGTATGCACAGCGTAGGCGAAGTCAACCGGAGTTGATTTGTAAGAAAGCCTAAAAAGATCGCCGTTAGGAGTAAATACGAACACTTCCTCTGGAAACAGCTCTCCCTTTACTGATTGAATGAACTCATCGGGGTTTTTAAGATATTGTTGTGTTTCAACTAAGTCTTTAACCCATTGCAAATCAAATGAGTTATCCAAGGAGACCTCTCCCTCTTTGTACATCCAGTGTGCCGCGATTCCTTCTTCGGCGACTTTGTGCATTTCGGGTGTTCTTATTTGAAGCTCAATCCTCTGACCACCAGGACCAATAACGGTGGTATGGAGACTTTGATACATGTTCGGCTTCGGCATAGCGATAAAATCTTTGAACCGACCCGGCACTGGTTTGAAGTTAGAGTGGAGTACCCCAAGAGTCTCATAACAAGCTCGAACCGTGGGCACTATAATCCTAAATCCGAGTATGTCGTAAATCTCATCGAATGAAATATTGCTCTCCTCCATCTTTTTCCAGATAGAGTAGTAGTGCTTGGCTCTTCCCTTAATAGAGCCAGATATTCCATTCTCTTCAAGCTTCTGCTTCACACTAAGGGTGACGTCATCGATGTACTTGTTCCACTCGCTGCCTCTCTTTTGGTAATTTTCAGCGATTAAATTGTAGATCTCCGGTCTTAGTGTTTTAAGACAAAGATCCTCAAGGTCTGATTTGATCCAGTGAATACCGAGTCTATTGGCTAATGGAGCATAAATATCACGAGTTTCTTCCGCGATTCTTTTTTGAGCCTCTGGCTTCATATGCTCTATGGTTCGCATGTTGTGGAGGCGGTCACATAGTTTGACCAAAACCACCCGAATATCTTTGGCCATAGAGATGAGCATTTTGCGAAAGTTCTCAGCCTGCTTCTCTTCTTTGGATTCAAAACCTATCCGGGTAAGCTTTGTAACACCCTCCACTATACCCGCAACATCTACGCCGAACCTCTCGGTAAGCTCCTCAATCGTAACCTCACAATCCTCGATGGTATCGTGAAGTAGCGCGGCTTGAACTGAGGCTATGTCTAATTTGAGTTTGGCTACTAGCGAAGCCACCGCTAGTAGATGAGTAATGTATGGCTCTCCAGAAGCTCGAACCTGCCCACTGTGCGCCTTGTCGGCAAAGGTAAAAGCGGCCTCGATTCCCGTTGTATCAGGATTGGGATAATACGACTTTACCTGCTCTATCAGATCTTGAAGTTGCATCCTAATTTCCTTAGTCAGAATAGGATTTGGAGCTGGCGAGTCTTAGCTGACGCACAACTGATTAAGCGTCTTCGCCCTCGCTACCGTTCGAGCTCATGAATCGAGCCATTCCTGGCAACGCTCCAGGTGCGGCGGAACCAAGCTCAGTTTGGTTTGGTTGAGGTGCGGCGGCCTGTAGTGCAAGTGCCTCTTGAGCCTCTCTCTCCTTCTCGAGTGCAATTTCAGCTGCTGTTTCTTCAGGAGTCATCCAGCGAACTTTCGAGGCGGCGATCTCTCTCAAGGCTACGACGAGAGGCTTATTGCCCTCTGTATCGCAAAGAGCTGTGGAGCCAGTAAGTAACTGCTTGCCTCTTTGGGCCGCGAGAATTACTAACGCAAAACGATTTGGTTCTATAAGAAGACAATCTTCAACTGTAATACGTGCCATAGAAGGAAAACCCCTTTACCTCAAATTGTTCCTATTCTGAGAATAGCCCTGGACTATACTCATTTTACCGCTAAACTTCAAGGGTTTGAAGTATTTAGCGGAGCTGCTCAGCGTCCTGGGCTAGCATAAACCCGATTTGGCCACTCTTGGAGCGAATCTTTAACCATTCGCCAAGCCTTTCGACCACCTCAACCCTCGCTCCTGAATCCAAATTAGCAATGGT
>CAZWGK010000164.1:0-1010 GCA_964633685.1 uncultured Bdellovibrionales bacterium | reverse complement strand
TTAGAATAGACCCGAGTAAAAGTAAGGACTCTGTAACCCCGAGGTCCGGAACTGTTATTTGGATGAAAACCACCAACCCCTGGGGGTTCAGAGCCAAAAACGGAATCACTACTGTTCGACGAGGCCCTCAGCTCTCTCTCGTAGAAAGGCGTACCCTCCAAAGGGCCTGAAGTATCTATTTTCTCGAGCTTTTCTCCCGTCTTATTCGATGGCGGTTTATTTTCAAGCAGGCCGCCCATCTCTGCCGGGGCGCTAATTTGACTCGGCTGTCTCCCAAGGGCTCGACTAGTACCAGATGAAGATGAAGATATTGCCATTGAATTCACCTTCGCAAGAAGCACCTCTAGGTTATCCACAGACTGTATGCGAGAGATTTGCGGAGCAGAGCCCGAAGCTTCGTATGAATACGCAACTAATCCAGCGGCACCGCGACCCGAAGATTCAGATTTGTTGAATAATTGGTCGACGCCGAGTTGTTTAACGGAAAGCGCCCCCGCAAAAAAAATAATCAGTAGCAGGCTCGTGGGACCCAACCAGGATTTCTGTGTATGAGTTGTCGCAACGTTGGGATTATAGTTGGCGACTTTTGACTTATCCACGCGACTCTCTAGTGAACCCTTAGCGCCACTCTCCGCTGTATTCAGTGGAGCATTAAGGTCCTGCAAATCAACACAAATAGCCTTAAATTGAGCAATTCTGGCCTCTCTAAGACTTTTTCTTCCTGTCATCTTGTTGAGCTTATCTATCTCTCTCTCCAAGAGAGAGCGTATGTCATCACTCAAAGATTTATCGAGCACAGCCGCCCGTCTAAAAAATTCAGGTGCTGTTGAATCCGAAACTGATGCGACACTTCTTTTAGCTAACCTAAGCAGAAGACCTGCTGTCTCTTTTTGAATCCGTGCCGAGGTTAGAGCTGGCTCAACTAGACTTCCAGATGCCATAACAGAAAACCGCTCAACTTCTGCTGAGGCTCTCTGAATAGGCGATGTCAAAACGGATGGCGGGATACT
>CAZWGK010000163.1:3746-5397 GCA_964633685.1 uncultured Bdellovibrionales bacterium | reverse complement strand
GTTCTGAGCGTTGATCGAAGATGTGTTCGATCCGATTGTAATTGCCATAAATGTTCCTCCTTGAATCCTAAATCAACTCTGAATCGTTCCTTCGACACAGAGCCACTTATTGGCCTCCTACCAGGAGAATTCCCAGTCCGAGGTCAATTTAGAGTATGACGAGCGAAAACCGCTCCACACACACCTATCAGCTAAAGGAGGTAACGACTTAGTGCTGATTTATCTTGAGCAAAAAATTAAAAAAAAATTTTTATTATGCATTTCAGTAGGTTAAGAGGCCTTTTGGGGGCCTGAAAATTCTCAATTAACAAAAAGTGCTCAGAGTTTTTTACAAAAACAAGACGAAATTTTCATGAATTGGCTTAATAAAATAAAGGCTTGGGACTAAATAAATATTAAAAACGAAGTATGCGTAGTAGTCATGTAATATTTAGTCTTTATAGCACATAGCTATTGAGCCCTGTAGATAAAGCCCAATTGGCATTATGACCAAAACCGGTTGGGCTTTCGCCCAACCAGTCTATTAGGCACTATTATCTCAAGAGCGACAGAGCTAACTGTGGCTGTTGGTTTGCCTGAGCAAGGATAGAAGCACCAGCCTGTTGGAGAATTCCAAGTCTGGTTAATTGCGCAGCCTCAGAAGCAACATCAACGTCTCTGATGCGGCCTTCTGCAGCGAGGAAGTTCTCGCGAGCAGTCTGAAGGTTGGAGATAGCTACGCTCAATCTGGACTCTGTAGAACCCAAAGTACCGCGGCTGGTTGTCAGCGAGGTAATAGCGTTCTTAACAGCGTCAAGAGCGTTTTTAGCAGCATCTTGAGCGAATGAATTGGATGTATCGTTAACAGAGTAAGTCAAAGTACCTGCTGTGTTACCCAATCCAAGAGCGTTCAATGTTCCCTGAACACCGTTTAGAGTGATCTGAGAGTTAGAATCCACACCCTTGATACCTACCTGGAAAGATATTGAAGAACCACCAGATAGAAGCTTAACACCGTTGAACTCAGTGTTCTTAGCGATACGCTCAATTTCTGAACCGAGAGCAGAGAACTCAGCGGCTAGAGCTGAACGTTGACCAGTTGTGATTGTACCGTTAGCAGATTGCTCAGCAAGCTCAGCTAGACGACCGAGAACGTTTCCGATCTCGCTCAAAGCAGAGTCAGCAATTGCTATAACAGAGATACCGTCGTTGGCGTTTCTTGTAGCAACGCTAGCGATACGAGCATCAGCGCGTAATCCCTCAGCGATAGCTAGACCAGCGGCGTCATCACTTGCACGGTTAATACGTTGACCAGAGCTTAGCTTCTCATACACTCTGTTTAGAGCGTCTGTAGATTTACCAAGTCTGTTCTGAGCGTTGATCGAAGATGTGTTCGATCCAATGGTAATTGCCATAAATGTTCCTCCTTGAGTTCTAAATCAATCCTGAATCAATCCTTTGAAACAGAACTACTGCATGACTTATTATAAGGAGAATTTACAGCCTTTTATAAGTTCGGAGTGCTATCCAATCGACACCCCGTACACAACCCCTCTTTGGTTGCTAACGTCACTGTTTAGTAAATTCTTTAGAAAATTTTTATTATTTTTTTTAATGATAATCTTCAATGACTTAAGGTTAGTTTTTGAACATAAATTTCGGAATTTCGAAT
>CAZWGK010000163.1:0-3736 GCA_964633685.1 uncultured Bdellovibrionales bacterium | reverse complement strand
TTATTGATTACAAATCAATTTTTAACCAGAAATTGCAAATTTGGAGTTAAGAAAGAAAAAAAAGAAAGTCCCGAGCAGTTTTCAGTGATTTTTTGGGGCCCATCACTTACTCATCTGTCGGGACTTGTAGGTAGTTGCGAGGTAAGTAACCCGGTTTTCCCGAGCGAAGGTTTCTCCTCCAATTTACTGGAGAAACCCGGCTTGCCACCTCGCCTTTTCCATCCCCTCTGAGGGTATAACTTCAAGAAATTTCTTTAGGTCATACCCTCAGCGGGATAGAAGAAAGCTAAGCCTTTAATTAACCAAGTAACTGAAGAGCTAATCCTGGCTGTTGGTTAGCCTGAGCAAGAACCGCAGCACCAGCCTGTTGTAGGATACCTACACGGGTTAGTTCAGCAGCCTCGGCAGCAACATCAACGTCGCGGATTCGGCTTTCAGCGGCTGCGAAGTTCTCTCTAACAACTTGAAGGTTGTTGATAGAAACTTGCAGACGAGATTCAACAGCACCCAGAACACCTCTGCTGGTGGTTAGAGAACCGATAGCAGAGCGCACCGCATCAAGAGCCAATCTTGCAGCAGACTGACCCAAAACGTTGCTGGAATCGTTTACTGAGTAGGTCAAAGCTGAGCTACCAGTATTGGCTAATCCAAGAGCAGCAAGAGTTCCCTGCACTCCTTGGAAAGTTACTTGAGAGGTCGAAGCAGAGCTGAATCCAACCTGGAAAGCGATGGAAGCGCCACCAGATAGGAGCTTAACTCCGTTGAACTCTGTAGTATTTGCAATACGCTCAATTTCTGAACCAAGAGCTTCGAACTCACTTTGAAGAGCTGATCTCTGGCTAGAAGAGAACACGCCGTTAGCAGATTGCTCAGCTAGCTCAGCTAGACGAGCAAGAACGCCGTTAATCTCACCGAGAGCGGAATCAACGATTGCTACAGTAGAAATACCATCGTTAGCATTTCTGATAGCAACTGTTGCAATTCTTTGGTCGGCTTTTAAGACCTCGGCAATCGCCAAACCGGCAGCGTCATCACGTGCACGGTTAATTCTTTGTCCAGATGAGAGTCTCTCATAGGACTGATTAAGTCTTGCTGTTGCTCTATCCAAATACCTTTGGGCATTTAGAGAAGCGTTATTTGATCCAATAGTAATGGCCATGGTTTATTCCTCCGTGAAGCTCCGAATTCTGCCTACCAAACAATCCTTGTCTGGCACCTCGCAAGCAATATGGCGAATCCATATCGAGCAAAATTCATTGCAAGAATAATAAATGTTAATTTTTGTTTTTTTGATCTAAGGGTGAATGGAAGATACTACGTTACCTCGCCTCTAGACCGCTCGTATAACTACCGCTACAACAATTCCTCGCAGTTTTAGTGAACGGCTGGTGTCCAAATTTTCTTTAACTAAATTTTTCAAAAAACCATTTATTTTTGAATACTGTAGTTATTTCAAGCACTTAGAGGGTGAATTTTCTTTCCTCTGGGCCGTCAAAAAGTCGGTAATGATCTTCTATGAATGATATTCTACAATTATTGAAGATATTTTCTCTTTAGGGAGCTTATGAAAAGTAAAATTTTATCGATTCTGACAATTGCCTTAGTAGTCGTGGCCACTGGCTGCTCCAATGGTCAAGGTGGTGGTTTAACAACAACCGAAAAGAGTGCACTCGGCGCAGGCGCTTTAGGAGCTGGTCTTGGTGCAATCATTGGAAGTCAATCTGGAAATGCTGGCGCTGGTGTTGCAATCGGTACTGCTGCTGGATTATTAGGTGGCGGACTGATGGGTAGCCAAGTGGAGCAACAAGAGCGCTCTACTCAGTCACAAGAAGAGCGTCTACGCAGACAAGAAGAAGAGATTGCGAGACAACGTCGTGAGCTTGAAGAGCTACGTCGCCAACAAGGCTCTGATACATACAGAAATCCAAATACTGGAAATAGCGGATATCAGGGATACAATAACCGCAACTCTGGTTCTAACGATCAATACTATTAATAGTTGAAGATCATTATATCCAACAAAAAAGGCCGCGAAATGCGGCCTTTTTTATTTGCTTCGAGAGGTAAGACGATTCTTTCGAAGCCCTCTCCTATATTACTTAATCTCTAAGGGCGACGCAGCAACACCGCTGCAGCCATTCCACCAGCAGCACAAACTGAAATAACTCCAGTTTTCTTATTTAGCCGCTTCAAAGAATTCGCAAGCGAGGTAATAAGTCTGCCGCCAGTCGCAGCAAATGGATGTCCAATCGCCACTGAACCACCACAAATATTTATCTTCTCTCTTGGAATAACTCCGAGAGGTTTAATATCAGTTGTTCCTGCTGGGCCCCATCCTTGCTCCCACGCAGAGAGATTAGCTAGAACCTGTGCAGCAAAGGCTTCATGAATCTCAAAGAGATCCACATCTGCCACACCTAATTTTGATTTAGCCAAGAGACGCGGCAAGGCCAACGCTGGCGCCATCAATAATCCATCACTAGGGGCTAGAGCCGAAAACTCGACCGCTTCGATAAAAGCAAGAATCTCCCTACCCTGTTTTTTAGCTTCCTCTTCGCTCATTAAACACACGGCTGAGGCGCCATCAGTTAAAGAGCTTGAGTTCCCGGCAGTCAAAGTTCCGTTTGGCCCTTTATCAAAGACCGGCTTTAATGAAGATAGCTTTTCAAGGGTAGTGTTGCCGCGAATAATATTATCGGCAGCCACACCTTTACAAAGTTGAATCTCACTACCAAAAATCCCCTCACCTTGCGCCTTGGCGGCTTTTTGATGGCTCTCAAAAGCCCATTTATCTTGGTCAGCGCGAGCAATTTTTAAGGCCTGAGCCGTTATCTCCATGTGCTCACCCATAGTCATCCCAGTTGAGGGCTCTTTTGGACTAGGCGCACGGGGCAGAAATTGTCCCGGCCTAATGGAGCCAAGAAGGGCCAGTCTTTGCCCCATCGAGCGAGCTCTAGATAATCGAATAAAAGTGCGTTCAAGCTTTGGATGAACAGTTAATGCGGGCAAGCTCATGCTTTCAACACCACCGCCGATACCAGACTTTATACGCCCAGTCTTGATGCCATCTGAAAGAAAATTCAGAGCTACTAGCCCCGATATACAATTATTAGAGATAAAATGAGCAGGAATGTGCTTCGGTAGATCAGTTCTTAAAACAATCTCCCGAGCTAAATTAGGATAACGGGGATCCAATAATACCGAGCTAAAAATCAACTCATCAATAGTTCCGGCATTTAAATTGTACCGGTTAACAAGTGACGATACTGCATGTTTTGCTAAATCAAGCGCTGAAAGCTCTGAAAACTCACTGCCGGCTTTAACGAAAGGAGTTCTAACTCCGCCCACAATTGCTACTCTATTCATAATGCACCCTCCATAGCGCACCCCAATTAAACCATTCCCTGTGGTTCATGGGTAGAGAGTTATCGGCTATGTAAAGCGCGACGTTGAGTTAAAAAGACGGTATTTGAGGGATAGATAGGGCGCGACTTAAATATGCATGCAAGTTCTCCGGGGCTATATGTCCCCCTGCTCACCGTACTACAGAGTAATTGTTGGGATTAAGAAATCTCAGAGGTGAAGCCATCTTAAGGTTCGCTTGGGGGACATATAGCCCCGGAGAACAAATCTGGCATAAATCCCGAACAAGTCGATTGGCTAAGGCGAATACTGAGATTACAAAAAATCTCCAAAATTCAAATTCCAAAAACCCCAATAAACCCAAGAATCCAAT
>CAZWGK010000162.1:5059-5437 GCA_964633685.1 uncultured Bdellovibrionales bacterium | reverse complement strand
CGTGGCGCAGGGGGAGCCGCTTATCAATTGGGTGCCCAACACACTAATTCATTTGAAAGCTTCTATGCTTACACACCTGGCCTTTACGTAATCGCCCCCTCAACTCCTTTTGATATGAAGGGCCTACTAAAGAGCTCGATTAGAGATGAGAACCCAGTAGTATTCATCGAGTCCGAGCTAACCTACTCCATGCGAGGCATGGTTCCGGAAGAGGAGTATGTGATTCCAATCGGCGTAGCAGATGTAAAAAAAGAAGGTAAAGATATTACCCTAATATCTTGGTCCAAGATGGTTCACGTTGCTCTAGAAGCAGCGGCCGAACTCGAGAAAGATGGAATATCCGCCGAGGTTATCGACCTTAGAACTCTTCGACCACTT
>CAZWGK010000162.1:0-5049 GCA_964633685.1 uncultured Bdellovibrionales bacterium | reverse complement strand
TAAGACTCATAGAGTCGTAATTGTTCAAGAGCAACACTCCGTAGCGAGCTACGGTGCTTATCTTTCGCACCTAATCAGCACTGAGATGTTTGACGAACTTGACGCACCTGTGGGCATGGTTTCAAGTGCGGAATCACCATATCCATACTCGAAAGCACTAGAGCCATTTATCATGACCAACAAATCCACTGTTCTGCCAGTGGTCAGATCGGTACTTGATCAATGCCTCTAGCCCAATTTGAAGGACACTGGCCCACATTGGGCCAGAATGTTTTCATAGCTCCGAGTGCCTGGGTCACTGGACGCACAGAGATAGGAGACAACTCCTCTATTCTATTTGGAGCTGCTCTGCGGGGCGATATTAATAAAATACTTATCGGTCATTCCTCTAATGTGCAAGACAACGCTGTTCTACACACTTCAGATGGACTCGGTGACTGTGTAGTTGGAAACTTTGTTTCAATTGGACATGCCGCTATCTTACATGGCTGCACCGTAAAAGATCGTTGCATAGTTGGAATGGGCGCCACTATCTTAGACGAAGCTATCATCGGCGAAGACTCCGTAATTGGAGCGAACTCACTGGTAACTATGCGTACTATTATCCCCCCACGAAGCATGGTCATGGGATCACCAGCAAAAGTTGTAAGAGAGCTCCGCCCAGATGAGATTGAGAATATTATGAGAACCGCTCGACGATATATTGGCAAATCGGCCGAATACGTAAAAACACTCGGATTAGGGCACGCAAGGGCCTAATCGACCTCACGGGGTCCGTAGATAGCTGATCTCATTCATATTTTTGAATTACACTCCCCCAGCTCGAATGTATTAAGAAAATCAGATATTCAGCCGATCTTACTAACTGGAGACGGTCGGAATGAGTAAAATTATAAAAGTTCTGTTGTTGTTGGTTGGGCTTAGCTTGCCTAATTCGGCAGCCGCTATAACACCGGCAACTCCCCAACAGCTCTTACAGAGAATTTTCATTTATTCAGCCGTGGTCGTTGCCGTTGTTCAACCATCTTCAACACCACCGGGAGACTCATCCATAGAAATGAACTTCACCGCTGGTGATACCGGAGCAGCGGCGACGGCTCTGACAGGTCAAAACATGTATGGCCTGCATATCACTGCACCAAGCGTGAAGGACAACGCCCCACAATAAAACTAAGAACTTGGTTGATAATAACCTCTTGGGTAAAGATTATTCAAACCATCAACTATATCGCTATAAAAGGCAGATGATTTAGGTGCAAACTGCGCATAGTAGGTCATAAAGAGAAGGGCCAAAGCCAGGACTACGATTATATATTCCAAAAGCGTCACCCCTTGTTGTGACAACACCTTTATTCGATCTTCATGTCTTGCCATATTTTCATACCGTGGTAGCTCTGAAATACCTGTAGTATACTTAAAGGAGAGCATCACGCCAGAAAAATGACCGTATTTAAAATTATTTGAACGATGAAGGGAAGAAGTAAAAAAGGGGAACGGGGCATAACTTTACTAGAGACCGCTATCGCCTTACCCACACTGCTACTGATAGTAGCGGTAGTCTTTGACCTTGGCCGAATCTACACCGCAAATATTCTCTGCCAAGATGTTGCTCTGATGGCAGCAAAAATTACAGTAGCCGCAGACCCGACCACGCCCACCCCAACTACTGCTCAACTCGTTAAGCCCATCTCTGGAGAAGCCAGTGGTCTTACCACCGCCCGAGAACAATTTTGGACAAATAAGTTAGCTCTGCTTTCATCAGCTATGCCTGGCAAAACAAGCTTTACCGAAAAGGAGCTTAAATCTCTTAACCTGGCATACGGCTATCTTAACTCCCTCAATCAAAAAATAGCCTTTCCGATTCCTGCCAGAGCTAATTTGGATGTCTCCCATTTAGGGGGGCAGACTAATTGCTCAATTTTCTTCACTTACGACTCCACCTCTTGGCAGCTAACAAATAGCGACGCAAATTCAAAAAATCGTATTTATACAGTTGAGTGCGCAGTGCCTCTGCTAGGCCTTGCTATGTTTAGAAACTCTGTTGCTCCCAGTGGTTATTTGACGGTCACCCGCACTGCATATGCTTTTGATTCAGGTCCCGCCCTATGATTGGGAGAGAAACCAAAAATACCCAAACGGGTGCAATACTGGTAGAGCTCGCACTATCATCCACTTTAATGGTTGCGGTTGTTTTAGGCTTTGCTCAGTTATACCTCAGGTCTATAGAAAAGATTGATCACTATGCATTAGCAACTCAACTGGTGATGGGACCGCAGGCAAAGTCGATGTCTTTCAATGCTCAGACGGGAGTCTTTTCCGCATTAGGCACATCGACTTCTCCCACTAGTCAGCAGTACCTAACACTCCTGCTAGACTTTCTTGAACAGAGGGCTCCAAATACCAAATACGCTTTCTATGTAGCACTTGGCTATCTGAACATTAATCCTACGACAGGTATAGTTACTGGCAATCAAACAATTAATACAACTTTCACATTATCCCGTACTTTAGCAAGGTCAGGTGGCGGCTGTGAGGATTTTAGCACTTTGCGAAGCGCAATCGCAAATGTTGGCACCACTAAATTGCAGAACATGGTGACCGTAATGCAATCAACTCCAGACACTACCGTCAATGACAACAAAGCCATGGGTCTTAAATTATATGATTTTTATATTGGAGACCCCTCAATTGCCGCGAATAGAAAACAGCAGTACGCAGAGGTCCATCCCTATATATTCCTGATAATTTGCTCTAATGGCGTCAACATATTGTATCCCCAACCAACAGCGACTTTTCACATTATCGCGCCACGGAGGCATATTAATTAATATGACCAACTCCTTGAGCAAAATGTCAGGGCGAGACGCTCATCTTCACGAGCGAGGATTTGTCTCGTTTTGGTTTGCTACTGTTACATTAGGTGTCCTTGTAGTCGGATTGACCTTCCTAATCTACTCCGCTGCAACTCTCACTAAAATGCAAGCCAACTTTATGACCATGAACCTAGTAACTACGGGAGCTCATAATTCTGAATTTGATGACAAGGTCGCTCTCAATAACATGCAGGCTCTTGCAACAGCGTATGGTTACACCTCGGCATCCAATACCGAACAAGTTCAAATTGCCAGCGATGAATCCACTACCCTTTATTTCACAAGCGAATCAACACCTGGTCCTACTTATGGCATTAGAGCGTATATCAAACTCAAACAAAGCCCTCTTCTTGATTTACTAGGATACGAAGCTGTAGAAACCGCTGCTTACGCACGATCTGAACACTCGCCTACCTACATAAACCTCGCTTTTGATTACTCACATAGCCTCTCAGGCGGAAGCATCGACGACCTTCTTGCGGCTTTTGAAGTCACAGACGGCTCTGGGGGTCAGGGGGCGAACGGACAAACTGTAGACATAAACGGAGTAAGTACAGTAATACCTAATCCCGAGATCCAGACTCTGCTACCTTACTCTTTTGACCCAGTGAGCGGAATAGTTCTACCATGGAGTGAAAAGTCCACTATTTGGCCAACTGTTTCTCTAGGAATGGAATCATCACCTCCGTGTGTCTCCAACAACGAAAATGTTTGTAATAACGACAATGTATACCATGAAATTCAGACTCATGAATCAGTCCTCAGGGCCAAAGCTCCCGATCTATTTCTTGCCTATAAAAAAGCCGCTGCTCTATTAACGGCTGAAATTGGAAGAAAAACCCAATTTGCGGATGTAAATGTTTTTGGGGGCAAATTGGATCCAGGTATATTTACTTCGCTCTCAAATATACTGAGCCCATCGTTTTCAATTCCATCTAACAACGGCGTTTATACATTATCGGAGTTCGATGAGCCAAGTTACCAGAGCTATTCAATAGACCCTGTTTCAGGTAAGATCACAGGCAATCTGTATAAGCAGTATTCTTTTGATGAGCCGAAAGATCTACTTCGGGAGCCTGTATCCATGGCACCGAATAGAGTTTTACAAAACTTCCTAGATCTAACTTTTTACCGAAAACTGCTTAAGTATGTAACTCTCTCTTCTAGCGATGGCTTTGCTGAATTGACTGCACCTGGCCAATACTACCAAATTCTCAATCCACCTCTCCCAGTTCTTGGAGATGAACCCTTAGCAGATGATTCCTTCACTTTTAATCCCGGGCAATTAACCCCGATTGAAGGGCAGCACGCAGCAACCCTTCCAAACGAGGTTGTTTTTAAGTACGGGTGGCCTTGGCATCCAGTTCCAATGCTCAGTCAAAGTGGGCCAGCTTTCGTTTCCAGCCAAGACGCCCCAAAGTACATAGTAAACCCTTATGAATTTAATTGTAGCACTGGTATTCCAGCCGATAACGCCGCTCAGCTATCGACTAGCCCAACCAGTTTAGGCTCAAGGCTGTGCCTAATCCATGAGGCATGCAATAGTGCTGGGACCAATTATGATTGTGGTTCGATGAATGGTCCGGTTGGATTCGCAAATGGCATCAGCTTCTGGGGCATTGAAAATATTTATAGAGTGCAAAGATCTACAGGTGTCTATCGACCCAACTCCATGGCATGTCCCCTGCCTGGATACACCCCTACTTGTTTTGGTGTCGATTATAATACTGATGGCAGCTCTTATATTACCGGACCTTCGACACTGGCAGCACCAATTTGTATACACGGAATCGCAAGGTGTCATCCCTTTATTAATTGGCCACCCCTCTGTGCTGATGGTCTAGGTGTAGTGGCTGCTCCTCCAAATGATCAACCAATTTGTCAGGACTATATTCAGGGGCTTCCTTTTATAGGACATCCTGCCCGAACCCATACTGCAGCTTCGTCAGGCAACCCTGCAACGATTGGCACTACTGACGGGTTACCAATAGGCAGAGGCACGCTCAACTTTCCTGATGCAGAGACAATTCCAACAGTCAAAAACAACTTTGCTCACTATCTAATGGATTTATCCACGATTCAAGGCGGCACCTGGACCAATAATGTGGTAGCCAGAGCAAATACCCGATGCCAGGCCTTTAAAGATCATTTTAAGGGGCTTAATCCTGACTGTATT
>CAZWGK010000161.1:2077-5476 GCA_964633685.1 uncultured Bdellovibrionales bacterium | reverse complement strand
TGCCCCGTTTTACTCCGGAGTATGATGGCGGGCGGTTTTGGGGCCGCAGATATTCCAATGAGTTTCTGCCTGCAGCCGAGGACATTGAGGAATACTTCTTTTACACGGTGCTGCAACCGGTGAAGGACGGTCTTGTAGAAAAGATTTCAGATTATCCAGGTTACAACTGTTTTCATGATGCCATTTGGGGTATCGAGCGACGATTCAAAGTAGTCCGCTGGGCCGAATACAATAATGCAAAAAGATTTAGTGATGACGTAAAGTTAGTAGATTTTATTGATGTGGTGACGCTAAAATATGAGCGTTTACCGGGGTACGAGGATTTGTCCCAGAGGGATTATGCCTTGCTTATGATGCAGCGGCTGGAGGAGAGACGGCAAAAGATTGTGCAGGATAGATATGCGCGCGGACTCGGATTTAAGGGGCGAGCGGTGCTAAAGCGGACTGAGCGTGGTGCCAAGCCGAGTGCAACGAAGAGGTCCCACCGATACTCTCACCGGCCTAGGATTCTGGCTGTTTGCGCCCTTCGAAGGCACGCCTGGAAGAGGTGGTATTTCGAAATTTACTTTGCTTATAAAGAGGCATCCAAATTATATCGAGCTGGGCAATGGGATGTGGAGTTTCCCGAGGGGACTTATCGACCGGTGGTTGGTCTGGGGGAAGTCAGAGTGGAGTGAGGGGTGGATGCGTTTTTTGAGAGATTCCCTTGAAAATTCAAAATTACTTCTGAGCCTTTCTAGGCTAACGGGGAGTGCTGTTTGTTGGGGTAATAATTGGGATGAAGAGAACCCGGTCGTTCTATATTTTACTCTCTGAGTTCAGCTAAATCATCGATATTTGATTAATCTGCTTGTCGAGTAGGGGGACGTCCACGAAGTGGCTGAGAATATTTATGATTGTATTTATGATTTCCGATTAAGCAAAACTTCGGGGGGCAAACGCCCCCGAAGTCTCTGACACTATTTTTACCGATCAAACCCCCTGCCTCTCGACAAACAGCCCGCGGTCGACTTTGGCGAAGAAGGATTGATAATAAATCGGATCCTCTATGGTATTGATGCCGAGTATTGTCCCATGATTGTCGATAGACTTCTCCTGGAACGACACCCTGACTCTTACCCGCCCGCCCAATTCGGACACGTTCGCTGTCGCCTCAATAATATCGCTTGAATGCCAAGAGGCATCCTCTCCCATCATCAGCGTTCCGAAGGCCATCGTGAATGAGTTTCTTGCATCAATTTCTCGCGTCGCCGTGATAAGCCCGAGATCCGTCACTGCATTTTTTGTAACGAATCCTTCATCTTGCAGGACATTTAGCACTGCCTTCATCACCACTCGAGGGTCTTGTCCATGGAACTCTCGACTTTGCATCGATCGTACCTCAAGTGATGGTGTTGGCGGAGTGACTGGTCTTACAGCACACCCCGAAAGTATCACAGCACTCAAAAACACAAGCGCTTTCATACTCAATCCTTTAGAAGGTAGTCGAGTGATAAGTTGAATTATCCACCAATCCAGCATTGTTGAAGGTGATTACCACCGTCAGGGTCCTCTGAGAGGTCGCCACTGCGCCAGTATTCCTATTATTGGAAGCGGAACCGATGCCTCCAAGTAATACAGAGCCGACTCCTGTGAGTGCGCCAGCGCCTCCACCAATCGATTTGCTTGAATTAGAGTAGCTTGTCTCACTTGCTACCTTATCGTAAATCCAGGCCTCAAGACCTTTTAGATCCTTACTGACTATATTTGGCGCGCCCAGAATTTGCGCCACATCGGCCTTGGTCATTCCGGCATGTATTTGCCCTTGAACCATTCCGATAGTGATAGATTCCTCGTGAGATGGATGTAAAGATGCGGCGTGATCTGCCGCGCTCATACAACCACTCAGTGCTAACAGTGCTAGACCCAACTTCTTCATAACATCTCCTTATAGTGTTTATTTACAACCGGCTTTGCCTTCCGAACGCTCCTCTTCGGAGCAATCAGAGGCTTGGCCTTTCAGAACATTACTAAGCGGCAAATTACCGATAGTTTCCTCGTCACTTGGCCCAAAAGTCTTTGGCTTGATACCGGTTCCCCACGTTCCACCGGCGCAGCCAGCTGCCAAAAGAGAGAGAAAGCAAATTATCAGTAAATTACGTTTCATAATTTTCCTTATATGATGGGATTAAATACCACCATAATTTACAAAATATCATAGATGTTACTTGCAAGTCAACAAATAATTTGCTAATATTTAAATAAATAGCTAAGTACCTAATTCAACTGGTGGAAATAAATCCCATTATGACAGAGCGAAGTAAATTTGTTGATAGATTAAGGCTTTTATTAAAGCCCTTCGCCCGGCTTTGCATAAGGAACGGCTTTAGATTGCAGGATATTCTAGAGTCCCTTAAGGGGGCATTTGTTGATGTAGCAGTCGAGGAACTTAAGAAAACAGCTGCTGAGGAAAGCATAAGTAAAATCAGTGTTATGTCCGGAGTGCATAGAAGAGACGTAGGAATGTTCCTAAAAGGTCTTCAGTCCTCTGAGTCGGCGCCTAGTTTGTTAGGGAAAATTCTCGGTTACTGGGCGCAATCAAAAGCGTTCACGGATAAATTTGGTAAGCCGAGATCTCTCTTGGTTGAGGGGGCCAATAGCGAATTTGTTGAGCTAGTTAAATCGATTAGTTCAGATTTAAATGCTTATACAGTGCTTTTTGAATTAGAGAGAATAGGCGCTGTAAGAAGGGAAGAGGATCGAGTGACCCTGGTTCGGGACGTATTGGACTTTCAGGGGAATCTGCTTGCGGGCGTGGAGATTCTAGCCCACGATACCGCGGATCTTTATCAGGCTGTTGAAGAAAACTGTTCTCTGCAGGACCCGATTCCAAATCTGCATATTAGAACTGAGTATGACAGTATTCCGGTTGAGCATGTTCGCGACATTAAGCTATGGATTTTGGGGGAAGGGGCTAAATTTCAAGAGAAGATCCAAAATCACCTGTCGAAGTTTGACGTTGACTCGAAAAAATCCCGCAGAAGGAATAATGACGCCGATCTCTGCCGTATATCCGTAAGCAGCGTGGGGCTGGTGGCTAAAAAGTAGTCCCACGAAGTCTAGTCCCACGAAGTCTCTGAGACTATACGAGTGAGTATACGAGTAGTTGTGATGGGTAAGGGGTTGGAATTGATGATATTTTTCGTTGGTGACACCTGCCTGTTTTCGATTAAGATTACCTCACAAAGTAACTGAGAAATCCAAAGGATCGTATGTCTGCTCTATTGAACTCCCTCGCCGTTAACCCTGCTGCATCAGGCGCCTACAGTGATAAGTGGTTGAAAGGAGAGGGCGCTAAGCTTATTTCCACCTCCCCAATCAATGGCGAGAAAATAGGTGAGGTCCGAAGTGTCAGTGACT
>CAZWGK010000161.1:0-2067 GCA_964633685.1 uncultured Bdellovibrionales bacterium | reverse complement strand
CCGCCACCGATACCTTTAAGGAATGGCGCCATGTGCCGGCTCCAAAGCGGGGCGAAATAGTTCGGCAGATGGGCGAGGCAATTCGGGCCAAGAAAAAAGAGCTGGGCGCCCTGGTCACTTGGGAGATGGGGAAGATTGCGGCCGAAGGTGAGGGCGAGGTCCAGGAGGCAATTGACATCGCCGATTTCGCAGTTGGACTCTCTCGTCAACTCTACGGTTTAACCATGCACTCAGAGCGCCCCGGCCACCGGATGTATGAACAGTGGCACCCTTTAGGGCCCGTTGGCGTCATCTCGGCCTTCAACTTCCCTATGGCCGTCTGGGCCTGGAATTCAATGTTGGCTGCGATTTGCGGAAACACCGTCATCTGGAAGCCCTCTGAACACACCCCTTTCTGCGCCATCGCTATAAATAAGATCTGCGCCGAAGTCGCCGCAAAGCACGGTTTTCCTGGACTCTTCTCGCTAGTTATCGACGCCGACGGCTCCATCGGTAAAAAGATGGCTGCCGACACTCGTATCCCTCTAATATCTGCTACCGGTTCCACCCGCATGGGCCGCTCTGTAGGCCAAGTGGTCGCAGGTCGTTTCGGAAAATCCATTCTTGAGCTCGGCGGCAACAACGCAGTGCTCATTATGAAGGACGCCGATTTTAATCTCGTCATTCCATCAATTCTTTTCGGAGCTGTTGGCACTGCAGGTCAACGGTGCACCTCTATCAGAAGAATTTTGGTTGAATCCGAAGTCGAAGCTGATCTAATCAAACGCCTCGTCTCGGCTTATTCTCAAGTGAAGATAGGTGATCCCCGCGAAGCAGGAACCCTCATGGGGCCCCTCATCAACGAGCGCGCTGTTGAGATGTATCGCGAAACGATCTCTAAAATTAAAGCAGCCGGTGGGAAAATTCACTGTGGCGGAAATGTCAAAACTGGCATGGCCTCAAATCTTTATGTGGAGCCAACAATCGTGTCGGTTCCAAAAGATTTCCCGCTAATGCAAGAAGAAGTGTTCGCACCTATTGTTTACGTTGTTTCAATAAAGGGCGGCGTTGATGAAGCAATCGCCACAAACAACAATGTACCACAAGGCTTGAGCTCAGCGATATTTACAAAAGATCTACAAAGAGCTGAAAAGTTTCTCTCCTGCGCCGGAAGTGATTGCGGAATCGCTAACGTAAACATCGGCACATCTGGTGCTGAAATCGGTGGCGCATTCGGCGGCGAGAAAGAGACTGGCGGCGGCAGAGAGTCTGGCTCTGATTCATGGCGTCAGTATATGCGGCGTCAGACTTGCACTATTAATTACAGTGATAAGCTGCCCCTTGCCCAAGGAATCAAGTTCGAGGTCAGTTAGTGAAAACATTTTTAGTTAAATCTCGCTCTGGAAATTATCCAGTAATATTTGGGGCGAGCATCGAAGTGCGCGCCGCCCTGCAAGAGATTCTCGCTGGAGATACGGCAGCAGGTTCTCTTTCGCTCGATAACTGTGTTGTGGTTGCTGATTCTAATACTGAGGCCATCGCTCAAACGATAATCAAATCGCTTAGCCTTAAGAAAAGCCCGGTAATTGTGCCAGCAGGAGAAGCCTCTAAATCTCTCGAGATGGCGGAGCATCTGTATGAGAAATTGATTGATTTAAAAGCCAATCGACGCACACTGATACTCGCTGTTGGCGGCGGAGTAATCGGAGATCTCGTCGGATTTGTGGCTGGAACTTTTATGCGCGGCGTTCCATATGTTCAGATTCCGACTACGCTAATGGCCCAAGTTGATTCCAGTATCGGCGGCAAGGTCGGAGTAAATCTTCCGGCCGGAAAAAACCTAGTAGGATTATTTTATCCACCGCGAGGAGTTGTTAGCACTCCTGAATTTTTAGAAACGATGCCGCACTCAGAGCTCCGTAGTGGTTTTGTTGAAGCTGCAAAGCAGTCAGCCCTCGCATCACCAGCGCTGTTTTCTAATCTTGAATCTCTCTCTAATCTCTCAGTCAAAAACATAGCACCGCTGATTCCCGATATAGCTGCAGTAAAAATTAACATAGTAAGTCGCGACGAGTTTGAAAGTACTGA
>CAZWGK010000160.1:303-5493 GCA_964633685.1 uncultured Bdellovibrionales bacterium | reverse complement strand
CTGCTCCGAGTGCGAACGCAAAGAGAAATACAAATCCGATAGAAGAGTATCTGAAATAGTAAAGGTTCAATACAGCAGGACTCTCATAGAAGAAGTTATCGCTTTTTGTAGTCCAAACATTCCAGTCAGCGTCAAGGTCGTAAAGTTTTGCTGGTACTGAGGATGAGAATAAGACTGACGGATTAGGTTTTAGCGACGAGGCAAGCCCTTTAAGCTCTGGCCGTAAAAACTCAGCATCAGAAGATCCAGTAAATCCGACTTTCTTACTTGTGAGTGCGTATCCCTCTTTAGGAAGAAGCCCAAAAACACGCTTTGCAGAAATAACCGCAGAGATTCCGCCGATGAGTGTAGAGTCCTTGCCAAAGAATGGAATTGTTACAGTTACATTTTCTTGCTTGGCGCCCCTCTCTACTCCAATTAGGAAAGGATATGCCTTTGTGTCATATGAAGTCTCTGTATCAAATTTATTTTTGAGAAATTCTAATTGACCTCTGATAACCTCTAACCGAGGCATCGCATCTTTAGATCTCTTCCAATCCTGAAAATATATGTCTCCATCAAAAGTTACCCAAGGTGAATAAGGGTTGCCGTCAACATCGTTCACTCTAGGATCATAACCAACAGGGGAGATGTGTATCTCATCTACGCCGAAATTAGTTTTTAAATCTTGATAAATAGCGGTGATTGTCTCTTTTGAGGCGTTATTTAATTCACCTTCGCCTCTAAAGCTTCTAACACCGGGGATTTTTGCTATTAAACGGAGATCTCTTCTTATCCCACTAAAATAATCTTCAACCTTAGTTGTGGCGGATTGCAGTTCTACTGATGACTCTTGTTTGTAAATAGCTAAGGCATTGTCTAAGTCGTATGAGCTCTTCCAAATAACGCCGTAAATGGCGGTAAGAGAGAGCACAACTAGCCCACCCAAGGTATACCATTCCTTTGAAGGTAATCTTTTAAATTCCATAAATGCTTCCCCTTCTCTAAGCGCACCAAGCGCATAATTGGGTATCGGCAGGCACAAAAAAAATTTGTAGAAGATTTTTCTAAGTTTACAAAAGAATTAGTTGAGGCAAATCAAGGCGTTATCTATTGAGGCAATTTTTTTTTTGAAGGAGCCGTACTTAAATCGATTTTAGACATGATAGAGATTGGGCCGCCTCAGCTCTGACTTTGGAATCGTGAGAGTGGGAATTTGCTATTAAATTGCTCAAGAAATCTACGGTAGGATTTTGAACCAAATAAGAACGGGCAAGTTCGTGACCTTGATAGTTCTCTTTGTTAGAGAATAGCCCAAGGAATAGATCTAATATTTTATAATTTTTAAATCCGCTCAATTTAGTTAGCGCTGCTTCTGCTAAAATCGGATCTGGACCCTTCGCAAACGCTAAGATTGGGTCAATCGCTTTGTAGATGTAACGATTTGGCAGAGCATTTAAAGCAGATAGACGCACCCCGAAATCTTCATTTTTATCTGACAGAAAAGAGCTAATAACTTTTGTGAAATCTCGTTTAAAATCTCTGTCTGGCGTGTTCTGATGGTCGAAATTTGTTTGGGATATAGAATAAATGGCCTCAGCTCTTAACTCAGGGTGACGTACTCGGTCTCGTGCAATTTTTAACATCAATTTTAATGCGTCATTGTTTTTTGTTCCGCTAAGGGCAGATACCGCATGTATGCACTTTAGATCATCTCCGATTTCTAGGATTTTTATTAGGTGTGAGGTAGAGGAGTTATCTAGCCTCTGGCACAGTATTTTGCATACCCCGCCCACAATATGGCGAGATGTTTCATCTTTAATATCAAGAATACCAAGGAGTGCTTTATTTAGTTCTCTGGAGGGGCTGTGCATTAGACTAGCGCTCGCTGCCATAGACAGCACTGAATTATTCTTGAATAGTAAGTCTATGCAGGCATCAACGTACGATTTATCGGTCGAATTTTTGAGTGCTAGTATTAGCGCAGCACGATTAGCATCGTTTTTTTGGCTAAATAAATTGAAATTATGAAGAAGTATGCTCTCAGCTTTATCGAAACCAGGGTTGTTTACATCTTTGCCTCTATCTACAAACTCGCCAAGAACTTTGATTGCCAGATACTCCTCGTTCGCATTAGAGGTCCGCTCCAGTACGGTTGCCGCATAATCTACGTCTCTCAGGTTTTGCGAACTGCGAAGGGCTAGGAGCCCCAACTGCTTATTTATCGAAGATTCAGAAAGAATTAGGTCTCGGATTTCTTCTTGGATATCGGGATTGTCGGAGCCGAAAAGTATTCCACCGAAGTACCCTGTCATGTCAGCCTCTTCAAACAGAGTCGCTTCTTTTTTAAGTAATCTGATAGCTGCCATTTTAGTTTTATCGGAGATAACCGCAGAATTTATATATGCTGCAACTACGGCGTTTTGTCGGATCTCTATATTCTCACTCTTAAAACCCTCAATGATTAGTTTTGATGAGTAATCACTTTTTACTTTAATTGGGTTCTGAAGAGCCTTCATGGAATAGTTTAGCCTTAGCTCCTGCTCTGTTTGACTGAGGCCGTTTGGCTTTTCCCAGGTCCGAAAAATAAAGTTTGAAGAGCTGATACTACTTAGCTTTTTGAGAATTGATTCGTCTTTGATTTCTCCAATGGCAGAGGCAGCCTCTGCTAGTAAGGTTCTCCGATTTCGGAGTCGAGTATCAGCATGAGGAATTAAATTCTTATACTCAGCTTCAGCTTGGCCGTGGTAGAAGTTCTTTTTTATTTGAGGTTGAGTGCCATCTGGTTTAAAAGATAGTGACCGTCTCCAATCAACTATGAAATCTACAAGATACTCTTGCACTAGTTGGTCTTCGCTGTTTGCTAAAGCCTGCAGAGCAGCTTGCCTGTAGGTGAAAAGATTGGATCTTTTTGAAGCTATTTCAAAAAGCTTATCTCTTACAGCTAGATCTTTTACGCCAGAGAGGCTGATAGCAGCACTTTCTCGAACGTCACCATTTTTGTCCTGCAGTAAATCGAGGAGGCGATCGAACCCATCTTTTTTTATCTGCTCCCACCTAGTTTCCTCACCAAGGTTAATTTCAGTAGGCTCAGTTTCGCTTGTTGGAATATTATTTATTACGTCGGCTGTGAAATTCCTCTGACTAAAAAGTTGCTCAAGCCAGTTGTCTGGCTGACCAGTATTTTGGTGTTGGTTCGTCTTTTCAGTCATACAGGGCCGAGATTTTACCTGCCCTGAGAATCTTAAGCTAATGCTGTTTCTGAGAGCTTATAAGTGATTGAAGAACCTCATTTTCATCGAGCGGTTTTTCAATATAACCGTCTGCCCCTGAGATAATAGCTTCATTGCGGGTGACCATTAGAGAACCTGAAATAATTACGGCCGTATTTGGATTTCTAGATCTGGCCTTAACAAGCCCAGTGATATCTTCGCTGTCTGTACACATTATCTCTTCATCTATGAGCACAGCATGATACTGTTGATGTTTGATAGCCTCTATCGCCTCTACGGCCTGCTCAGCTTTATCTACACAAGCTCCCAATTCTTCAAGTATATGAGACGCGAGCTCTCGATTTCCTAAATCTTCATTGACGACAAGAACAGAGAATCCGAGTAAAGGCATCCCTTCTTTGGATGGAGTTGTTTCGTCCTTACCCATATCTAAATGGCCCCCAAAAAAAATGGTCAGTCCCCCTAGTTCGTAAAGAGTTTAGGGAGACAGACCTTATAACCTACACACACACCAAGGCATGATTCATCCACAAGGGAAGTAATCGGAGTGTGCGGATGAAGGCTTAATAGGGATTTCTTGAAATCCCGTTTTTATGCAGAAAATAAGGGCAGAAATTGAAAAACTAAGAAATTTTCCGAAGGACCATGAACACTTCCCCAACGGTTAGGCCCCAAAAGGAGGCCCGCGCCCGGTTGATTATAGAATTATCTGTGTTGAGAAACATCCAGTCATCGAATTTTAAATTCCATGTGCTCTCCCCAATTTTTTGACGAAGAGTATATTTCCAATTTGCGGCATTGCCGGCTACATCGATGGTTGCCTCGCCCACTATATCCTCAGTTTTTGCGATAAACTTCCCTTCGCTGACTTCTGTAATTTCATAGAATCGTTTAACTATTTCGCCAGTATCGTAGGTTAAGATTTCATTGAGTTTGAGAGTTGTGCCATCGTAGAGCCCATCGATTGTGATGGTGAATCTCACCTTCATCGCACCAAATCGATCAAAGAAAGCTCCGCTACCCTCATGATGCCCTACGAAGTGTTTTTTGAAATCTAAAGATGGGGTGGCAGCCTTGTAATCTGATATTTTCATTTGGCCACAACCTATACCGAGAAGGGCCACAAGAAACAGAAGCAGTTTCGATTTTGCTATCATAATGCACTGATATTATTATCTTTTTTTATTTAAAAATACATCTAAAAGGTGGATTTTATATCCCTGTTCAGGTAAATTAGCACTCTATTTTCGAAATAAACTATAAATAGTTGTAATATTAGGTACTTATGACCAATCCAGAGCAGTCAATAACCCCAGTTTTCATAGAAGACGAGATGCGACAGTCCTATATGGACTATGCCATGAGCGTAATTGTGGGGCGGGCGCTTCCAGACGTGAGGGACGGTTTAAAGCCAGTTCAACGCCGTATCGTCTATGCCATGTTCAGTGAAGGGCTTCAGTCGAACAAGAGGTACTCTAAGTGCGCTGGTGTGGTTGGTGAAGTTTTGAAGAAGTTTCACCCGCACGGCGATGCTCCTGTTTACGAGGCGCTAGTCAGACTAGCCCAGCCTTGGAACCTCCGTTACCCGCTGGTCGATGGCCAGGGCAACTTCGGTTCTATCGATGGCGATCCTGCTGCGGCATACCGTTATACCGAGTCGAGAATGACGGCGATATCGGAGAGGTTGCTAGAGGACATCGAGAAAGAGACGGTCGACTTTGTTCCGAATTTCGATGGCGCAGCAGAAGAGCCAGTGGTTTTGCCAGCCACCTTCCCAAATCTTTTAGTGAATGGAGCTGATGGCATCGCGGTAGGTATGGCCACTCATATCCCTCCTCACAATATGGGAGAGGTTGTGTCTGGAGCGATTGCCCTGATTGAGAATCCATCGATTGATGCGGCGGGGTTGATGGAGCACATCCCAGGTCCTGACTTTCCAACAGGTGGATTAATTTACGGTAAATCCTCGATTGTAAGT
>CAZWGK010000160.1:0-285 GCA_964633685.1 uncultured Bdellovibrionales bacterium | reverse complement strand
AGAAGAAGAGTCGGGATTGTGAAGCAATTGTTGTCACTGAGATTCCTTATCAGGTGAACAAAGCCCGCTTGATCGAGAAGGTTGCTGATCTAGTAAATGACAAAAAGATTGAAGGCATATCGAACATCCGAGATGAGTCTGATCGCCAGGGTATGCGAATTGTTTTCGAGCTCAAAAAAGATGCCGAGTCGAGTGTCGTGCTGAATCAATTATTCAAGTTGACCCCAATGCAGACAAGTTTTGGTATTATCAATCTCGCAATCGTCAATGGCCAACCAGTAGTTT
>CAZWGK010000159.1:0-5552 GCA_964633685.1 uncultured Bdellovibrionales bacterium | reverse complement strand
CCTTTGGCTCATTCGAAGTTGGAGGTGTAGTTAATTGTGCTGGCCCTTGGGTCCATAGTGTTGGCAATATGCCAGCCTTAAAATCTCTCAGATATTCGTTCCGATTGAGTCGAGGTAGCCATCTCTTATTCAATAAAAAATGGAATAAGCCATCAGTAATATTACCGCTTGAGGAGTATGGTCGATATTATTTTGTTTGGCCTCATCAGGCGGGAACTCTTGTCGGCACTACTGAGCGCGAGGTAGGAACTGCTCCGTTGAATGCTGAACCATCAAAGGAAGAGATCCAGGAAATTTTGGGGAATATAGCGAAAGATCTACCAGATTCTGGATTAGATCGTGCCTCTCTTCATTCAGCATATGCCGGTATCAGAACTCTTCCTGTAGCCTCAACAAGCAGCGGGTCCACCGGTGCTCTTTCTCGAAAACATCGATGGTTTTACGAGGGAGGTATTCTTTCTTTAGTTGGTGGAAAATTCACTACCGCATTTCGAACAGCGGCCGAAGGGTTGAAAATAATTGCGCGCATGGTTGATTTACAAGAGCGCCCAGTCAAGTTCTCTAATCGTCTTTTGCCTGGAGCGGGGGATTTAAAAAAAGAGACCGAAGAGTTTCGGGCATTAGCTTTATCTCGGGGCATTCCGAATTGTTTAATAGAGAGAGCGATTACTCGACTGGGCACAAAAGTTAATTCTTTTATCGCGAGCGATGATTTTTCTTGGTTTGAAAATATCGCGGATGTTTGTTTGCGAGGTGAAGTTGAATTTGCGGTGAAGGTTGAACAGGCCGAGACCTTGGACGATTTAATCTCTCGTCGCTTGGGGCTGGAGCTAATTCCTGGGCACGGACTGGAAGCGATTGATAAAATTGGGGCGATATTTTCAAATTTGAAACCTGATGTCGATATCGAATCACAAATTGCTCAATATAAGGCTAAAATCGAGCAAATTAATGCACTTCTGGATATGTCTAATTCCTGATATTTTTGCTGGAACATCTTCTCTAATCGTATTAATTTTAGGTAACTATTTAAGAGAGCGATATGAAAGCGATATTCTTTGAAGAGCATGGTGGTCCTGAAGTTTTAAAATATGCTGATCTTCCAGATCCTGAACCAGCCCCAGGTGAAGCTCTAGTAAGAGTTAAGGCAGTTGCGCTCAATCATCTAGATATTTGGGTACGTCGAGGGTGGAAAGGGTTATCGCTTCAAATGCCTCACATTTCTGGTAGTGACGTAGCTGGTGAGATTGTCAGGGTAAATGCGCCCAACAGTGGATTAGTTCAAGGGGCTCGGGTCATTATTAATCCTGGAATTAATACATCTGACGATAAATGGACTCGCAAGGGAGAAGATAGCGTTAGTCCCGGCTATAAGATTTTAGGAGAGCAGAGACGGGGTGGCCTTGCTGAATACGTTACAGTGCCTGTTTCAAATTGCTTCAGAATGCCTGATGACATTGATTATCATGAGGCCGCCGCACCTATTCTGGTGGGTATTACTGCATGGCGAATGTTGTTTGGTCGGGCGAATCTCAAAGTTGGTGAGACTGTTTTAATAGTGGGAGCTGGCGGGGGCGTTAATTCGCACAGCATTCTCTTCGCTAAGGCTGCCGGAGCAACTGTATTTGCTCTAACTAGCTCTTCAGAGAAGAGAAAGAAGGCTGAAGAGTGTGGTGCTGATTATGTGATCGACTACAAAAAAAATCCTGATTGGTCTGTTGAGATATTAAAATTGACTAAGGGTGTGGGTGTAGACGTTGTTGTTGATAACGTTGGGGCTGCCACTATGACCCAGAGCTTAAGAGCCGTTACCCGTGGCGGTCGTATTGTGACTGTTGGTAACACTAGCGGACACTCAGTGACCTACGATAATCGAATGGTTTTTACCAAGCAGGTATCGATTCTGGGTTCTACAATGGGTAGCAGGCAAGATTTCGTCGATGCCATGCAGTTTATGTGGACCCGTGGCATGAAGCCGATTATTGACCGAGTTGAACCTCTAAAGAATACAGTTGCGATGCTTCAATACCTCGAAAGAGGGGAGCAGTTCGGCAAGGTGGTTCTAGTTCCTTAAAGGCGTTGGAGAAGGAAGCTAGTCCAGTTTCCTTCTCCAGACCTAGCAACTACCTTCCAACCATCTGAGTAGCTTCGCTCCACGTCTTGACCCTCATGTAGCATGATTCCAGCTAAGATCGCGAAGCCTCCTCTTTTTAAGCGACTTTTAATTTCGCCCTGTAGTTGTATTAGAGTCGAGGCATAAATATTTGCAAAAATTAGATCGTAATCATCTCTTGCTTTTGAGATATCGCCTGTTATCAGATTTAGCTTGGAGCCAATTTCGGGATTTAGTCGACAGTTCTGCTCTGCGTTTTCAATTGCCAGATAATCGGTATCGATTGCATCAATCTGACAGGTAAATTTTAGTGCTGCCGAGAGGCCGAGCACTCCGTTGCCAGTTCCTAAATCTAAAATCTGTTTCGGTGCAAAGCTCAATACCTCATCTTTGAGCATAAGTCCGATTGCGAGGCGAGTGCTCTCATGGTGACCTGTGCCAAAGCCATTGCCAGGAATGATCCAGATTGTACCAGATTCAACATTAGGCGTAGGGCCATCTGAGTCCAGAACAGGCTTGAGGCTAACATCGCCGACGGTGATTGGTTGCCATACGTCAGCGCACTTCTGAACATAATTGACAGGTTTAATCTGAGTGAATTCTTTTATTAGAATCCCGTAACTTTTCAGTTGCTCGATTAATTCGGTTGGTTGGGAATCGGCGTAAACAAAAAACTCCTCTGAATCTATTATCTCAGTTCCTTTGGCGCCTTCTATCATAGCAATCGCCGCAAATTCCTCTGAATTTTCTGCTTGGCATCTGATCTGCCACCATTGAGTTGTTTGTGTCATATCTATACTCCGACACCAGGGAGTATATATTAGACATCTTTGTTATTATAGTCCTCGACCATCTGTTTTACCCGCTTGCTAGCCCCTGAATAGCTTTTTTTGGGCTTTTGAGGGTTTGGAGGAGGTGCTTTGGTAGAGTTAATAAATATATCTAAAGCCATGGCCAGGTATTTTTCTAGCTCTCCCTGAGAGAGCTGCTTTAAAACAGTAAGCCGCTCGCCAAATATTTTAAATCCAGCAGTTGGTTTTTCGGCAGGCTCAATCGAAACCGTCATCGTGTCTAGCTCTTTTATTATCTCTGAAATTAATAGGGTAATTGGAGATAGAGGTCCAAGTGGTTTATCGGTTTGCTCCAGGGAGTCAAAAACTTCATTTACGGATTCATGAGTATGAGGTCCAAATATTACGGCATCGGCGTTAATTACTGTGCCTTTTTCAATTATTTTGCGCCGATTTTCTGAATCTTTCATCGCTACTAGACTAAACTTAGGTGGTGGGTTTAATGATTTAGTAGAGGCAATAAATTCGGTCATGTGCCTATCTGGAAGTTCACTCGATAGAAAAATGTGAGTGAAACAGGTCTCACTATGAAGGAGGTACTTGCCCTCTTCGATATTGACTGTGGCTGAAACTTTGCTGAATTTCTCCGATTTGTTGAGAGCAGTGGCAAAGCGCAGCCGATGGCTCTCGTCTGGCTCCACGATCAAAGCGGTTTTCAACGACACGTTAGTCATGACGTAAAATAATTTCCAAATCTATTTAATACCAATCCTATTAGGTAGTTATCGGCTGAATCAGAATTTGTCTTTAGGGCGTCTTAAATAGGAGAGAAGTTTGGGGTTAAGGTTCAAAACTGACTGACCGTTCTTATAGTTAGGCAATTAGGTAAGGGAGGTTGTATGGTGCGGTTTTTACTTAATGTGGCCTTTTCAGTAGCCATTTCCAACTGGGTATACGACGAGCTTGTGCTCTTGGAACCCAATCTAAAGACACCCCTAGATAAATTAACGGAATTAATAACTATTCCGACTCATCCGCATTGGTTTGGTGGAAATGGGTCACAAGTGATTAAGGCTATCGCTCGGGATGCGTATTACGTAGTCGAGCACCTTAAAGGTGACCAGAGACGTTCTATTTAGTGGGAAAGCGGCGTAGGTGAGGGAGGTCTAGGGCAGAGGGAGGTTAAAGGCCCCCCTCTGCAATAAATTACAAAACTTTTGTAATTGCGGATGATAGCTGATCCTTTGGAACTGCTCCAACAATCTGCTCAACAACCTGACCACCTTTGAATATGATTAGGTTAGGGATACCGCGCACTCCGTACTTAGTAGGGGTCTGCGGATTTTCATCGACATTCACTTTGACAATTCTTAACTTACCAGCAAATTCAGTAGCCAGCTCATCCAAAACTGGGGCGATGCTCTTGCATGGTCCACACCATGGGGCCCAGAAATCAACTAGAACTGGGGTAGTGCTCTTTAATACTTCAGTATCAAAACTGGAATCACTAATATCTTTCAAATTACCGGCCATAAAAGCTCCATTAACGCTTATAACTTCTAAAATTTACGGCTTTTATGAGTAAAAAGTCAATGACCATAGTTACTTATAATTATTTTAAAGCAGAGTCTCATTTTGACCGATCAAACTTTAAGTTATTTGAACCTTTTTCCCGTTTTTTACGTCTTAACTTTAAGAGAGTTAAAACAGGAGGGAAGGCCTTTTTAATTTAATCCACGATAGGAGAGGCAAATGGCAAGAAGAACAGCGAATAAACAACAGGGGAAAAAAGAGGCTCAGTTCGTTTATACAGTAGATTCTTTTGCTGGCGGAATAGTTTTTGGCAGAACCCGAGTTAAAGATCCAGTTCACTGGCGCGATGAGTTGGCGCTTGCCCTTACTGATGAAGAGGACCTAGTTAGATTTCGACAACGCTTCGATATTGATGAGCGGATGGCCTTACCTCGTCTTGAAGCCGAACTCCAAGCCTTGGCAGAGAAGGGGATTTTAAGGCAGACCCACATTGTTCTGGGTTCGACCACGGATCCATTTTATCCCTTCGACTCAAAATTTGATGGCACGATGAAGTTTCTGGCGTTGTTTAAGAAATACACCCCAGGGCTTCTGACAATTCAGACACGGTCGCCACTTATCGTGTTAGCCATGCCGATTCTCACACAGTTAGGTCGCCGAGCAGCCGTTACGATCGGAATAGAGACTCCCGATGAAGATGTTGTACGTCGGTATACTCCTGGCCTACCGCGTGCTGAGGAGCGCCTTAAGGCAGCACGGGCACTACGTAGTTTTGGCATCGAAGTTACTCTCCAAATAGCGCCCGTGTTGCCTTATGGCGATTGGCGTAGGGATGCAGCACCTTTTGCTGAGGCTCTAGCCGGCGCTGCTGATAAGATATATCTGAGAAACATGCTCGATATCTCTGAGAACACTCAGACTCGTGCCAAATATCGGATGTTGACCAAGGCTTTGGCTCAAGACAGGAAATTCCACTGGCTTCGTCGAGATAGCACTGAGCCGCTAATGAAAGCGCTTCAGATAATTGCGCCAGAGAAGTTGACTCTCGCGGCACCTCTTCATCTGGAAGACAAACAGCTCTCGATGTTCGCGGCGTGATGGAATAGGGGGATGGT
>CAZWGK010000158.1:5267-5617 GCA_964633685.1 uncultured Bdellovibrionales bacterium | reverse complement strand
TGTTCACTAATTGCTCCTTTGCCATTCATCAGGCTATTATGTTGTTCTACATTTAATTTACTTGCGAGTCATCCCCACGTGGAACCTTTACGGGAAAAAGATCTGTCCAAGCTAAGAATAGACAAAGGTGGAGAGGCTTTAGCCTCTTCGAGCGACTCCCCTGGTAAGTCAAAAGTCATTATAGGACTAGGAGTTTTGGTGGTGGTTTTGATTGTCGGCCTGATTTTATCATGGTCAGGGAAAAGTGGCAGTAGTGATTCTGTCAATTCCCAGGTTGCGGTAATGCCGAGTGAGATCTCTAAACCTGCTAATGGTGCGGCCCCACTTGCTCAGCCGTCATTAAAATCGAA
>CAZWGK010000158.1:2396-5226 GCA_964633685.1 uncultured Bdellovibrionales bacterium | reverse complement strand
TGCAACAAAGGCGAGCCTCTGTTGCATCAAAAGCAACCGGTCGCCTAAAGGAGCTTCGGGTTGTAGAGGGCGATTCGGTTAAGGCCGGCGATATTCTTGGCATCTTAGAAAATGAGGATCTTCAGGCAATTGTCGCTCAGGCCGAGGCGAATGTTGCTTTGCTCGAGTCTCGAGTTCATTTAGTTGAGGCTGAATTAGAGAATGCTCAAACGGAGCATGTTAGGTCTAAGGCACTTTTAAAAGAGGATGCTTTGTCGCGGACTTTAGCAGATGCGGCTTCGGCGCGATTTAAAAAAGCTACGGCTGAGCTGGCGGCGGCGCGTTCTGCCCTTGAGGTAGGCCGCTCTCAGCTTGAGAAAACCAAAGTGGATCTCGAATACACCAAGATTATCGCCCCATTTGATGGGACGGTATTAACAAAAGATGCTGATGTGGGAGAGATTGTTGCTCCATTTGGATCCTCTTCTAGTGCCAGAGCTGCGATTGTCACATTAGCTGATTTAAAATCTCTTCAAGTTGAGGCAGATGTAAGTGAATCCAACCTCAGTAAGGTCAAGGTTGGGCAGCGGGTCGAGATCAGAATTGATTCGTTTCCTGGGGTGGTCTACTCGGGTTTAGTGAGCAAAATAGTGCCGACTGTGGATCGCGCCAAAGGTACTGTACTGGTAAAGATATCATTTGATAATTTAGATGATAAGGTCTTGCCTGAGATGAGTGCGAAAGTGAATTTTATCTTAGAAGAGTAGTCATGACAGCCGTAGCTGAAGCAACTAGTTCCTACATCGTATCCGTTAGTCAGGTCGCAAAGGCATACATGCGCGGCACTGAGCGAGTCGAGGTTCTCAAGGATATGCATCTTGAGATATCTGCGGGAGAGTTTGTTGTGCTAATGGGGCCGTCAGGTTCAGGCAAGACGACTCTATTAAACATAGTTGCGGGAATTGACACTGCGGATTCAGGGCAAGTCGTTGTAGCGGGGCAAGAGTTATCGATTCTTTCTGAGAGTCAGCTAGCAGCATGGAGATCCAAAACAATAGGCTTTGTATTCCAATTTTATAATTTGGTCCCTGTTCTCTCTGCCATCGAAAATGTCGCACTTCCGCTAACGCTGTTCCCGATGTCGAGACAGGAGCGAGAAGATAGGGCAAAGTTTGCGCTAGAGGTAGTAGGCTTGGCTGATCGTATGAAGCATTTTCCTAGGGAGTTATCAGGAGGTCAGGAGCAACGGGTCGCAATCGCTCGAGCTATTGTAACTGACCCAGATATTATTGTAGCCGACGAGCCGACTGGAGATTTAGATCGCACCTCTGCCACAGAGATTATGGAGCTTTTAAAGAAACTAAACAAAGATTTTCATAAAACAATTTTGATGGTTAGCCATGACCCGGCCGCTGCTGCTTATGCCTCTCGCAAAGTGGAGCTTGATAAAGGTCGACTAAAATCTTAGTTATGGGAGATATTGTAAAATTAATCCTGAGGAATACCGTACGACACAGGCTGCGAGCGGTATTAACAATTGTCGGAATTTTTGTGGCGTTATTTGCATTCACCATGATTCGAACCATGGTGGCAGCTTGGTATTCAGGTGTAGACACTTCAGCTAAAGATAGGTTGATTGTTCGCAATGCTGTTTCGTTAGTTTTTTATCTACCTATTTCGTACCGCGAAGATATAGCAACGATCCCAGGCGTGGAGCGAGTTGGTTATGCCAACTGGTTTGGCGGCAACTACCAACAAGAGAGGTTGCGTTTCGCTCAGTTTGCGGTTGACCCGATTTACTTAGATATATACGACGAGATAGAGATAACTCCCGAAATTAAAGCGGCCCACTTGGCCAATCGCAAGGGCATCTTGGTAGGAGAGGAGTTGGCAGAGCGATGGAATCTTTATCCTGGCAAATTGATTCAGCTAGATGGCTCGATATTTCCCGGGCCATGGGAATTTGAGGTAACCGGTGTTTTTAAAAATAAAGATAAAAATGGACGAAGTAGGACCATGTATTTTCATTGGGACTACTTAAATGAGAGAAATAGAGTCCAAAAGTGGCGTGAGCCTGATCATGTAGGAACATTCGCTGTGCAAGTGGCGAGTGGTTATGATCCTGCGGTCGTAGCAAAAGAGATCGACGCCAAATTTACAAACAGTTTTGCAGAAACTTTGACTGAGAGTGAAACCGCTTTTAGAAGAGGATTCGTTTCCATGTCGAGCTCCATAATTGTTGCCCTTAATATCATAAGCTCAGTTATACTCGTGATTATGTTACTTGTATTGGCCAATACCTTGATAATGTCTTCACGCGAACGGTATCGCGAGTATGCTATCCTCAAATCTCTGGGATTCACCCCTACTAAAGTTTTTCTGCTAATTATGGGCGAATCGCTAGTTTTAGTTTTGATAGCATGTCTGGTCTTAGGCGCAGTCCTTTCTGTAATATTTAGCCTTCCTCCGCGTCAGATATTGGGCGATTTGGTTGATTTCTTCCCAGTTTTTGAGCTGAAGTCTTCAACGGTTTATCTAGCACTACTAATGGCAGCGACTGTTTCATTTTTGGCGGCACTTGCACCGGGATTTGAGATTGCCAAGATGAAGGTTGTCGATGGATTAAGGAAATTTGTTTAGTTTATGTCACTAGAGTTGAATTACAATTTGCGCCACTTAGTAGCTCGAAGGCTATCGGCGTTTCTGACCCTAGGCGGAATTGCTCTAGTGGTATCCGTATACATGGCATCACTGATGTTATCTGAGGGATTAAAGAGAACTTTGGGTGGGACTGGTCTTACCAATAATATCATTATCATTCTTACACATGTTGGTTAAGTTTACAGAAGAA
>CAZWGK010000158.1:278-2386 GCA_964633685.1 uncultured Bdellovibrionales bacterium | reverse complement strand
TTATCACCCGTACCGGGGCCAATAATGAGGTGCAGAGCGGAATAAATAGAGAGCATGCAGCTATCATAGCTACTCAACCAGAGGTGGCTATGGACACCTCTGGGCAGCCGATGATCACTTATGATGTGGCAGTTTTGGTCTCTTTGAAGAAGCGTTCAGATAACATGCCTAGTAACGTCACTGTACGCGGAGTATCTCCAGGCGTGGAGAGAATTCGTCCTTTTGTGAAGGTTGTGGAGGGTGAGTTGCCAGGTGCAGGAACCAGAGAGATCATGGTCTCTAAGGGAATTAATGGCAAATTTAACAACACAAATATAGGTGATTCGATTAGGTTAGTCGGCTCTGATTGGGAAGTCGTTGGAATATTTGATGCTGGAGAATCCGCTTTTGGATCCGAGATTTGGGCAGATTCTGAAACTTTAATTGGTGCTACCCGGAGAGATAGATTCTCCTCTGTTACTTTTCGTTTGGCAGGTAATTCCAATTTTGAAGAGCTAAAAAATAGGATTGAATCTGACCCTCGACTAACTCTGACTGTGAAAACTGAGCGGCAGTTCTACGAAGATTTAAGCGGTCCGCTATCTTCGTTTATGACATATCTTGGTACCTTCGTTAGTATTATTTTTGCGATTGGCGCTGTTATTGGAGCGATGATCACCATGTATAGCGAGGTCGCGAATAGAGTTCGAGAAATTGGTGTCCTCCGTGCACTCGGTTTTAAAAAGACGCGCATTCTTAGAGCTTTTTTGACGGAGTCTATTCTGCTGAGTTTTGGTGGCGGCCTACTAGGATTAGTATTTGCTTTTGTTCTGTCATTTGTAAGAGTTTCGACTACTAATTTTACTACCTTCTCTGAGGTGGGTTTTCATCTTACCCTCACGCCGGGAGTTGCGATTCATGGCCTTATATTTGCCGTTATTATGGGCACTATTGGTGGAATCTTACCTGCTATTAAGGCTAGTAGGATGAAGATTGTAGAGGCACTAAGAACTGCATGACCTTTGTCATTCCAATTGCAGCCATTTTATCGATATCAATCCATCTGGTTTTTAAATATTGGTTCGGCTGGAGTAGCACCGTCTCTGACTATCCGTTGATCGTGGGGTTAGCAATCGGTGGGTTGCCACTTGTAGTAACCCTCGGTAGGCAGGCGATTAAAAGAGAATTTAGTAATGACATCTTAGCAGGAGTTGCAATTTTAACTTCGGCGACTCTTGGGGAGTATCTGGCCGGCGTTATAGTTGTTCTAATGCTATCGGGTGGGCAGCTGCTTGAGGAGTATGCGCGTGTTAGAGCATCGGGAGTATTGGCGGCATTAGCCAAGAGATTTCCTAAGATTGCCCATAAAAAGGTTGGTGACCATTTAGAGGATATCCCAGTTGATGCCATTCAAGTAGGAGATCTATGTGTCGTCTATCCTCATGAAACCTGTCCAGTTGATGGTGTTGTGATGGAAGGGCAGGGTGAGATGGATGAGTCCTACCTAACAGGTGAGCCCTATAAATTGCGAAAATCGCCGGGCGCAGAGGTAATTTCAGGCTCTATAAATGGCAATAGTGCTCTCACTATCCGTGCGTCGAAATTACCTAATCAATCACGATTTGCTCAGATAGTTGAAGTTTTGAAAAAAGCTGAGACACAACGGCCCACGATTAGAAGGCTGGGAGATCAGTTAGGGGCCTGGTACACGCCGATTGCTCTTAGCATTGCCGTTTGCGCAGCATATTTCAGCGGTGACCTCTCTCGCTTCTTAGCGGTTCTAGTTGTTGCCACGCCGTGCCCCCTTATTATCGGAATACCAGTTGCAATTATCGCTTCGATCTCTTTGGCTGCGAAGCATTCCATCATTATAAAAAACCCAGCAATTTTAGAGAAGATAAACGATTGTCGAATAATTATTCTCGATAAGACCGGAACGTTAACTTACGGTGAGCCAGCAATCACCGAAGTGCAGGTAAAGATTCCCCACACAAAGAATCAAATTTTAAGTCTGGCAGCAAGTTTAGAGCAATATTCAAAGCATCCTTTAAGTGGGGCTGTCATCACCGAGGCTAATCGGCTGGGGCTCCCTTTGTACGCGGCTGCTTCTGTTAGTGAGCCGCCAGGGG
>CAZWGK010000158.1:0-235 GCA_964633685.1 uncultured Bdellovibrionales bacterium | reverse complement strand
ACAATAACGTGGTTGAGAGTACTAGTCGTAAACTCTTGGAGCAGAGAGGTGTAAAAGTTGATTTTCCGCCCAATCAGAGTGGTCTTGAGTGTATTGTTGTTCTGAACGGCGAGATAGCCGGTTTAATAAAATTTCACGATGCTCCGCGTAAAGAGAGCACGAGTTTTGTTAAACACCTCTCTACTAATCATAATTTTAAGAAAGTTATGATTGTCTCAGGAGATAGAGAGAGTGA
>CAZWGK010000157.1:0-5649 GCA_964633685.1 uncultured Bdellovibrionales bacterium | reverse complement strand
ACCAGCGAGTATAAGAAATCGATCACAGGTTCAGCTTTCAGAAATCTGGGACATATATACAAGCAGTCATAGACCAGTTCATTTGGTATCCCCCAAGCTCATTGATCTAAAGACCAGCATCAAAGCAAAGCTGATTGAAGCAGAGGAAGTCAGGCAAGCAGGTGGCGATATCGAGCTATCTCTTACCCCTGAAGAGTTCGACCTTCTAAGGCAACAACTCCCCAAGAATATGGGCGGTACTAAGGAAAATTAGTAGCTGCCACCACTGCCACCAAAATCAAAAACTCGCTTGGTGGCAGATGCCACCGTTTTGCAACCAACTCCTGAAATGTTGTGAAATGTTCCGAACAAATCAGAAAGTGTGGTTTCTGCTTCCGACACCCAGGATCACTAATGTTATTAAAGAGATAATCTGATTTTCGGGACTTTTTGCAGATCATTGAAAAGACCTGCAACTACCGCCTCCAGAGGGGAGACGAATGGGGTGGACGTCGGCCCGCCAACCCACGACATATCATCCCACAAACCTGAGAAGTAATTATATCGTCGTTAAGCTCAAAGCTAGGGGCCCCCCTAACTCCACTCAATATCCCATCCAATCTTAAGAATCAGTATTGAGACGATAAGTAAGAATATCCATCTTATAAATCGATTGCCATTAGCGACAGCTAGTCTGGCTCCTATATATCCGCCTAATAGATTGGTGGTGGCCATCATCAGCCCTAATTTAAAATTGATATTCCCGGTCATTCCAAACAACAGAATCGCTGCAAAATTTGTTGACCAGTTAATTACCTTGGCTGATGCAGTAGCGAGTAAAAATGGCATCTGTACCCATCGAGCTAAAGAGAATATCAAAAAGTTTCCAGTGCCGGGTCCTAAAAATCCGTCGTATAGGCCTATCACACCTGAAGCAAGCTGGAGTCTGGGGGCGGCTTTCGGATGAATTTTAATTCCATCATCAGTCCCTAGTTTTGGTCTAAGAAGTGTATAAAGCAGAACTAAGCAGAGCAGAATAAATATCACTGGCTTTAAATGAGTTGGGGGAAAGATCGTGGCTAATTTGGCGCCACTTCCAGAGGCTATGAGCGCAATAAGACTTGCTGGAAGGATTAGCCGCCACGGTATCTTTACTCTTTTTGAATAGGTGATAATTGCAGTTGTGGTCCCTGCAATTGAAGATAATTTATTTGTCCCTAGTAGTGCTGCGATTGGTGCTTGGGGGAATAGAATTAGTAGGGCAGGGAGCTGAATTAATCCACCGCCCCCGACAATAGCATCAATCAATCCTGCGACAAAAGAAGCCAGGCAGGCCAAAAGGAGATTGTCTAAAACTAGTTCCATATTTGAGCCAATAAAATTTAATCCTGGGGTCGAGCTAAGGATTTTTTAAATAGGTGGGGCCTCGAGAGGATTGGTATGAAAGACAAATATTTCATCTGAGTCTGATACCCCGTCTCCATCGGTATCAGCCAGGCTTGGATCAGTGCCAAACTTAGCTATTTCGAATTTGTCATAAACACCATCTTCGTCGGCGTCTACCAGTTTTTGAAACTGTTTAGCATGGGCAAGATAAGTGGAGCCGAAAAGATAATCGGCAAATATATCGAACATTAAATCGTAACCATCTTTATTCGGATGTAGATTGTCTCCTTGGAGCATTGTAAGAGGATCGATGAGATCGAATCTAATCCGTTTACTGTAGTTATCTATCTTTTCGTTCAACTCATTAACAAATGGCTGTTGGAAAGATCTATTTGTTGTCGTGAGCTTAGCGACATCAGCATGAATGCCACGTTGTCGTACGAACCGTCTCATTGACTGAATGTAAGATAAGCTCAAATCAGAATCGTTATACTCCCAAAAGTCATTAAGGCCGCAGGCAATAATTATGGAGTCTGCAGCAGCTACCCCCCTTTCGTTGTCTAAAACTGCATTTCTAAGTTTAATTTTTAGATTTTTGCACGAGATTCCTGGCGAGCCGAAATTAAGACTTTGGTAAGTTGCCAGGGGGAGTCCTAAGGTATTTTTGAAATACCTTCGTAGTCTAAGTTGAACGGCTCCACTTTTTGAGGTCATCAACGGGTCGCCAACGCCTCTGGTAACACTATCTCCGAAAAAGGCAATGATAGTCTTCTCATCGCAATTTACATCAGGGAGCCCGTATCTAAGTGGACAGGCAAGTGCGATACTACTTGTGAGGTGTAATATAAATAAGAGTGTAGTGCCGATGAGGCCGTTTAACTTCAAGGTCATAACACTGAGAATATAATCCTTCTCAAATTGAATGGTCAAATCGTAAAATGATTCTCATCTTCCCTCTAATACTCAAATAATCGGTCGCTGAGAGCAATTTCTTGTGACATTATTATCAGAGCCTCGGCTTGTTGGAGTTATTTATGGGAATAATAGTTTGGTTAGCGTTTGTCATTTTACTGGGATTGTATATTTCAGGTCCGATTGCTGACCCCGATATCTGGTGGCACATCGTTTCAGGTAGATGGATTATCGCAAATGGAGCTGTTCCTGATGTTGATTATTGGAATATCTTTGGGGCCGGAAAACCATGGATTGCATACTCTTGGTTGAATGAAGTTATTTATGCGGCAGTAGAAGCACGGTGGGGACTGAATGGTTTAGTGTTTGCCCAGGTTGTACTAAATACGGTGTTTGCAGGGGTCGCGATGTGGGCGCTCGGTAAGATATCGGGTGATAGATTCTTCGGGGCCCTTCTTGGAATTATTGTTGTTCTAGCTAGCCGGGGTCATATTGCGTTACGTCCACAAACGTTCACCTGGGTTTTATTACTTATTTTATTGGTTACAGCAGATGGAATCGCCAAGGCAGGTCTGGCTCGTAATCGACTAGTATCAGTTTTTGTTTTGTCAGCGTTATGGGCCAACTCGCATCTCACCGCTATTCTAGGAGTGGGATGTGCCGCCCTTTGGTCTTTAGGCTCGATCGGTAATCGTAAAGAATTGATAAGGGTTTTCTTCTCAGTATTTTTTGTGGGTCTGCTCGGATGCTTGGCTACTCCTTATCTTGGTCGAGAGACAATCACTCTGCTCTTGAAATCTAATCACCCCTTCATGTTCTCTACCCTTGAAGAGTTTAAGCCCGGACAGATAATTCATTTTCCTATCGGCATTCTTTTCTTAGGACTTACAATTCTTTTGATGTTTGCTCATAAGGCCCCCAAAGCCTTAAGTGCGCCTAGAGGATTAGTTGTAGGTTTGGGTGTTATCGCTAGTTTGGCCGTAGTCAAATTTGCGCCATACGGTGCCATATTGGTTTGTACGGGAATTGCTACTCTGTGGAGAGAGAGACAGGTAGATTCATCGATATTTGGCAACCTAGGCGAGTCTTTTAGTCGGCTCTCAGCCTTGTATAAAAATAAACTGCAAGGTCCAGGATTCGCAGTTTTAGTCGTGGGATTAATAATCGTTCAATTTAATAGAGTGATGGTTTCCTCTACATCGCTCCCTTTGGCTCCAGAAAAAAGTTTAAATTTTATTAAAGAAAATAAGTTAGCTGGTCCTATCCTTAACTCGTTCGGCGATGGTGGTTACCTGATTTATAGCTATGCCGGTAAAGATGGTTCTCCAGGTATGTTAGCTCCAATTGATGGCCGCACTAATGTCAACTCCGAGGATTTAATGATCTCTTACACCAAGGCTTGGCTAGGGGTTGATGGTTGGGGTGAATATCTTGATGCCGTGAAGCCTAATGTTATTCTTTGGCCGACAGATCGACCTTTAAGTTCAATATTAAAGGAGCGTGAGGATTGGAAGTTGGTTTACGAGGAGAAAGGGGCTGTGAATGGACGCGCCGTATTCCAGCGCGTCCAATAAGGAGTCTAGGCTCTTTCTAGAATTGTGGCAGTAGCCATACCGAGTCCGATACACATAGTTACCAGTGCGTATCTTTTTTGGGTTCTCTCGAGTTCGTCAACAGCCATGCCCAAGAGTATAGCACCAGTTGCACCGAGAGGGTGTCCCAATGATATTCCACCCCCATTTACGTTAACCTTGCTTGGATCAATCTCGAGGGTTCTTAGGGCATACATCGGTACGGGAGCGAAGGCTTCATTTATCTCCCAGACATCAATCTGGTCTTTTCTTAAGCCAGCTTTTTTAAGAGCTAACTCTGATGCAGCAACAGGACCAGTCAGCATTATTTTTGGATCCGAACCTACTTGAGCTGTCGCTACTATTCGTGCTCGAGCTTTAAGGTTTAGTGATTTAATTTTTTCGGCGCTAGCAAGTAGAAGGGCCGCGGAGCCATCGACGATAGCCGATGCATTTCCGGCAGTGATTACACCATCTTCTTTAAACACAGGTTTGAGTCCGGCTAATGTCTGCACGGTTGTGTCAGCTCTTACGTTATCATCGTAATCCAAGCTGCCAGTTTTGCCTTCGGCATCGGTAAATGGCACCGGAATTATGCTTTTCTTAAAGTGACCACCATCTTGGGCTTTTTTTGCCTTCATATGAGAGTGGTACGAGAACTCATCCATGTCACTACGGCTAATCTTGTAGGTAGAGGAGAGTAGCTCTGCTGCGAGGCCTTGGTGAACTAGATCAGGAAACCTAGCTTTGAGCATAGGACTAGTTTCTCCACCACCATCACTAAACATCGGCACTCTTGTCATGTGTTCGAGACCACCAGAAACTACGAGGTCGTGAGTGCCTGATTGGATACCGAGGGCTGCAAAATTTGTAGCCTGCTGGCCCGAGCCGCATAGCCTATTAACTGTGGTAGCAGGAATTGAAATAGGCCATCCGGCTGCAAGTACGCTGGCTCTACCGACGCACCATCCTTGTTCGTTTACCTGAGTAACGCAGCCGATGATTACATCTTCAATCTGTTCACCAGGAATTGAATTTCTCTGGGTCAGGGCTTTAAGAGAGTGAGCCAGTAGGTCTACAGGATGAACGGTTGAAAATTTTCCCTTACGTCTTGCCCTGGGTGTTCTTACGGCATCGACAATAAATGCGTCTCTCATATCTGCTCCCAATAAAAAAGATAAATCGGTAAAGGGCTCTCGCCCGACATTACCTTCGGTTGTGATATTGCCCTGAACAGAGCAGGGGGATCAATGGTTTGAATGGTAAACGTTTAATTGGAGACGAATATATCGACTCTGCGGTTAAGTTGGCGACCCATCTCGGTAGTGTTTGAGGCAATTGGTCGTTTTGCTCCATGGCTCGAAACTTTTATCTGGTCCATGCTGATGCCGCGAGAAGAGAGGATGCCCGCTACGTTTCTTGCTCTAGCCTCAGCGAGTCTCTCGTTATACTCGGGATTCCCAGAGTCATCAGCGTGTCCGACCACATTTACATAGTAGGCGTAAGGGCTAATTTTAATTGAGTTGGCTATGGTCTCAAGGTTAGCAACGGATCCAGCTCTTAGCTCTCCGATATCGGTATCAAAAAACACTTGATACATTCCAGAGAAGGAATCATTCATCAATGCTTCATCTAGTTCATCTTGGAGTCTGGCAAGCTTTTGAGTATTTGAGTCGTTTTGCTTACGAATAGCTGAGAGATCTTTCTCTTGGGTCAACATGCGACTCTCCATTGAATCGAACATGAGACCGCTTGAGAATCCGCTGATAAGACCCGCACCAGCACCAACGGCCGCTCCGGG
>CAZWGK010000156.1:0-5710 GCA_964633685.1 uncultured Bdellovibrionales bacterium | reverse complement strand
AAGGTTTTCAAGGGTTTACAAAGATGTCGCAGTTACTTACTCAACCCCAAGCAGGGGTCTGCTTTGACCCAGATGCTATCTGCCTGATGGGCATATACAGGGATGAGATCGCTGTATTTAGGGCTAGACGAAGGTGGTCTCAGATATTAGAGGCCTCATTTGCTCTTAAATCTGAGGAGGACTACTGCTTTGAAACAAGAGCATTGATTGACTCAAATGAATTCCGCTTGGTGTGTCGCTTTAACTCACCCTGTGGAAGATACGCCTTCTGGAGACTCACAAATGCTCAGGCTCCAGAGGCTCAATATGAGATTGAAACCGCTCATATACCAGATTCCCCGTCAAAAAATATCGAAATGGTGCTCGCACCCGATCTCCAAAATATTTTGGAATCTCCGCTCGTACTTAATGGATTACCAGGTCGCGTTGAAGTCAAAAAAAAGAGAAACTTAGTTAGTAGCTTGGTTTTGGGGATAGAGCGTCTTCTCAATTTCCTAAAAAAATAAGAGGGGCGTTACTCAAGACCGAGAATAACCTTTAGAGGGGACAGTTTTTCAGGAATCTCTATGGCACGGCCCAACAAGGACGGAAAAATGATTATATCGGCCAGTGAGGTCGGAACTTATGTGGTCTGTCCAGAGAGCTGGCGCTTAAGAAATGTAATAAAAACTGAATCTGAAAAGCCTATCTCGGTTGAGAAAGGAGAAGCTCTGCACGATGAATGGTCAGATGAATATAACCAACTTCTGACGTTCCAAAGGTTCATTAGAATTATAGGAATGCTACTGGTCTTAGCCTTGGCCGTATTTCTGCTGCTCAGTAAACATAAGTGGATTTAGTTGTGGTCGAGATAATAAAAGAAAAATTAGCATCGACTCTCTTACAGATTCTAGAGATTGATATCGATATAATTTTGTTAACGATACTAATTGTTATCATAATAATTCTATATGACACATTTCATCTGGTGTTTGACAAAAAAAGTAAAGCTACCGGAATGAAAAGACACACCAATACCTACTCCGTGGATGGTAGTAAAACAGCTCCAGTTAAAGATTACATTTCTGACATTCAAGGACTTGCAGGGAGACCAGATGCCGTAATTATTGAGAATGGCTTTGCGATTCCTGTTGAGAGAAAACCTCTCTGTAAAAAGATTAGAGATAGACACGTGGCTCAGCTTTTAATTTATATGAGGCTAATTGAGGAATTTCACGGGGAACGACCTCCCTACGGATATTTGATTTTGGGAGAAAAATGTCGCCGTGTAAAAATAGAAAATTCCCGAGAAAAACAGGAATGGCTCCAGAAAATGATCGAGGAGATGCGGGGAATTCTGAACGGCTCGCCTGCCAAAGCGCTGCCAACTAAAGAGAAGTGCGATAGATGTGATGTCCGCCAGCATTGCCAGTTTAAAGTTATAGAAAACCAAACTCCCGCAAAAATAAAAAAGAGGAGTCCAGCAAAAGCTTAGGCTTGATTTGCCGCAAACATGGTCATCTGAACGACTGGAATATCAAAAAATACAAGAAGGTCTCTCACAGAAGAAAACAACTCTTTATCCCACTCCACCAAGGGGATTGTAACCCTAAAGGAGCTCATATTTTTTATCTCCATCATCTCGGAGCTAGATTTCATAGAATCAAAAACAGAAATAAGATTATCTTGCCCTGCTGAACACAATAGACCGAATCGGGAGTTGCCAAATTTCGCACCAGCAGCAAAGGCCTCCGACAAAGCATCTCTACCTAAAATCAATACCAAATCAGGTTTTAATAAATATGCACTATTGGTTGCGGCTTGCATCAATCGAATCATTGAAAGATACAAGTCACGCACACCTTTGACATTCTCGTCTGAATCAAAAGCTGCATCTACCGAGCCAAATCTCGCTTTTAAAGACTGACGACTTAGCCAGGCCAAAGACTCCCCCTGAAAGGTCAGCTCGGCCAACTCGGCCCGCGGAGTAGACAGCACCAGTTTGAAGCTCTCCTCAACTTCAAGGGGTGACAAATATGAGGATAAAATATTTGTGGGTAACTTTAATGCCTCAACCAAGCGCGCCTGATCCTTTGCGCAATTAAAACACTCCCCCAACCTACGACGAAATCCTGATTCTGGTGCTACGCTTCGATCACATTGCGAGAGACAACCGTCACAGCTCAATCCAAAAACTTGATGACCATATTCCTGCAACATTCTTACAGTTGCGGCTAATACTCCCGTCTCTGACTTTTGAGTTCCGTAGGGATTAAATATCATTATCTTCATAAAGCGTGCACCGAAGAAATTCGTGAAGTTTTTAAATCTCTATAGGCTAAAAAAGAGGCTACACCGTTGTCGGTCTTTCGGAGGCTTAAAAGTCGGGAGCGAACATTTCCCCAACTAAGTTCTTGAGTCACGGGCTCGCCGAATATGGTTCCATCTAAACGACGCTCCAGAACACTATTGCTTGCAACTTGCCCTAACGGGACCAAAGATCCCTTGGACTCAGGCAGGTCTTTATAGAATACCTCCGGACGATACTCAGTCGAAGAAGTGTTTACTATAAAGAGGGACGGCACCAACGTTGAATCTTTGAGTGCATTTATTGCGGCAAACTTCTCTGACTCATCAACGATAATTGCTCCGGTTTGCGGATCGCTCTTAATCACTTTTTTAGCAGGACTAAAGGTCACCGCTCCCGCACCGAACCCAAACTGAACCAGACACTGAGAGGCGGACACATCGGAGCGCTGCTGCGCAGCAAAAATCTCAAGTTGAAATCCTACCGAATTCTCTGCGTCGACTTCCTGCAAAGCAAAAATATCCTCTACTCTGATACCATCAGGATGAAATAATCGAGCGCCCTCCAGAGATATTCGTTTTCTCGGAAGCCCCCTTCCAAAAATAGACACCGATACCTCTACTGGGTAGGGCGTGGCAGCACCTGGGGTGGCTGGCAAAAAATGCACATAGGTGCCTGACTTTCGATCAGGATTTAGAAATCCAGTCCATGTTACCGCTCTCATAAAGTCACCATCTGAAACACACTACCAACATCAGTTGGGAACTGATCCAACATAGCTACTGAAATCGTCTCGTCCCCTCGAGCGCGAACTCTTAGGTACGCAGGCACCTTGTTTTTTCGGGCTAAATCCACCACATCGACAAAATCAGTCTGTAAATTGACAATTTTTGTCTGCGCTGGGTTTAGAGGCACAACAACCTCCGGGGCTCGACCGGGAGCCATCAGACGAAGCACCGCCTCCACTGGAGTTGCGACGGGGGCTGATACCGCAACTAACGACGTTTGTCCCTTCATGAAACTTTTGGGTGCGAAAAATGGACTATTCGAGTTTACAGAGGACATAGGCTGAACTATTTGATGCCCGCTATCAGAGATTAGCCGCATGCTAACTTCGCCTGGCTCGACTGCTCCTACAACGATCTGGGCATGACGAATCCCATTATCCGGTAAAATCTCAGCTAGAATATTATTTAGCTCAAGATGCAGAGCCGCCTCCCCAGGAACTGAGATCTCTAGACTTTTAAACTCGCTACCGATCGGGGTCCTTATTGACAGGTGATAAGGCTCAGAACTTTCTCTTCTAGGTGCAAAGTGAAGCACCGAAGAGATTTCAGGTGTGGCCACAGCCCAAAATGATACATCCATACAACTTTTATCCTTATAGGAGACAAGTCGAGGGTATCAAAGAGCGTTGATTCCTCCCAGGGGTATATTTAAATTGGTTAAAGCTGCGCAAAATGGAGCTTTACACCTAACTAATATCCACCGATATTAATAGATATGATAAGCATTTCTGCCCTAAAAACGAGTAAATCTCTTCAAGTAAGTATCATCTCAATTACCGCGGGGATGGTGCTTTTGATTGTAATGTTCGTATTAGGAGCGATATTCCCAGACCAATTTGAACGACTGGGGCTAGGTATATTCTTAAATAGAAAGGCGGGCGTATTTGCTGACTGCGGTACAGATGCGAGCAGAGGTCTGGCGGCCTGTTCTCGGGAGGCCGAAAGAGAGCGTGAACACAGACTCCTCACAGCTCCCCCAAGGACTGATTCTATTAGGCAAGAGAAGATGGTCCCCTTTACATTTGATTAGAGCTTAAAACCTGAGTTGTGTTAGTGGACCAGAACTATTAAATAATTGTAGATTACTTTAGAATCCTGGGCTTTAAATTTCACAGAAACACCGCTCTTATCATGTCGCTGATTTTCAACTTCATATTAACACTGATTGAATTAGCACTCTCTGGGTCAATAGTATTTGCAACCATTAAATATACAGAACTACCCCAAGCCATACTTTATCTCCTGCTCTGTATACCCTTCGCTCTTTATCCCTCAAGGAGCCTTAATCTTTTATTCTTGGTCCTGCCTATCTTTGGAAACAAACCGGGCACTGACCAATACCTTGGCCTGACTCTCTCCTGTTCCATTTTTATTTTTTGTCAAAATTTGAGAGACCTTCTCAAACGGCAGGTTAATATTGATTGGGCAAATAAAATCATCTGGATTAGTTACCTTTATTTGGGGATCGGTGTTATGTCATTGATCCCTCATTTATCTCATCCTGCGATAGACCCCCTTTCTTCATTCGTTAGGATGGACACCTTCGGCGATTATTTTATAACGCTTGCGCGCCTGTTGATGGCTGACGAGCTAAAGTATTTTTATCCAATTACAGCAGTCATTAATCTCGGATTAGCATTGTCAGTTGGTCGTTTTGTTTTTAGATCGGCAAAGCAAAATCCACTCTTCTTGAAGGGGCTATCATTCCATATAGTTACTGGTGTTATTATTTCAATAATCTTAGGACTACTAGATTACTTTGATTTTCTAAGTCTGCTCGGAATTCGCGAATTAGATCCTCAAGTAAATGCCGGTGGGGTTCAGTTTAGACTGCAATCATTCTTTGGTCACTCTGGGTGGTACGCTGAATACTTAACTTTTGGCATGCCTTTTGTGATCAGCCTTATGCTTTTACCCGTTCGCAACTGGCTCAAAATCACTCTCTGCTTGGGCACCATGATAATTGGCGAGTATGCCTTGATCCTGACCTACCAGAGAGGCGGTTGGATATCCTATCCTTTGACTCTTATAGGAATTTGGAGCGCTATTCATGTTCTACGGGCTAGAGAACAAATTATCACTCCCGTTTTCAGATCGATTTTTAGAAAGACTTTTCGAAAAATTCTTATATCTCTTCCAATCACTATCATCATAAGTATCTCCTTGGTAAAACTTTACTCAACGGACTCAGCCTCAACTCAGATTCAGAAGTATACAGATCGAGTTGTACAAATTACTCAAACACAGGACCGCACCGAGTATTTCAAGGCCGGCACAGCCTTAGGATTACTGCATCCTATTTTCGGAGGCGGGATAGAGAGTTTTGGGCTTCAATATGTAGATGAAATCTCAAATGAGACTGGACTACTGCATAAAAAATACGATCTTCCTTTTCACGGAAGTGCTCACAATTTCTATTTTCAGATATTTTCAGGCACTGGAGCGATAGGCTTAATCTGCATCCTGTATCTAATCTTTTCAACACTAAAAACAGTCATTTTAACTTTAAAAAGTCAGGACGCTTTGCCTCCAAACAAACTAGCCCTCTCTTTAATAACAGGGAGTTTTCTTTTAGCCATCGTGATCTATGGTGTAGTTCAGGAAATTTTCTACATTCAGTGCTTACAAATTCTTT
>CAZWGK010000155.1:0-5779 GCA_964633685.1 uncultured Bdellovibrionales bacterium | reverse complement strand
ATGCCCGACGCTCTGATGGCTCATCGCCCTCCCAGATAATCGCCACCTGGTCCCCTCTTTCTGCTAGATGCCTATCGAGACAGTTCTCGGATACATTAATCTTTCCCCCTAGGAACCATGCTATCTTGGCTTCGTTGTAGTCATACTCAAGAGTAGTATCCCAGAGTCTCTTCCAAAGCAGATTCTTCTTGGCTCTATCTGCCCAAAATGTCTTAGGATCTTTCAGACTTTGCTGAATCTCTCCCCTAAAAGAGTCAAGATTAAAAAGAGTTTTGCCGAGCTTCCCACCTGATATCTCAACGGCTTCAGACAATTTAGATAAAGATCCGGGGTCGACACTATTATTATGGGTCATCTTGTAGTTCCTGAAGGTTACATCAACATCACTATTTCTAGTAAATTTTATCAAAACTCTTGAATACGGGCTCGATTATAAGGAGAATTGCCCAGATGAATCCAGAACAAAAAAACAATCAGGCCGAGCAGGAGGCTCCATCAGATGGCCTCTCAGAAACATCTCACACATCTCAAATAAATGCCCTTAAAAATGAAGTTGCTGGCTTGCGGGATGGATTTAGCTTTTATCGAAAAGCCTCATGGGCACTAATTCTTATGGCAGGCGGCTTTGCCTCAAAAGAGGCATACATGTATGCCAGATGGCAAGGGCTGGCCGGAGATGGACCAATCCCCCTAGTCCATAAAGGTGGAGATATCCATAATTCTTGCCTACCAGTGCTTCTTTACAAAGACGAGAATCATCAGGACCGTATTTTAGAGATGCCACTTAAATTGGTCGATTATTACCGATCGTTACCCCGCCAAGGTGGCGCTTTTGAGAAATATATAACCCCCGAAGAACCTTTGATTCGAGACCTTGGTCGATTACTAGCAGCTCGATGCCCAACCCCTGATCTGGCCGCTCTGGAGATTGTTGATTACGTGCGCCGACATGTTTACTACGATAAAGCAGAGCAGTTCGGCCGAACTGGATATGTTAGATATCCAGTCGAAACACTCCTTGGGGCCGGAGATTGCGAAGATGCAGCAATTCTCGCAGCGAGTCTCTTGCTTGCTGCAGATATTGACTGCGTGCTCCTAAACTACTCAGACCATGTTGCAATTGGAATCGCTGGTCAGTTCACAGGTAAGTCTTTTAAGGCTCCCTGGAACCAAAAAGAGTACTTCTTTACCGAATGCACCTCTAATCAATATGGTCGAGATGATTACCGTAGTCTCGCGGCAAGCCATATTGGAGAGCCTTGGGGCGAATACGAAACCCAAGTGCCCGAACTTGTACGCTTGAAGTAAAAGACCCTGGCGATCGTTCTCCCCTCTCGTAATAATATTAGGGTATGAAACTCTTTAAGTTAGCTATATCCGTTTTGCTTTGGGGCTGCTGCGATGCCCCCAAAATTTCGGCAAACACAAAAAAATTATATAGCCCAAAAGCCTCAGATAAAAATCAAGCTCTGCTTGAACTTGCTAAATGCGGGGAAGATGCAAAAGGCGCAACCCAAAGAATTGGGGCACTGCTTTATGATGAAAACGTAGGAGTGCAGAGCTCTGCGGCCTATGCCTTACGAGAGATAGATACTCCAGAGGCCAGAAAAATTCTTGAGCGTGCCCAAAAGAATCGCGGCAAGTAATATTTAATGGAAAAATGCTCTCACAACTTCTATTAAAATTAAGAAAATTATAATCAGCTCTAACATCTCGGCTCTCTTGGTGTGACTTATCTCTAAAAGCAGATCTGTTACATCCCCACACAGCTCCAACATCTTCTCAACATTATCGACTCGTTGCTCGACATCAAAAATATCGATCTTAATCATCTGATCATACAGCTCATAGAGCTCATCACTTTCCCAGGTAACATCCGGTCGATTAAAGAGCGAGAGCTGCCTCACAATTTTGTGGCGAGTCACCAAGCTATTTCCGATGAACTGCAAAATATCGCGTCTTCCCTTACGCACGGCACCAAAGCGACGCAAGAAACGGGTCATATCCTCTGATTCCGAGAGAAATTTCTCAACCTGCCATTCAATAAGCTGTAAGGCCGTAGATTGGGCAACTAATTGGGCTACTAGCAAAATCTTTCGTAGTTCAATATCAGGCAGGATCGCAAAATCGATTTCAACGTCTAAAGTATTGTGCTCAACTCTGATCGTATAATCATCTTTCGAATAAGACCGGGCCTGAGTGGTATCAGTGATTGGCGCCCCCAACCGACGCATGTACTCTGCATGCTCACTTTCAGGAACATTGAAAAATACCACTGTAGCGTAGGGGAAAACAAAAACCTTCTTGGTGAAGCCGAGCTCATAGATTTCGCAACCTTCAGGTCTATGAATACGGTTATCCCGCTGCTCCAACTGTGATGGTAGCGCCTTAAAATCAAAGCCTGAGGCGACGCTATAGGCCACCAGTTTATAAGATTCCACTTCGTTGTTCTCTTGATTCATGCCTCAGTATTGTAGCTCAAAAGATGACTCTAGAGATATGCCCCATGAAAGCCATATAAATTAGCCTATAGCGAATTTAAGATGCTCCTATCTCGATTTTACCTGAGTCCATATTTCGTCAAACATCCGAGCGTTCTCTCCTAAATCCTGAAGCAACTCGAGCTTAGCCATTACCTCTGGCGTTGGGTATATCGCCTTATTTTTTAAGTCCTCTGGCTTTATGTACTGAAGACTCTCTCTATTCGGGGTCGCATACTGGTTGAAGTTAGACAGTTTTGCACCGACTTTAGGATCGAGAATGTAGTTAATGAATTTCTCGGCGATATCTCTATGAGGAGCCTCTACTGGAATCGCCAAATTATCAACCCACATCTCGCCCCCCTCTTTTGGAACGAAGTAATAAGTCTCTGCATCCTCGATCATCCCTCTCACTGAATCACCATTATAGGCGATTGCGATGTCTATTCCCTTTGCTAGAACTTTATTCTTGCCTCCAACGCCACCCTCAAACCCCGTCGCTCTGGCCTTTGCATCAATAAGCAGGTCTCTAGCCTGGACCAAAACTTTTGGATCAACAGAGTTCACACTCTGCCCTAAATATTTCAGAGCGGCACTCATGCTTTCTCTAGTTGAGTCCATTAAAGCAAAAGAGCCGTAGTGTTTTTGGGGATCAAACAAAATACCCCAACTCTCATCGATCTCCTTGCCTGGTTTGCGTCTTAGATAAATACCTACTGTGCCCCACTGATATGGAACCGTGTAAGTATTATTGGGATCATAACTAGGATTAATGAATTTTTCCTCGATGTTTTTAAAATTAGGAATATTCTCTTTTCGAAGAGGTGCTAAGAGATTTTTCTTTCTTAATGCAGTCACAATATAGTCCGAAGGCACCACTATGTCGTACAAAGCTTTTCCACCGCCATCGAGCTTAGCCAGCATGCTTTCGTTGTCGTCAAACAGATCCACAATTACTTTACATTTATGAACCTTTTCAAAATCACTAATAATCTCTGGATCAATATACTCGCTCCAGATAAAAAGATTCATTTTGCAATCCTCGCCATAAACCGAGGTCGCTAAAAGACAAGCGAAAGCACTCAATAGTTTTCTCATGATTTCTCCAATTAAATCTTAATGCCCCACTGGCATAACTCCACCATTACGTTTCGATATCTTGGCCACAATTATGGTCAGCACCACGGAGGCTAAGATCATTAAACTAGAAAGAGCATTAATCTCTGGACTAATACCACGTTTAACAGAGGAGTAAATTAAAATTGATAAAGTTGTGGCACCTGGCCCAGTGGTGAAAAATGAAACTACAAAATCGTCTAAACTAACCGTAAACGCGAGAAGAGCCCCCGAAATTACACCAGGTAGTATCAGCGGAAAAGTCACGAATCTAAATGTTTGCCAAGAAGTAGCCCCTAAATCAGCTGCCGCTTCTGGCAATGCTTTGTTAAGTCCCTGCAGTCGTGCTTTGACAACCATCGCCACAAACGGAATCTCGAAGGTTATATGAGATATCACCATTGTCCAAAACCCAAGAGTCATTAATCCAAAGGTGTCTCGAATTAACCCGTAGAACGCGACCAATCCGACTGCAATTAGGATGTCTGGAACGGTTATGGGAAGATACAGCAGCCCATTTGCTAATTTGGTAATAGCAGGAGATTGCCCTCGAGTCTGATTTCTCGTTAGTCCCAATCCCAGCATCGTACCAAAGATTGTTGCAACAGTTGTACTGATCAGAGCCAATTTAATGGTGGTGAGCGCCGCTTGAAGTGCAACTTCATTTTGAAACAAGACCCCGTACCATTTAGTCGTAAAACCACGCCACCCTGCCCCAAACTTTGCAGCGTTGAAGGAGTAAACTACGACTACCAAAAGAGGCAAATATATAAATGAATAGAGTAATACTGAAACCGCAGCTAACTTGCCTCGATGACGCTTCATTGAGCCTCCTGCTTTCTAGCAAATACAGTTTTGATCCATAGTCCCATCAGGATGAGAGTCATAGCCACAAGAGCGATAGCGGCACCAAAAGGCCAATCACGACTCGCCCCAAATTGCTGTGCGATTGTATTGCCCAACATCGCTGTTTTTGCACCACCCAGGAGATCAGGCACCACATACTGACCCAGTGCTGGCACAAATGTAAGGAATATTCCTGCCCCAACTCCGGGCGCTATCTGAGGCCAAATCGCATGCCTAAAAACACTGCCACCGCGGGCGCCTAAATCACGGGCCGCTTCGGCTAACCGCCAATCGACTTTCTCTACTGAGGCGTAGACCGGCAACACCATGTAAGGTAAAAAATCACAAATCATGCCAATATAAATGGCTCCCAAACTAGGCACCAAAGATTCTCCCTCGGCAAGCAGACCTAGTGTCCTTAAAATACCGGCTATTACACTGTCATTCGCCAAAAGAATCTGCCAGGCATAGGTCCGAATTAGCAGATTTGTCCAAAATGGGACTATCACTAAAATCAATGCGATTGCCCGCCACCGCCCTGAAAGACTTCCGATAAAAAACGCTAACGGTAAAGAAAGAGTGGCGGTAATAATCGTTGTGAATAAAGCTAGCAAAAAAGTTCGACCAAAAATTAGTGGATAAACTGGATCAAAGCCAAAGAATCCAAATCCTGCAAATCTTTTAAAATTATCTAATGTCCACGGCAGTCCAATCTCACCATACCCAGAGCGAGTCATGAAACTGAGAATCCCTAGGCCTATAAGTGGTAAAACAAGAAAAGTAGATATCCAAACCGTTGCAGGTATCAGCAAAAAAGTTTTATTACTGCTAGAGGGGTTATCTTTCACTTAGTCCTCCAACACGATAAATGCTCCCGATGGTATCGTTGCGAAACAACTCTCACCTAAATTGAAGCCTTGAGGCCCGACCTGAACATTCATGGACTCGGCTACAAATTTAGTATCACCTGCTCGAAGTACATAATGGGTCTCAGAGCCAATATAAACTAGCTCGTCAATTTTTACTGGGAAACTATTTTCACCCTTGGACCTTTCAAGGATTATCTTCTCTGGTCTCAGAGCTATTTTACACGACGTTCTCGAGGATAAAGCTCTAGAGTTATCTCCCTTAGCACAAAATATGGTGCCCAAAGAGGTTACCATTTGAATTTCATGATCATTAATTGACAATACGTCTGCATCAAAAATATTAGCTGAGCCCAGAAACTTGGCAGCAAATGCAGTTCGAGGAATCTCGTAGATCTGCTCTCCCGTGCCTACCTGTTCAAAATGCCCTTGGTTCATAACAGCGATGCGATCACTCATCGCTAGAGCTTC
>CAZWGK010000154.1:4601-5805 GCA_964633685.1 uncultured Bdellovibrionales bacterium | reverse complement strand
TTGGCTTGCCTCGGTACCATCTGCGACATGGTACCTCTTATCGGTGTAAACCGAATTATCGCTCGTCGCGGATTAGAATTAATGGAGACAACAAAGAGGGTTGGCTTAGTAGCTCTAAAAAATGTTGTCGGAGTTAAAGATAAAGTTAGCTGTCACCATATCTCTTTCGGAATCGGTCCACGCATAAATGCCGCTGGTCGAATGATTAATGGCGAAATAGTGGTGGAGATATTGACAACTCAGAACTCTAAGAGAGCCGCTAGTATTGCAAGTCGATTGGACCGCTTAAATAAGCAAAGACAAGAGACCGAAGAGAGGATTAAGAAACGTGCCCACGCTGAAATTGAAAAGCACGGTGCGGTGCCATCGGGGTTGGTTCTTTGGGATGAGAAATATCACACTGGCGTTATTGGATTAGTGGCTCAGAGATTAGTTGAGGCTTACTATCGACCGGCTGCCGTTATGGGAATGGATAAAGACGGTATTCTTAAAGGCTCGGTTAGGGGAATTCCTGGTTTTAGTGTTGTTGAGACGCTTCACAAGCTAAAATCCCTTCTGATTAAATGCGGGGGACATGAGGGAGCTGGAGGATTTTCTTTGGAAGCTTCGAAGGTCGATGATTTTGCCCAGGCTTTCACAGCTGAGTGCGAATCGGTTCTCAAGCGAATAGAAAGGGAGCCCACGGTTTGGGCTGATACAGAAATTTCGCTCTCTGAGTTAAAGGTATCCTCCGTTAAGGAGCTGCAAGGATTTGAGCCATTCGGTGTCGGTAACGCATCGCCTCAACTTATGGCTAAAGGCTTGACTGTAAAGGAAGTCACAATTCTCAAAGGATCTCATTTAAAAGTTCAGTTTTCTGATGGTTCCCGCTCTATTACGGGGTTCTTATGGCGCCAAATTGAGCATCCGGCTATCAAGTGCGGTAATAAAGTAAATTTAGTCTTTAAACCTGATATTAACAGCTACGGTGGTAGCTCTTCCATTCAGGCCAACTTGCAGGGAATTGAGTTGGCTATTTAGCTTTTTGCTAAAAATATTTCCCAATGCCGACCTATTTGCGATAAAAAAGAGGAGTAGCAGGAGATACGTATGTTCGATGTTCAGGCCCTTTATTCAGCTAGAATCGGTGGCGCCGAGTTTGGATTAGTGCAAAAAGTTTTTAAATTCATCATAACTAGATATAAAAATAGGTTGAAACGCTGGT
>CAZWGK010000154.1:1626-4591 GCA_964633685.1 uncultured Bdellovibrionales bacterium | reverse complement strand
AATTCACCCTGATTGAGAATGCAAAGAAGGAGTTTAAGTCCGCCAATCCGCACGTAAAGTTGATTGACATGGGAGTGGGAGAGCCTGAGGAGCGTGCTCCTGACAATATAATCGAGGCGCTTTATGCATCAGCCAAGAAAAAAGAGAATAGATTGTACCCTAATAACGGCATTGATGATTTCAAGGTATCTGTTTCTAATTACATTAATCGCCTTTTAGGGGTGGCCCTTAATCCAATGACCGAGGTGGTTCATTGCATGGGAGCAAAAAACGCGCTGGCTCAGATTCCCCTGGCTTTTGTAAACCCTGGCGAGACCGTAGTTTCAACAACTCCAGGGTATCCAGTTTTGCCAACCATGGTTGAGTATTTGGGGGCTAAAATTGAAAAGTTACCGTTAAGGCGCGAGAAGAGTTTTTTACCTGATCTCTCAGAGTTGGAGCGGATTGCAAAAGATAAAAAAATAAAGCTCTTACTCTTAAATTATCCAAACAACCCCACAGGTGCGACCGCTGATTTAGAATTTTATAAGAGGTGTATTGATTTAGCTCACAAACATAATTTTTTATTGGTTCAAGATGCAGCTTACGCTGACCTTTCTTTTGACAAGCCATTCTGCTCTCCATTGCAGGTACCTGGAGGAAGGGAGTGTAGTCTAGAGGTTTACTCACTCTCTAAAAGTTACAACATGCAGGGTTATCGCTTAGGATTCGTGATAGGTGATGCTCCCTTAGTCAAAGCGTATGCATTAGCAAAAGATAACACAGATAATGGCCAGTTTATTGCTATTCAGAAGGCGGGATGCGAAGCCCTTGATCGCTCCGCTTCGTTTCTTGCTAAAAACTGTGAGAAATATAAAAGCCGATTGTCTCGGGTTGTTGAGATCTTAAAGGGTGCAGGATTAAAAGCATCTTTGCCTGGTGGAACTTTTTATCTTTATCTAGAGGTGCCAACAGAGTGGCGTGGTGAGAAGTTTGCCTCTGCTCAAAGCTTCTCTGACTTTCTAATTAAAAAGATGGGAGTGGTTTCAGTCCCTTGGGATGAATCTGGTCCACATGTCCGACTCTCTATGACCTTTGAGGTGGGCACTAATGAGTTCGCCACCGAAGAGGATGTTTATCGCGAATTAACTCAGAGATTAAGGGCATAAGGTAGTAAAAGACCGTTTTTTCTAGGTTTTCTAGTCAAATTTATTCCCCTTAATAGAGAATCGTTGTAGTATCGCCGACAAAATTACGGTTGGAGGAAGTTCCATGCTTGAAAATTTCTCGTTAGTTGAAGCGATTAAAATTGGCGGCTCAGTCATGTACTTTTTGATAGCCTGCTCAGTCCTCTCCCTTGCCGTTATTATTGAGCGTCTCTGGTATTATCGAAGTAAATCAAAATATAGTCGATCAGACCTCATGAGAGCGGTTAGGCAGTGTCTAATTGGCGGGGATCTGTCCGGTGCTCTGAGTATATGTCGCGAATCGCCATCTCCATATTCCTCTGTGATCGTAGCAGGATTAGACGCCGCCAAACTTGATTCTAAGCAGGTATCGGATGCTATGGAGCGAGAGATAATAATTGAAACCTCCTCATTAGAAGAGCGAACTGGAATCGTGGGAACAATTGGTAGCACGGCCGTTTATGTCGGATTGCTCGGTACTGTTTGGGGCATTATTAAGACTTTTCGTGATATTTCAAATCTTGGAAGTGGTGGAGTTAATATAGTTATAGGTGGCATTGCTGAGGCTTTGGTCTGTACTGCCGCTGGACTAATTGTCGCCATACCTGCTGTCATGGCTTATAACTACTTTGTAAAAAAGATCTCTAATTTTGTTACCGAGATGGAGCTCTGCGCCTCTGAGCTAAGAAGCATTGCCGATGCTACCTTACTAAAGGGAGCTAAGTAGAATGCCTCGTAATCGTAGGAATAGTCAGTTAGTAGCTGAAATCAACATCACCCCGTTTACTGATGTCATTCTTGTGCTGCTTATTATTTTTATAGTGGCCACTCCTTTGATTTCTCAAAATCAAATTGAGGTGAAATTACCCTCTGCCTCTGCGGGAGCAGCTGCCTCTTCGGATGTTAAAAAATCAACTATCACAGTGATGAAAGATGGTGCTTTGTTTTTAGATGGCACAACGACTGATATTAACACCCTTGCTGAGACAATCAAAAAACTAGTGGGTGCGAATAAGAATCATCAAGTTAGCATCGCGGTAGACAGAGATTGCCCGTTCCAGCAAGTGGTTTCTGTTATTGATACCCTGAAGAAATCCGGAGTTGCAAACTTAAATATATCAACCACCGCCGCGGAAGGTTAATTAATTCTTAGTGCCATCGCACCAAATCCATAAAGGATTGCATCCTTATAGATAGGATGGGAGTCGTTTACGCCAAGAATGCTTATTCTGATTCGGGTCTTAGAAACTCGATAAAGAGGCGCTTTCTTGTGATTAACTCTGATAAGCCGACATCTCTTATGTCTCCAATCAAATCCCAGGTCGCCGATTACAATGTTTTGGTAATTAATTCTAGTGCTGCTATGGCCAAGGAGATAACTTTGGCTATAACCACCAAGATGCCTTTATGTTCAATTATGTATGCGCCGGGAGTGGAGGTTGCTGTCTGGCTACTTAAGAAGCGTCGCATCGATGTGGTTGTATCTAGTCCGATGTTGCCAGATGGTGGAGTAGAGAAGTTGGTTCCGGTTTGCGAGGCACTCTCTCCAGCTCCAGATTTAGTAATTGTGGGGGCTCCTGAGTCAGAGCAGATGCGGATAATAAATAAGTTTGGACGGGCTCATGATGCTCATAAGTATTTTGACTCTAATCCGAGAGCACCGAAAGAAGACCCTTTCAAAAAAATCGGTGCTGATCTTCGAAATGACCTCAATAATCCGCTCCAGCAGATAGTAGCTATGATCTACGTAGCCAAGGCCGGGAAGGAGGTCTCCCCGATAACTGTAGAAGCCCTTGAGG
>CAZWGK010000154.1:0-1616 GCA_964633685.1 uncultured Bdellovibrionales bacterium | reverse complement strand
CCAATCCGAGTCCTGATCCCAGTAAGTGTCCTCAAACTGATGCTGGACATAAAACAGCCAGACTCCGGCAGCACCGCCCACGAGCAGGATCGTGGTCTGGATGAGCAAGAAGCCCTTGAGGCCATAGATAAAGCTACCCGGGGTCTCGCAGAAACCGTTCAGGGCCTTGAAGATAGGCTCCGCAAGAATATTCCGATATCCGATAAAACTTAGTGAGTTAGCTTTCTAAATTTTACTCGAGTAGGTTGTACTGCGGCTTCGCCTAAACGCTTCCTCTTGTCCTCTTCGTACTCTTGGAAATTGCCTTCTACTAGAACGACACTACTGTCTCCTTCGAACGCCATAATATGAGTTGCGATTCGGTTTAGGAACCAACGATCGTGGCTGATTACTAGAACGCAGCCAGCGAATTCAACTAGAGCATCCTCTAGTGCTCTCAACGTATTTACGTCAAGATCGTTTGTAGGTTCGTCAAGCAGCAGAACGTTGGCTCCACCTTTAAGTAACTTAGCCAGGTGAACTCGATTTCTTTCTCCTCCGGAGAGCACACCTACTTTTTTCTGTTGGTCGGTGCCGGTAAAATTAAATCGAGCACAGTAAGCCCTTGAGTTCACCTCTTTTGAGCCGAGTTTTACTGTATCGTGACCACCTGTGATCTCTTCCCAGACAGTCTTATTAGGGTTGAGATCGTCTCTCATCTGATCAACGAACCCCAGCTTTACAGTATCTCCTAGTTTAACACTGCCGGTATCTGGCTTTTCATGGTTCGCCATCATCTTAAAAAGGGTCGACTTGCCCACACCGTTGGGGCCGATTATTCCAACGATGCTTCCTGGCTTTAAAGAGAATGAGAACTTATCGAATAGGAGCTTATCTCCGAAAGATTTCGAGAGATCTTGACCATCGATTACAACATCTCCCAAGCGAGGGCCTGGTGGTATGTAAATTTCAAGGTCGTCAATTCGTTGAGATGTCTCTGAATTAAGCATTTTTTCGTAGGCAGCAATACGAGCCTTACTTTTAGCCTGTTGGGCTCGTGGGCTCATTTTGATCCACTCAAGCTCTCTTTGGAGAGTCTTCTGCCGTTGATTTTCCTGCTTCTCCTCAAGCTCTAACCGCTTCTGTTTTTGTTCTAGCCATGAAGTGTAGTTGCCCTTCCAGGGAATTCCGTGCCCCCTGTCTAGCTCTAATATCCATCCGGCAATATTATCAAGGAAATACCTATCGTGAGTTACGGCGATAACAGTTCCTTCGTAATTTTTTAGAAACTGCTCGAGCCATTGGACGGATTCAGCATCTAGATGGTTAGTCGGCTCATCAAGGAGAAGTATGTCAGGTTTTTGAAGGAGTAGTTTGCACAGAGCAACGCGACGTCGTTCTCCCCCAGAGAGTTTTTCTACGCCAGAGTCCGCTGGTGGAAGGCGCAGGGCATCCATGGCTACCTCTAGGGTATGATCTAGTTCCCAACCATTTGCATTTTCAATTTTCTCTTGAACCTTCGCCTGCTCATCTATTAAAGCCTGCATCTGATCGGGATCGAGATTAGGATCGCTAAATTTCTGGTTGATTTCTTCGAACCTTTTGAGCAGTTGTGAAATCTCCCCCAATCCTTCCAT
>CAZWGK010000153.1:0-5882 GCA_964633685.1 uncultured Bdellovibrionales bacterium | reverse complement strand
ATTATAGATGCCGATGTGATCCATTCTTGGCTTTTTAAATTCAGAACTTACTTCCACGAACCAGCAAACATGCTCTGCGTCGGCTTTTGACAGTTTTGAGGGTGTTACATTATCTATTGTCTGAAAAATAAGAAAAGTATCCCAATCACCTATTGAATTAACTAACTTTTGCAGTCGTTCAGTGGGTATCTTTCCAGTTTCTTTAAATTTTTTATAGATTGCATATGGCTCATCATGTCTCTGGATCATTTCTAAAATATCTTTATCGGAAGTATATTTCGCTACGTATTCTCGAGCTAGAGATGCATGACTACGTGGATCATTAATTCCGACGCCTGGTTGTGCCTCACTTTTGAATGAATCATGGCTTAATATTACGATTTTGAGGACCTCCAGATTGCTCCTGCTTATTCCTGGCTCGGCTTTATTTTTACTGCAGAGAAATTTAACCACCTCCATGAGATTAGAACTAATTTCGTCTATATGGGCCTGAATCGTACCTTCGGCATGGCCCTCTCTGGGCTGTCCAAAATTTAACATTTGGCAGAATTTTTTATCCAGACCCATTTTTAGATCCAATCCGTATATTTCATCCCAATTCCGACCGTCCATCCGATTCGAAGGGCTTTCTTGCTGGGCTCGGTTTACCAATGGGCTTCCTATTAACTGTCCAACCAGGCCTGTCACGCGCGACGCCATTGCTGGATTCCCTATTCTGCAGATAATAGCGCTTAATTGGTCTTTTCTTTCTTCGGTGATATTTTCAAGAGAGGGAGCTGATAAAGCTTCTTTGAGTTCTTGTAAGGCATTTACTCTGTCGTTGACCTCCTCTAGCCACAATAAATACTCAGGTTTCACGAGTAAAGGCTCGACGGGTGACTCTAAAAGGCATTCCAGATCTTCGGCAAGTTCTAAGTCCTTGTACAAACTCCCCGAGATTATATCTTCTATTATTTTTTTCTCATCCATAACTCTTTCCGAACATGGTATCGTATAGGATTCCAAGCTTCTCAAACTATCACCACTTTGATTCTGAATATTATTACCAGAATTCTCTATTTTAGTCATAAATCAACTCCCATTTAGCTCAATCTCTAGACAGATTTTATTTGTGCTATCACCCTAATGTTATACCAAAAAGAATTGTGACTGTGTCCTAAAGATCTATTTTGAAAATAGTTAAAGCCTCGAAATCAAGGGCGATAGCGTTAAGTGTCTGTAATAATTAAAGATCTTTGTTGATTCTTTAAAGGTTCGACCACATAATCCACTAGTTAGACCTTATTGGCGATTCTTCAATCGACATCTACTCCTAATCTATTTGATTTTATTCTGACTTGAGGCAGATCCCCTCCACTCCCTCAACCTCACCAGCACCTCCTCGGCATGGCCTTTGGCGGATATCAGAGGCACGCAAGGTCTAGGAACTGGTGGTTTTTAGCCCTTAGTAGGGATTGGGTGTTACATCTCCAAATATTAAATTGTTATTACCAAGGAATGTTTTCAATCTGGCATTAGTATTTGCATTCTCATCCACCCCCAACAATAGGCAAATTTCAAATCGGATCAAACGGTTAAAGGTGCTCGTTGTGTAATAGACTTAAGGTTATCAATACGGTTTCTGGTCCACTATCTTGATCCCAATAAATTCTGTATTTTATTGAAATGAGTCAGTTAAGAGCTTCAAAGAAATTCGCCGATGTTAATTTAGAGCCCGAGCTTTCAGCAAAGCAGAAATGTGCGCTGCTACTAGGGTTGGTTGTCGGGGGTATCCTGATGACCTTGCTTCTTTTTGAAATCATCTTTCGAATTCTGTATTCGCCGCCGAAACTCTGGAGCGATCGCCCGAATACTTATTACCTGCCAGAGTCTGCCGAAGTATTAACTGATGCCAAGTATCCAGCTAAAAAGGGACCTAATACTTTTAGGATTGCCGTGGTGGGGGATTCCTTTTCGTTTGCTCCGTATATGCAATATGACGATACCTTTGCTAAACGGCTAGAAAGGTGGATGAACCTCAATAAAAAGCAACCTAAAGTTGAGGTTATAAACTACGGTGTGCCCCGGTATTCAACCTCTCACGAAGTAGAGGTGGTAGAAAGAGCACTCAAAGAGGACGCTGATTTAATTCTATTGCAGATAACTCTAAACGATCCTGAGATTAAACCATACAGGCCTACAGGTCTGTTGGTTGATGAGAACACGGGTAATCCTAGTCTTAATTCAGGAATTATGCGGCACTGGAAATCTCTAGGGTTTGTGCTCACTAGAATTTTAAATTCGCAGAGTCATAAAGACTATAAAGAGTACTTTTTTAAATTGTTTGAAGGCAAAGATACCTGGGCTAATTTTCGGCGTCCTCTTCGAAAAATAGTAGGGCTGGCGCGCGAGAAGAATGTTCCGATAGTAGCAGCAGTGTTTCCGCTTTTCGGATACCCAGTAAATATTGAATATCCATTTTATCCGCTCCATAAAAAAGTGAGTGATTTACTGAACAAATTGCAGGTGCCAAATATTGACCTTGCAAATTTTTATGAAAATATGCCGATTGATCGGCTTCAAGTTATGCCTGGGGCAGATCGGCACCCGAATGAGATTGGGCACAGAATAGCAGCAGAGGCCATGCTGCCCTGGTTGAAGAGCACCAATTTGCTCCCGACAGAGGTGTTTCCTAGAAAGACCAGTCCGGAGAGGATCGGACTGGCTGTGTCCACAGCAAGGTGACCTGGAAGGTCTCAGCGAGGATTACAACCCCAACCCTGTGGTAATCAGTGTCAGATTATATTAGTTGGGATCATCTCCGTGCATATCAATTTTCAATTCTTGATTGAAGTTGCAAGATCTCATCGATATCCGCTCTGGTTATCTGCTTTTGCATTTACACCGAACGCAATCATTTGAAATGCCGCAAAGCCAAGAACACAAATCAGCTTAGTTAGTTATTTTTGTCTCATATTATTTTGCTTTTACAGCCCTCCCTCTTGTGGCTCAATGAGTCCGCCACCAAGTCTAGTCGCTGGTGCTCTGCGACGGGTCTGGATGGAAGAATCCAATCCGGTTATGGTCAGTTTAAATTTGTAATCGTCTATGTTGTCATCATCAACATCGGAATACAGTTTCTTTGTTTTTGTGTTGCCTGACAAACCTAAAAAATACCTGGGCAAGAAGGGGGCTGGTTTATAACTACCCTTACCCCCAAAAGCCCCGGTAGGGATGTTCTCTGCAATTACTAAAATATCCTCCTTTTCCATATCGATATCTTCACCATTGACCGATAGTTCAATCATTTTTTTCAAGGCCTCAAGAGTTGGCGCCGCGACCACTAATCTAGTTTGGGGATTAACTCCAGTTATTACCATACTGGACCACTCTTCGGTTCCCAGGGGCGTTTCAACTTCTAGTTCATATATCTTGATGAGACCGTAATGGCTGCCAAACGCTTCCCATGAGATATCATCGGTTGATTTAAAGTTCATCGATATCTCCAGAAGTTCCTCCGAATGAGCCATTTGAGGCACACAGAGAACTGATTGAGTTGCCATGAATCCGAACGCTGCGGCCATAATACAACGAGATAAGAGAGACATAATATAACCCTATAAAAACCGATAAGTTTAAATAATGCATATTTTATGCATTCATAAAAGTTATAGCATAGAGTTTACAGATGCCTCATTTTTGAGGGGCTATAGTGCAAAAATACGAAATTTTGTGACGCTGATGGCTTCGCCGGTTTTCTTAAGCTGATCTTCGGGGGCGATGAGGAGTAGCGGTTTTTATTGATAAAGCCCGCCCAAGATGCTCCCTAATATCACGGGGCATTGGGCGGGCAGAGAAGTTAGGTTACTAATTCAAAATTAGTCTGATTTGTCGATATCCAAATTGAGGGTGATAAGCGGTTGTAAATATCACCGCTCGACCTACTGAATATAGTGGCAGGGCGGAGTTTGGGTCGAATCCCTGTGCTGCCAAAGGTACTATTGTATTAAGCTTTTGCGGGCTAGAGACACCAGCTGAGCTATAATTCCAGAAGTAACCGATGGGCCCCGATGTTCCAGAGCCATTTTGTATTGTACAGGTTCCAAACACTCTGCCTCTTGCGATTCCAGCCGCATCGCAGCTGGTTGCATCGGCCGGATAAGAGCCAATCAGGTGAACACCTGAGGGCAGAATAATATTCATTCTTTTTACCCCGTTTGACCACTGAGTCGTGCCCGCTACGGTTCCATCGTTGAATACTTTAGGCGAGGCGAGACTCGTGGACTCGCTCGACGGCGCGCCACTTACAGGCAAAATTAAAGCGGTATTATTTAGGGTATCAACTCTGACTATTCGATTCTGGGGCTGACCGTTTAGATCTACGGAAGAGGAGCTGGCGATAAATCTTCCGCTGGGTGAGATGCCGAATTCGCCATCGGGCGAGTATTTGGCAAGATTGAACTCGCCGAATTGTGACTCTGGCATGGAGTCTTGCAGGGATTTACCAGTTTTTATTACTGTGCCACTTGCGTTGGCAGGTGTTTCTAGGATGACCTGTTCCGAATTATTATACATATTGTAAAAGCCTAGATCTCCCGCCCGGTATTTAAATAGTGGTTGGGCCATATTTGCTAAAAGTCGTCGGGATTGCCCACTGGCCAAAGCGTAGTTTGTAAATGGGCCATCTTGGCAAGCAGATGTTGCCGGATAAAAATATGTTGCTGTTTGAGAGCCGTATTGAGGATCCGTCCAACTCAAAGTCCTTTGGGTTGTTTGTCCGATTAGATTTAACCCCTCGATCGGCGTAATAGAAGCAAGTTCAGGCTCACTACAGGCTAATCTATTAGAGTAGTCCTGATGAGCTAATATGATAGGCGTGGTTTGGCCGGACAAATACAAGGCCTGCCTTGCCCTAAATGCTGTTAAGCCTACGCCTGCTAGCTGATCCAAGAAAGATCCATCATCTGTGGCCTTGAATCTGCTGGTTTTTACGACCATGTCTCCATTGTTGTTAACAGACTTTGGTTTTATCTCAACATCAAGCAGATATTGTCGTGCAACCTGTACTGCTACATCATCAACAAAGGTCACCATGTCAGGTGAAATATCGTCCGACGGCCCTAAGGATTGTGACACCTCCTCCGGTCTAGAAATTTTAGGTACGGTAGTGAGTCGCTGCTTGATATCCATTCCTACCGGATTGCCAGCCGCATCTAATCTTATCAACGAGAGAAACGAACCGTTGAAAGCGCCACCTAACCAGACAGACACCGTAGCTCCCAACTTTTGTCCATTGTCACTAGAGACTGGATTGTCTACCTCCAGAATCATGTAGTTTGGGTCGTTTAGATTAGGGTTGATTCCTAATTTTTGGGCAACAACGGCCTTTAGTTCATCATGAAATGTATTATCAATAGAGAACTGAGCCAGCGCGTTACTAGTAGGCAGTAGCGTTAGGAAAAGTGCCAAAGTACTTTTTATTTTTTGTTTGCTTAGCCAGCTTTGCAAGTGGAATCCAACCATAAACTCTCCTTCCATTCTTATTTAGTTTTCAGCTTGCAATTTCAATGCCAATAAAATAATTGCAATTGGAAATAGATGTACCTGCATTTTTGGTGCATTTTTATAAAATACTGATTTCGCTATGATAAAAACGAAGGTGTGCGGGAACGGAGTTAGTTTTTATATTCAAACCCTGGTAAACGAGGGCAAAGCGACCGAAAGAAGCCTCGGTGAAAATGGAATAACTCAGGCCCCGAAGCCATATTGCTGCGGCCCCAGGGCTTTTTATTTCCTGTAATTGAATAGTCCTGTGTAAGGGACTACTTAATACTAGGGATTTGGCGTTGGTGTAGGCGTTGGAGCAGGCGAGTAATTTAAATTCTTTGTTCCATTTGGATTCA
>CAZWGK010000152.1:0-5910 GCA_964633685.1 uncultured Bdellovibrionales bacterium | reverse complement strand
AGCGTACAGCAAAAGAGTCTGCCCTTAAAAAAAATCAGGCAGAGATTCTCAAACTAGAGACCATCAAAAATCAAACCCAGACAGAGTATTCTAAAGAAGAGTCTGATCTCAAATATCAACAGGAAAAACTCAACGACCGTCGAAAGTCTCTAGCCAATCTTAGCAATCAGAAAGCGCAGGTGGCGGCAGGGCGTGAGATTGATGCTACTCAGCGTCAGTTGCATATACGAGAGGAAGCACTGTTAAATGTTCTTACTAAGATTGAAGATACAAACAAACAACTTGCTCCCCTAAAAAGTGCAGCGCAAAAATTAGAACAAGAGATTCAGGAGATAAGTGAGGGGCTTAAAATTAGATTGGCCCGAATTGAGGAAGACCATAAAGCTAAAGCTGCTGAGCGTGCGGCTTTGGCGGCTGAAATTCCGATGGATTTTTTAAAGAAATATGAGGGGATTACCCGCAAAAATTCACTGGATCCAGTGGTGCCCCTAGTTGGAAATTCATGCTCAGGGTGTTACATTAAGCTGGTACCTCAGGTAGCGCTCAAGGTAGCGAAAGGGCCAGGCCCAGTGCAGTGCCCGGGATGTTCGAGGATACTATATCTGCCGGCTGGAACTGCTGCTGAGCAGACTCAGTAAGTGAGCTGTTTTGTATAAGAGCGCAATACCAAGTGAGGAGGAGTTGAGCGAATGGTCGCTGGTCCTTCGGGACGAGAGGAAAGTCGGGGCTTCGAAGAGCAGGTTGGCTGTTAATGGCGGCCTGGGGCGACCCAGGGAAAGTGCCACAGAAAAGAAGACGACCACCGGCGCCGCAAGGCGTTGGTTGGAGACGGTGAAAAGGTGAGGTAAGAGCTCACCAGCAAAGAGGTAACTCTTTGGCTTGGTAAACCCCAACCGAAGCAAGACCAAATAGGAAAGCAGGTAGGCGCAAGCTTACAGATCGCTGCTCGCGTGAGCTTTCGGGTGTGTCGCTTGAGTTGTGTGGCAACACACAGCCTAGAGTAATGACCGTTTCAGACAGAACCCCGCTTATAGTTTGACTCCTCCTCAGTTGGTGTTTTCCATCTAGGCCAGGGTTCTTAAAGTGCCGATAAAAAGAGAACAATTTTACTGAAGTGGGTAAAGTAGAGAGATATACTTAATGCCTGCTCAAGGTATATCCCTCTATTTGTAAGAGCCGGTAGTTTTAGAGTCAGAAAAAGATGGGATCATTGTTCATGTTGGTGTGGTCTTCAGTTGGTGTGACTGTAAAGTCTGTGCAGGTGCATCTGCTGAGTTTTATAGTCGCCGCACCTTCATATCGTTTGCCGTTGCTGTTACAGGTCGCTACTGCACTATCTCGGTCGACATTTACATCATCAATTGCTTGTGGAGAGCAAAAAATCTCACACGTTCTTATTGCTTCCTTAGCAGCCTCTATTTTTGCTGCCTTTTCGCAATCCATTTTACTTTTCTTTCCCGTAACCTTATCTCCCTGGATTGTCTCGCCAGTTGGGTTGCCGGCAGCGAATGCTAAATTTGCAAATCCAGTTATCAAAAATACCAACATAAAAACCGATAATTTATTCATAAAAATAACCTGTAAAATGTTTAAAATAAACAATGCATTTTTTATGCATTTAAAAATATTATTTCTTTAGAGCGGCTTCATGTCGCATGAAAATAGTAAATTACGAAATTTTATGAGATTATTAAACGCAGGTAGTTTCCCCAAAGATAGGTAAGGGTCTTTAGTTGTTACAAAAGAGGCAAGGGTCGCAGATTCTGAGGCTATAGTCTCTGGTAGTAAATAAAAGTCCACAAAGTAAATTGCAACCAATCGGCAAGGGACAGTACGGCAGCTCTGATAGAATGGGGCTTATTTTGTCTGGTATTGACCTGAGTCCCGGAGGGTAAATTATTTTGTTATAGACGAGTTCAGCTAGAGCTGATTTAGTCAATGCTTTCAGCTGCTTTTCGACTCATTTGATTACCTCGCTAGCCCCGGTCATAATTCAAGAGTCTTAAGAAATTACAGAGATAACTATGACCTTGGGGCCGAGTTCAGAGAAGACATCACCAACTTTAGGAGTAATTACGCTAGCTTTGTGCTCTTTTGTCTCTTCTTGTAGCAGAGAGGAGACACCGCCTTCCCCCGCTGATAGTAATTCAGTTTCGGTCGAGGCTCAGGCTGTACGAGGAAAGTTAGACAAGATGTCGGATGCAGAGCGGCGGCAATTTGTATCTGATAAGCTTGATATTGCGTTAAATTATATTGCGCAGGAACCTCTCTTGGGTAACTTTCTAGATTCTATTTTTCAACAGCAGGAGCCGCGAGCCTCGTTTGAATTAGTTTCAGACATCCCACACTTGGCAGAAGTCGTCGGATTTCAAGGATTCCAGGGTGACGCTTTTACAATTTCTGCAGAGACTATAAAAAAGACTACTCAGGAGTGGAGCTTTAGACACATCATTAACTTAGCCCCCGAATGTTTTGCTACTGATGGAAAACTTATAGTTGTAGTAATGCACGAGCTACTTCACATGAAGCGCCGGGAAGATGGAGTTCCTTTTACAACCCCCACAGTAGAGGAGCAGGAGACGTTTCGGCAGAGCATAAGCCTTTCCAAAAGTTTAGCTGAAGCCCTGAGTCAGAAATCTGGAAAAGATTCGGCAGGCCAAATGGCCAATCGCATATCAGAAGAGATAGAGGAGGCGCTAATAAAAGATAGAATTCTCTTATCTAGTTGGCTTCGAAAACCTCGGTGAATCTCAAAGCCATCAAGAAACGAGTCCTCTCAAATCAATTTTTATTGGTAATCAGCGTAAGATTCCGGGTTAAAAATTTTGCAAATCCTCTATATTTGGTATTGGCTAAATTAGACACTCCTTGCAGTTAACCAGAAGGGTAGCCCGTTTACCTTAATCTTGGTATAACCCCTCAGTATTTATAATCTTTTATCCCTGGGATTTTTAAAGGGTCTGTCGTGAAATTATCAGTAGTAATTCCGTGTTACAACGAGCGTAACACTATAAAAAATATCATCGATGCCGTTAAGGCGAGTCCAGTCAAACAGAAAGAGATAATCATCGTGGATGATTTTTCTAGAGATGGCACGCGGGATCTATTGAAGAATGAGCTTGAGTCTCAAGTAGATAAGGTGGTTTATCACGAGTTCAACCAAGGCAAAGGTGCGGCTTTGAGAACTGGAATAAAACATGCCACCGGCGATTTGGTGATTATACAGGATGCTGATTTAGAGTACGACCCTCAAGAGTATCCTATATTGATGGACCCAATTCTTAAAGGCAGAGCCGATGTTGTGTTTGGCTCCCGATTTATGGGTGGTGGGGCTCATCGCGTAGTTTATTTCTGGCACATGATTGGTAATAAGGTTCTGACATTAATGTCGAACATGTTCACTAACCTAAATCTGACCGACATGGAGACATGTTACAAATTATTCAAGCGGGAAATTATTCAGAGTATCCAGATTGAGGAGAATCGTTTCGGATTCGAGCCTGAAATCACCGCAAAAGTAGCCAAAAAGCATGATATCGCGATTTACGAAGTCGGTATTTCTTATTATGGCCGAACCTATGCTGAAGGTAAAAAGATAGGCTGGAAAGACGGCTTTAGGGCCATTTACTGCATAATCAAATATAATTTATTTAGGTAGAGCTTATGATATCGGTGGTTGTTCCACTTCATAATGAGGAGGATGCGGCCCCAGTATTGGCTCAAAAGTTATCTGAAGTTTTTCACCGAATTTCCAAACAGTTTGAGTTGATTTTTGTTGATGACGGCAGCTTTGACGCGACTTTGTCTCGTCTTTTATCGGCGCAGAGTAGTATCCCACAGTTGAAAATAATTGAGTTAGCTCGCAAGCACGGCCAGACAGGTGCAATAGCAGCCGGAGTCGACCATGCGAAGGGTGATATCATCATAACCATGGATGGTGATCTTCAGCACGATCCAGAGGACATTCCGCGATTTCTGGCTAAACTAGAAGAGGGCTTTGATATAGTCAGTGGTTGGAGAGAAGTTCGCACGGATAACGCAATTATTAGAAGACTTCCATCAAAAATAGCCAATGGCCTCATGCGATTGGTTAGTGGCGTAAAAGTGCAGGATTTTGGGTCCACTTTTAAGGCTTACAAGGCCTCTTTATTAAAGAAGATAGAGCTATTTGGAGAGCTGCACCGATTTATTCCAGTGCTGGCAGCAAGGGAGGGTGCCAGGATTGCTGAGATTTCTATATCAGTTCATCCGCGGACAATGGGACGCTCCAAGTACTCGCTCTCAAGGACTTTTGGTGTATTCGAAGATATCTTCTTTCTCGGATTTTTTACTCATCATTTGACCAAACCTATTCGAGCCTTTGGTAGGTTGTTTTTCTGTTTTTTTGGAACAGGATTTTTGATCTCTGCAATTCTTATGGCGTTGTGGTTTTTAGGTCGAATTGGAGCTGTTTGGGAACACAGTGCGTTGCTTTTATTCTCTGTCTTTATGATGACAGTTGGATTCCAATTTTTAGTGGTGGGTATCTTAGCTGAAATACTGATGAGAATTTATCACCATACAAGTCAGACCCATATTTACTCTGTTAGGCAGATCCACGGCCGATAATTATGTGTGGAATCGCCGGAATTTACCGATTTGAAGAACCCTCCCGGGATTCTCAGTTAGTAACAGTAATGACCGAAGCGTTAAAACATCGGGGGCCCGATGGCGGTGGAATCGAGACCGAGGGGTTTGTTACATTCGGCCATCGCCGTCTAAGTATTATAGACCTAGCTGGCGGTGGCCAACCGATGCGGTCGCACTGCGGTGGAGTCTTAATTACCTTTAATGGAGAGATTTATAACTATCTCGAATTAAGAAAAGACCTTGAATTCATAGGGCATCGATTTCAAACACAATCAGATACAGAGGTTATTGTTGAGCTATATAAACGTTGGGGTGTTGAAGCTTTTAAAAAGTTAAACGGTCAATTCGCCTTTGCTCTCTATGATAAATCTCGGCGCTCGATGTTTTTAGTCAGGGATTTAATGGGCGAGAAGCCTCTTTATTATTCGGTCGACAGGGGAAGCATCGGATTTGGCTCGGAGGTCAAATCTTTGGTCGCCTACCGTAGAGCCTTGGGTTTATCAGTTGAATTATCAGCTCAAGCCTTCAGTGAGTTTTTGTCTTTAAACTACATCCCAGGCACAGAGACAGGAGTTCGTGATATATTGAAAGTGAGGCCGGGATTTTTCATTCAATGTGCTAACGGAAAGGTCTCCGAGCACCAATACTCTTCTATCGACTCTCTCGAAGCCTCTTTGGGCGAATCAAAAGATGAAATTTCTGATAGCACCCTAGCTGCTCTTGTGAGTGACAGTATAAAATTAAGACTCCGAAGCGATGTGCCTGTAGGTCTATTTTTATCAGGTGGGGTCGATAGTAGTGTAGTAGCTGCCTTTGCGGCTGAAAGATCCGCTAAGTTGTCAGCTTTTTGTGCTGATTTTAAAGAGGCAAGTTTTAGCGAAGTTGAGCAGAGTGCTAAAATAGCCAGACCGCTTGGCCTAGAGCTTAATAGAGTTGATATAGATATCGCTCGAATTGATATAGAGAGGACTATCAATCAGTTAGTTTGGCACGGCGATGAGCCTCTCGCTGATTCCTCGGCGTTACCAGTTTTTCTCTTGAGTCAGGCTACAGCCAAGCATGTCAAAGTGGTTTTGAGTGGGGATGGAGGGGATGAGCTGTTCGGCGGCTATCTTACCTATGAAGCTACAAGGCTTGCAGGAAAATTGCCTCAAGGTCTTCGCCAATTTTTACACTTATTTGCTTCAGTTCCTTATTTATTTGGAGCATCAAGTAAGAAAGTTTCATTGCAAGAAAAGATTCACCGTTTTTTAAGAAATTTAGATTTAAAACCCGGTGCGG
>CAZWGK010000151.1:0-5917 GCA_964633685.1 uncultured Bdellovibrionales bacterium | reverse complement strand
TGTTTTTAAAAGCTCGGGCACTAACTGCCACAACCGTGATTACAATCAAGGGACCAAAAAATCGCAAGATGAAATCCTCAAGATATTGTGCTTGTATACCCCCTTGGGATTTAAAAATAAGGTAAGCCACATAAAATATAAAAGAGGCTAGGAACAGGCCGGCCCTCCACCTGGTCAGAGTGGCCCCCACAAAAAAAGGAATACAGAGTACCGCTGTTAGAATCATTATCGGAAGATCGAATCCGATAGCCTCTGCTGGGACTGTTATTTCTTTTACAGTGGCACTCAACCCCAGAACACCCAGAATGTTGAAAATATTACTGCCGACAACATTACCCACAGCAATATCTCTCTCACCTCTTATACTTGCCATGATAGATGTCATAATTTCAGGCATGGATGTTCCAACCGCAACAATGGTGAGGCCTATCACAAGCTCGCTAATTCCGAATGCACGAGCGATATTCACAGCACCATCGACAAAAAGATCTGCCCCAAAGACTAAAAATACCAAGCCAATTAGACACCGTAGGGTCTCTGCTTTTTTAGAGAATAACTCTGTCCTATCCGCAGAATCACTACTCCCCTCTCTGCGGCCCCTCCTAATTGTTGAGATCGTATAAACAATTACCAGAAGTAAAAACAACAACCCATCCCACCGACTCAGACTGCCGTCTATTGATAAAAGATATAGTAAAGCTGAAAGACCTACCATTATTGGGACTTCCAGTTTTATAATCTGAGAGTGAACCACCAGGGGTGCAACTAATCCACATAAGCCCAGGATTAAAAGGATATTTGCGATATTACTTCCAACAACATTCCCAAGAGCGATTTCAGACTCCCCGGTAAAAGCGGCCCTCGTGCTTACAGCTAGTTCTGGTGTGCTTGTACCGTAGGCCACCACAGTTAATCCTATTACGAGAGCAGGCACGCCAAACGATTGAGCCAACCTAGATGCCCCCTTCACAAGTACATCTGCTCCGATCGTTAAAACCCCCAAGCCAATAACTAAATAAACCCAAGCCATCACTTGACTCCTTTAAGCTAATCTTTTTCTTTTAATCAGTGACAGAAAGAACACTACAGTCGCAACTAACGCAATCGTAGCACCTGGGGCAGTGTCAAAATACAGTGCTCCAATAATTCCTACCTCTGTAACGACTAAGCCAATTATAGCTGCCAGTAAAATCGCCTTATCAAAATCCCTCGAGAATTGAAGGGCGGTAGCAGCAGGAGCTGTAATCAGAGCCGTGCCAAGAATAATTCCAACAACTTTTATTGAAACAACTGTGGTAGTAGAGAGTAATATTAGGAGAAAATATGTCAGATTCTTTGCTGGTATCCCGGCCAAAGTCGCCTGCTCAGGATCAAAAGATGCAAGCATGAGCTCTTTCTTGATTAAAATAACTACGGCTAAAATTACCAAACCAATTGAAAGACTCACCACTACATCATCTTGAGAGAGAGTCAGAATGCTACCGAAGAGGTACCCAACTATGTCTACCTTAGCATCTGTTACAAATCCCATGATCATCACCCCCAGGGCCATGGATGCAGCCAAAAACACCCCGATGCTTGTATCTTCTTTGACTCTCCCTAAATTACTGACCTTACCGATTAAAATTGAAATTAAAGCGCAAAATATGAGCGCAGTGCCAAAGGGAGAAACCCCTAATAAAAGCCCCAGAGCGACCCCTGCAAAAGCCGAATGAGAGATACCAGCACTGATGAAAGCTAATCCGCGCAGGACTACAAAAACTCCCATCATAGAGCAAATAACACCGATAACGCCCCCCGCAATCATGGCTCTTTCAACGGTTGGTAACGATAGAAGCTCTAGCATAACTATTTAGGCTCCTCCTCGTGACAGCAGTGACTAGAGACATGCACATGCGGAACCTGGCAGTGAGAAAAAGCAAAGATCTTCTCGCCATACATGGAGTGAAGAGCTGAATCAGTTAGGGCTTCTTCTGGTTTACCGTGAGACACTAATTTCTTATCTAAACACAGAATGCAGTCCACCCCTTTCGATAAAACACTCATGTCGTGAGAAACAAAAACTATCCCCATCCTCTGTTTCAGTCTGCCTAAGAGATCGTACAGTGACTCCTTAACCCCCACATCAACGCCCGAGGCTGCCTCATCTAAAAGAAGAAGACGGGGCTCAGAGGCCAGCGCTCGCGCTATAAAAACTCGCTGCAACTCTCCCCCTGATAAATCCTCAAGAGCTCTTTCAGAAAGGTGCTCCAATCCGACTAAATTAATAGCCTCATCAACGCTCTCAAAATCATTCTTGCCTGGGCCTTTGAACCAACCAATTTTATGACCGTACCGACCCGTCATTACAGTTTTTCGAACCGATAACGGAAAACTCTTTTTCGCAAAAAAGTTCTGAGGGACGTACCCTATTAAATGTCTATTTGCCGAAACAGTACCTCCGAGTAGAGATACAGTCCCACTTTCAGGAGCTAATTCCCCTATTAAGACCTTCAGAAGAGTAGATTTGCCTGCGCCATTAGGGCCAAACACAACTGTAAACTGCTTGTCTTCGATATTGGCAGAGATATTCTCCAGGGCTAATCGAGATCCGACCCTCACAGAGAGATTCCGCACCTCAACCAAGGACATGGCCCCTACTCCTTCATCGCCAAAGACATGACATTTAAATTTCTTCTTATTAAATCCAAATACGGCTCAGTCGGCTCCCCTAAGGCATCGAGAACAACCTCTCTAGCTCCTGTATCCTCTACGAAAGACTTTATCACCTCATCAGGTTCGTGCACCTCTCTAAAAATTACCCGCACTTTCTCCTCCCTTGCTTTTTGATACATCTGGGCAACAGCATGAGCCCCGTGTTCTCTGCCATGGGTGTTCCTTAAAGACCCTAGTTCTTTTAATCCATATCGAGTAGCGAAATAGCTCCAGGTGGGATGGGTTGAGTAAAACTGTTGCTGCTTCCAGCTCTTGATTGACTCCGTGATCTCTCTATCAAGTGCTATCATCTTCTGCTCAAAAAGCTGCTGTTTAGATTTAAACTCTTCGGTCCTCCGTGGTCTTAACTGGCTTAGCCTCTCTGCTAACTTTTGAGAGAGAAAAATCATCGCCGTAGGGTCAACCCAGTAGTGATTATTGTTCGGTAATTTCTCGTAAAGATAATCTAAAGATTGAGCTACTGAGAGAATCTTGTGAGGCTTTATACCTGCCGACCATGGCTCATAACCATCACCCACCAAAAGAACAATATCAACAATATCAATTAACTTTGCATCGCTACCCTTAAGCTCAAAAGAATGAGGATCTGCCGTCTTATTGATCAGACTTTTTATCTGAGCATCATCTCCTGCAAGCTCTCGAGCCACAGAGGCAAGAGGCGGAATGCTGGTTAGAATTTTAATCGGCGGTATCCGCGCGAACGCATCCCCCCCCCAAAGAAGACAAAAAACTAGTTGCAAATAAAGCAGTCGATACATGCAAAGGTTTATAACACCCCGAAAAGTTTAAGGGAACTGCCTACTGGAGCATCCAGGCGAGACTGAAGGCTCGCCCCAAAATATGATTTATGGCATCCTGCCGCCCTTATGACACAGGAGATAAATTACATTACCCCTCTAGGAGCGGCGGCACTCCAAGAGGAGCTACGTACCCTCAAGTACGACGAGCGACCTAAATTAGTTGAAACGATAGCATGGGCTGCTGGGAATGGAGATCGCTCTGAAAACGCCGACTATCAGTACGGAAAAAGACGACTCAGAGAAATTGATAAGCGAATTGAATTCCTGCTTAAACGAATCGAACTAGCCGAGGTTGTAGACCCCTCTAAGGTAAAGAGTGATAAGGTTTTATTCGGTGCTACTGTCACTATTCGCGATGAGGACGGGCGAGACAAAAGTTATAAAATCATCGGTGTTGACGAAATAAACGTCGAGAAGAATGAAATTAGCTGGAAGAGTCCTGTTGCCTCTGCTCTTCTTAATAAAAAAGTGGGCGATTTCACCACGATATCATCACCGAAAGGCGAGCGCGAAGTAGAAATAATAAAAATTATTTATAAATAGATTTGATAAGAGCCTCCTAAACCTCTATTGTGTTGAGCCCGAACCTAAACGGTGTGCTCCTTACAATCTGCGCTGGGTAAAGATAGCTATAATTAATGTTCTATTCCTAGGTGGCTCGTCGTCATCTGGGCGCTAAAGTGGTCTGGTCAACCAGAAAGGATACCCATGAAAGTAAGGCTGTTTGTAGCTTTGCCGGCCGACGCCGATCACCATGTGGCTGACAGACTGAAGGTGGTGATGAAGATTGGTGATGCTGATGTAGTTGTCTCGAAGGCAAAAACCTCGAAGACTGCCTACAACGAGCTTGCCAGCCTTTATCACAGAAGTTTCGGATTGTCCGACTTGGTGATTGTGGCAGACAAGGCGTCCCCTTTCGCACAAAAGATGGACTACGGATTCCTCACGCTGATCTCTCAACACTGCAATCTTCGGTACTGGACGATTGATTCAACGAATCATGAATCAGTTCACCGAATCTTGCGCAAGGCAGCTCTGGTCGTGATGAGTGAGCACGAGCTCGTGTATCGCGCCCAAAAAATCACTGGAAAGTACGCCCCAACTCATAAAGAGGAGGCACCGCTTCGCCCAGGAGATAACTGCTTCTGAGACTTAAAGAGCACCGTGATTCGGTTCCCCCGACTCACGGTGCTCTCCTCAGGTTCTACTTCTAGGTTAAAATTGCTATCTTTACCGAGCGGCAGTAAACGAGCCTGTAACATTATTAGAGTCGGTATAAACAGCCACAAGCACGTTATTCACAGCAGTGCTTGTCCCACGAAGGTATCCTTTTGCTTGAAGCACGTACCCTTCAGCCTCTTCTCCGTCAACCACGTAGGTAAAATCCACCTGATTGCCGTGTATGGTGCCGTAAATCCTGTAACCGTTACTCGTTCCGCCGTTTGACTTAAATGTGCACCCACTCTGTGTGAATGTTACTGTGTGTGGACCACTAGCAGCAGCATTAGAAGGGTCCACGAAAAATGTCCAAGCATCACCAGTCATCGTGGTCGAGCCACCTCTATAACAGGTCGATGTATTCACTAACGGAAGAGTTAGTGCTGAGAGAGGGCCAAAAGAGAGCAGCACACCTAATCCTGCAATAATAGGTAGTAGTATTTTTTTCATATGATCTCCTTAAAACTGTGAGCTCCGATTAGTATACCCAACCTTTGATTAACCAGAACGTATAAAATACGGTTTTCCAAAAAAATCTTTTCCAAACCTCCCAATTATGTAACCCTTCCCCTCATGAATAAAACACTCTCCAGACGTGAATTTATCGCCGGCACTGTGGCTGCTACATTAGTCGCCAAGGCCTCTTTCGCTTTAACCCCACCGGCTGCTCTTTCCTCATCAGTGGACGAACCCGCTCTTTTTAAGGGTCCCCACTCTTTAAAGCCGCTTGGGTACGATTATAAAGATTTAGAGCCAGTTATCGATGCTGAGACCATGGAGATTCACCACGGCAGGCACCATCAGGCCTACGTTGATAATCTAAATAAAGCAGTAGCGGGCACAGATATGGAGAAAGTTTCGCTAGAGGAGCTCTTTAAAAAAGCGTCAACTCTTCCTCCCGCTGTAAGGAACAATGGCGGAGGCCACTACAATCATACTCTTTTTTGGCAGATAATGACCTCTCCTGAAAAATCTGGAATGCCCTCAGCGGAACTAACCGCTGCGATAAATTCTAAATTTGGCTCTCTTGATCAAATGAAGACCCAGTTAAATCAAGCGGCCCTCACAAGGTTTGGCTCTGGCTGGGGTTGGTTGGTGAAAACCTCTTCAGGCCTCGATATTACTAGCACTCCAAATCAAGATAATCCCTTGATGGATGTGGCTGATGTTAAAGGCACTCCGTT
>CAZWGK010000150.1:0-6014 GCA_964633685.1 uncultured Bdellovibrionales bacterium | reverse complement strand
TATCTTACCTAATTCTCGATGGAATGAATCAGCACTGCGTTTTCCTTTGATACCTAGAAGTTTATCAATTCTTGATCTAACCTCTGATTCAACAGCTTTGCAGGTTGGATGCTCTGGAGAAACTCCCCCAGCACCGTATCGAGCTAGATAATCACCAATAGTATAAGGCAGAATAAAATATCCATCTGCTAAACCTTGCATCAAGGCACTAGCACCCAATCTATTGGCACCGTGATCAGAGAAGTTTGCCTCGCCGATAACAAACAACCCTGGAATTGTGCTCTCAAGATTATAGTCTACCCACAATCCACCCATAGTGTAGTGAACTGCTGGGTATATCCTCATTGGAGTCTCATATGGATTCTCTCCAGCAATTCGCTCGTACATCTCAAACAAGTTTCCGTACCGAGCTTCAATAGTATCTCGACCAAGTCTCTTTATTGAGGCTGCAAAATCAAGATACACACCGAGACCACCTGGGCCAACACCGTATCCAGAGTCACACCGCTCTTTGGCAGCACGAGATGCCACATCTCTCGGCACCAAGTTACCAAAGCTCGGATACCTTCTCTCCAAGTAATAATCCCGCTCATCTTCGGGAATAGAAGAAGCCGCCCTAGTATCTGCCGCTTTTTTTGGAACCCATATTCGACCATCATTTCTTAGAGATTCGCTCATGAGAGTGAGCTTGGATTGATAATCTCCAGAAACCGGGATACAGGTTGGGTGAATCTGAGTGAAACACGGGTTAGCAAAACCAGCACCGCGCTTGTGAGCTCGGTAGGTGGCAGTTACGTTACATCCCTTAGCGTTGGTAGAGAGGTAAAACACGTTGCCGTAGCCACCTGTGGCTAACACAACAGCATCGGCCACATGAGTTTCAATCTTTCCTGTGACAAGATTTCTAACAACAATACCGCGGGCTCTGCCGTCAATCACAACTACGTCTAACATCTCAGTGCGCGGATACATCTTTATTTCACCCGCGGCTATCTGCTTAGAGAGTGCCTGATAAGCGCCCAATAAGAGTTGTTGGCCAGTCTGGCCTCTAGCGTAGAAGGTACGAGAAACTTGAGCACCGCCGAACGACCTATTATCAAGTAAGCCGCCGTACTCACGGGCGAATGGAACACCCTGGGCTACACACTGATCAATAATATTTACGCTGACCTCAGCCAGTCTATGAACGTTGGCCTCTCTTGCTCTGAAGTCGCCACCCTTAACAGTATCGTAGAATAAACGATAAACACTATCGCCATCATTTTTATAATTCTTGGCGGCATTGATTCCACCCTGTGCGGCGATACTGTGAGCCCTTCTTGGAGAATCTTGAAAGCAGAAGGCTTTTACTTGGTATCCAAGCTCAGAAAGACTGGCTGATGCCGATGCTCCTGCCAATCCAGTTCCTACAACAATGACGTTGTATTTTCTCTTGTTTGCTGGATTAACCAATTTTAGTTCAAACTTATGCTTAGACCACTTCTCTGCTATTGGACCGGAAGGAATTTTCGAATTTAATTGCATATAAACCTCTATCTGGTTAATACCCCAAACAATACACTCAGCGGTACTGCGGCAAAGCCAACAGCTATTAGAAACGCAGACGCCGTTGCCAACAATCTAAACTTGTAGTTCCATCTAGTATTGGTAAGACCGAAAGTCTGAAACAAGCTCCACACTCCGTGATAAAGGTGGAAGCCAAGTAAAGTTACTGCCACCACATATATGGCGGTAGTAGCTGGAGCTTCAAATGCTAAGACAACATTGTTGTAAACAGCACCTTCAACGAATCCACCTGAGTGCACCCAACCCAGAGTAAGGTGAAGGATGTGATAGACGATGAATAGCGCAATCGCACTACCAGAAATTAACATGGTCCTAGAAGCAGCAGTTGAAGAACCGTATCGCTGCACAGCATAAGGAACTGGTCTGGCAGCTTTATTTTGAAGTGCCAAGCTAATAACTAGGTAGAGATGCATCAGCACTGCACCTAGTAGCACAAATCTGGTAATCCAGAGGGCTTCGCCATGACCGAACATGGGAGCGCCCATCTCTCTTAACCATTCAGCATAAAGATCCAACTTCTGCTTTCCAGTTACTGGATCAATTCCTTTAAAGGCCTTGAGGTTACCTATCATGTGCACCAATACGAAACCGTAAAGAACGATTCCAGTGATGGCGACTCCGAACTTCTTGCCTATCGCGGTACAGGAACAACAATTCATTTGCTAATGACCTCCTTCAGTCTAGCTCCGAGCTTGGCTGGTGACTTAACTACGTGCACGCCAGCTTCTTCCATCGCAGCGAACTTGCCTTCGGCTGTGCCAGCTGAACCTGAAACAATCGCTCCGGCGTGACCCATCGTGCGACCCTTAGGAGCAGAGGCACCGGCAATAAAGCCAACAACTGGCTTCTTCATATTGCCCTTAATCCAGCAAGCGGCCTCTTCTTCAGCACTTCCACCGATCTCACCAATCATGATGACGGCATCAGTGTTTGGGTCCTGATTAAAAAGGTTTAAACAATCAATAAAATTGGTGCCGTTGAGAGGATCTCCACCGATACCAACACAGGTGGATTGTCCAATACCTAACTCACTTAATTGGAACACAGCTTCATAAGTTAATGTTCCACTTCTGGATACAACTCCGATACGGCCTGGCTTATGAATGTGCCCCGGCATGATACCGATTTTGCACTCGCCAGGAGTTATAATACCTGGGCAGTTAGGTCCAAGAAGTCTGGTCTTCTTCCCTTCCATGAAGGCTTTAACCTTCAACATGTCGAGCACTGGAATTCCTTCAGTGATACAGATAGCAAGATCTAACTCTGCATCAACGGCTTCCATGATAGCATCGGCTGCGAACGGAGGTGGAACGTAAATTACGCTTACATTTGCTCCAGTGGCGGCTTTAGCTTCACGAACAGTATTGAAGAGCGGAATCCCTTCAAAGTTCTCACCACCCTTGCCTGGGCCAACTCCAGCTACCATCTGAGTGCCGTAATCCCGGCATCCCTTGGTGTGAAAAGAGCCGGTTTTACCGGTAATTCCTTGGGTTAAAACTCTTGTGTTCTTATTTACAATGATACTCATGACAATCTTTCCTTAAATCTTACCGGTTGTTCTTAACAGCTTTGGACACGGCATCTGCAGCCTCATCCATAGTGGAAGCGGAGGTAATCTTTAATCCGGACTCAGCCAAGATTTTCTTCCCGAGATCAACGTTTGTTCCTTGTAGTCTGACTACTAATGGAACTTTCACGCCTAACTCTTTGGCAGCTTCAACAACACCAGTTGCGATAACATCACGCGTCATGATGCCACCGAAGATGTTGACCAATATCGCTTTAACCTTTGAGTCAGAGAGAATAATCTTGAATGCCTCGGTAACTCTTTCTTTTGTTGCTCCACCGCCCACATCTAAGAAGTTAGCTGGAGTCTCACCATAAGATTTAATAATATCGAGGGTAGCCATGGCTAAGCCGGCGCCGTTAACCATGCAGCCGATGTTTCCATCAAGAGCTACATAGCTTAATCCCAAATTTGTGGCTTTCAATTCACGCTCATCATCCTCATCGTAGTCATGCATTTCTCTTAGGTCAGCATGTCTAAATAGGGCGTTATTATCTACAGCACACTTAGCATCGAGAATTACAAAATCGCCCTGCTTTGTGAGCACTAATGGATTTATCTCCATCAATGATAGATCTTTCTCCATGAACACCTTGTAGCAACCATGAAGAACTTTCTGTAATTTTTTGATTGTCTCAACATCGAGCCCTAAAAAGAATCCGGCTCTGGTGCACTCAAAAGATTGAAGACCAACTTTTGGATTAATCTTGATTGAGAGAACCTTTTCAGGATGCTTAGCCGCTACCTCTTCAATCTCCATTCCGCCTTCGGCCGAGATTACCATCGAGATACAAGCATTAGCTCTATCAACCAAGAGGCTCACGTAAAACTCACGGGCAATATCACAGCCGGCTTCAACGTATACCTTTCTTACTAATTTTCCCTTCTCCCCGGTTTGAGGAGTGACCAGTGTCATGCCGATAATCTTTTCAGCGTGAGCCTTTGCCTCAGCAGATGACTTAGCTAACTTCACACCACCGGCCTTACCGCGACCACCAGCATGTACCTGTGCTTTAACCACACAGACAGCAGTGCCAATGACATCAGCCGCAGCTTGTGCCTCTTTCGGTGTATAACAGAGCTTACCCTTCAAAACTGGTAAGCCGTATCGGGCCATTAAAATCTTAGATTGGTATTCGTGTAGGTTCATGAATTGTCCTTCAATATGCCTTTTTAATTTTTATAGAATAGCTACGATGCTCTTTACAGCCTCTGCGCTGTTAGCAAGTAACTTCTTCTCGTCCTCGTTGAGCGATATCTCAATTACCTTCTCAACACCTTGGGCTCCAATAATTACTGGAACTCCGAGATAGATATCCTTCACGCCGTACTCACCCTTACAGAGAGCGGCTGCGGCCAGGAGCTTCTTATGATCAAAGAGGTAAGCCTCAGCCATTACAATTGCAGCGGCAGCTGGTGAATAGAAGGCAGAACCAGTCTTAAGCAGGTTCACCACTTCAGCTCCAGAATTACGCACACGGTTCTCAATTGCGGTGAGTTTTCCACCATCTGATAATTTATCAACTGGGATACCGCCACATGTGGTGTAAGAACGTACTGGCACCATCGTATCACCGTGGCCACCAAGCACGAATGCTGAGATAGAGGCAGGAGATACATTGAGCTCTTCAGCTAAATGAGCCTGATAACGACCAGAATCAAGAACGCCGGCCATTCCAACTACTCTATTTGCTGGGAATCCGGTGGTTTTCTGCATTAAATAGGTCATCGCATCAAGCGGATTTGTAATTACGATTACAAAGGCGTTCGGAGCATGTTGCTTGATGCCATTACCAACGGTCTTGATAACTTCAGCGTTGGTTTTTACTAGGTCATCACGGCTCATGCCTGGCTTACGAGGGATACCGGATGTAACGATACAGACATCAGCATCTTTGATATCAGCTAGGTTATTTGTTCCTTTGACTGTGAAATTAAGTCCGAAAATTGGCGCCAGGTGGGTAAGATCTAGAGCCTTACCTTGGGGCATTCCCTCAACGATATCATAAAGAACAACGTCACCTAAATTACGGAGTCCCGCTAGGAGAGCCAAAGTGCCACCAATCTGACCAGCACCAATTAACGCAATCTTTCTTCTTTTAATTGTAGACATAATTACCTCTTTAACAAAAATTTTTATTTACCATTTGTAGCCGGAGGAGTTTTTTTATCATCCTTCAGCCCCTCAGATACTCCAATTTGCCTTAGAAGATCGTTCGTATCCATCTTACGAACATCTATTGCTCCGCCGCCGTTGCTACCAAGGGTAACAAACGAAGGGTTCTCTTTGGCTAGGTTCCGGGCGACCTCGAGCTTCAATATAGCCCTACCCCCGTCTCCCGCCAAGGCTGCAATCTTCTGTTTTAGACCATCAACCTCTCCCTTTCCAGTGGCTAGTATTCCCTTAGCTATATTTGATTTCTCCTGCATATACGAATCACCTTTGAGCTTGGCCTGCTTGGCATACCCCTCAGCCTCGGCTACTTGGCGATTTACTTTGGCCTGAACCTCGTTAAACTCCTGACCCTTCTGGGCTTTAATCGTATCGATTCTCAAAAGCTCCCGTTCAGTGTCTTGGCCTATCTTCTGAGTTTCATCAATTTTATCCTGATAGCTTCTATCGACAGATCCATCTTTTAGAACTCTCTCAAACCGGTGCTCCTCTAAAAGGACCTTCTCAACGACAATTCCTTCGATGTTTAACTGAGAATTCATTATATCTTTAGCTTTATCAATCGCGGTGTAACGGGCGTTTCGGTCAAAAAAAGCGGAAGTCCGAAGCTCGTTCATGGCAGTACGAATTTCGGCTCTGGCCACTGTCTCTACTAAAACCCGAATACCGTCATTCTGGGTGGCTACAAGATGCACTAATTTCTTTAGG
>CAZWGK010000149.1:0-6087 GCA_964633685.1 uncultured Bdellovibrionales bacterium | reverse complement strand
ACTGCCATGCAGGGTCGCTATACCTGTAAGCATGGTATAGGGCATTAAAAACGTGCTTAAATCTGAGTATCCAACGATCCACTTTGGCGCTAAAGCAGCCAATTGGGAGAAGTTTAAATGTGATAATATTTCAATAAGAAGCTCACCGCCCCAGGGTGGCACTATTGCCTCCACCGTTGCACTTTCGAGCATTGAGGTTAATTCAGCAGCACGCGATTTAGCATCAGCACTAACAATTCCAGAACTCTTTAGACACTTACCCATCTCTGTATTAAATCCCTTCACAGTTAACTGCTTAATACAGAAATCAACCCGAGATTGTAGCTCTGCAGATATCCCAGAAGACGGTGCCGTAATACCAACAGTCGCTCCTTTTTTTAATGCTGGCGGATAAATGATAGGTTTCATCTTTCAAAGCTAACAAATTTGGTGGTGGAAATACATCTAAATAAGACAATGACTACACAAAATCTTGTTCATTATAAGTAAGCTACTGCCGCGGTCTGACCTAATAAAACTTATCTAACTAAAAGCAATTTAAGAGAAACGACACCGTTCCCATAATAGAAAAGGCTCTTTAGAATTATCATATTCACAGTCCTGCCCCTACACCATCCCACAATACTCGGGCCTATCAGCCGCAGTCTCATGCCTAAACGCCCGCACTATAGCTTTATCCTTTATGACAAATGCCCCTGGCATCTGAAAGCCATCGCCATCTAACGTGCCCACTCCGTGGCCTGCCAGAATTGCCTGAAATCCCCGCCACCAAACCTTTGCACCAAAGAGTTGCAAAAGGGAGCCGCGCTTAAGATCGAACGCTTTATAAAGATTTCTCTCGGGGTCAGAAATTAAAAACACACCATTTAAATTGTATTTTCTGAGTAAAGATTCCACCCCTTCCTTTTGCCCTTGAAATACAAGAACAACAGCAACACCCTTAGAATCTAGCTCTGATTTTATCTTAGCCAGATCACCGATTGCTTCTCTACAAAAGGTGCAGCCAGCGTGTCTTAAAAAGACGACTAAACATTTTGATTTTACTGAAAGGCCGCCCAGAGTCTCTTCAGAATTTAATATCGGAGTCGACCAGTAATCTTTCAGTGCGCCTGGCCTCTCTAGCCGCGAGTCCCCTGGCTCCTGTTCCGCGGTGTCCTGCCCTGCTCCATCAAGCTGATAATTCTCAAACGCTCCCTTTAAAATTCCAAAAAACGGGATCCACCAGATAAGATCATTCGTGATTAATAGATAGCCAAACTCCACAGGCGTGGTGTTCATTAATATTCCCCACACATACCCAAGAGGGCCAAATATCTTGCCTAAAAAACCAACCAACACTATTGGCCAGTGACGAAGCGGATTAGTGGAGGCGATCGCATATCCGATGCCGTAGACCCCCACAATCATTCCCACACACTGCCAAATAAATAGATAATTTGGAGGCTCAATCCCTAATAGATTAAACGCTGATGCTGGAAACAGCACCACCCATGCACCCCACAAGAGGTTATAGAGAGCAGCCCAGAGTAGAACTCGGCTGTAATTTTTTGTCTGAATATTTTCTGAAACTTTGTCTGATGTAATCTTAGTCATTGCTACATGATATCGAATTAATCATCCATCAAAAAGTCAGAAACCTGAGCCTCGCTATTTGAAGGCCACAAAGTGCCGACCAGCCGCCCCCAAGTCCAGTTCCCTCAAGGGGCATTCGATTTCGTGCGGAGGGCATGAGCCCGGAGCCGAAAGTCGCATAGCGACGAGCACATGGATGTGCGAGGAAGCGTGCCCCGGAGGGGACTGAACTTGGGTGTGGCGTTATATCGCCCTGCAATCCTGCGAGTACGCGTGCCCCGGACGGGACTGGACTTGGGGTGACCGCCCAAAAACCAGTTACTCTTTTTAAAAATTGGCTTTTAACAATCAACAGAGCTGGACAAGACACGGTGAATTTATCGCCGTCTCAAAGAATAAACACTCAGATTGGTTCTGCCATCTGATAATCCACTCATGACAACTATCTTTGACTGACCCAAAACCCCTAGTGAATTAAGAGCCCCTGGGGCGTTGTAGGTACCAGCCGATACCCAATCTCCTAAGGTATTTTTCTTAAATACTTCAATATCAGCCGTTACAGGATTAGATAATTGCGAATATAGATTCAATCCGACGACCAGAGAATTTCCATCGCCCAGAAAACTTACATTCTGGGCCTTCAAACCACCCTCTGTGGAGCTGAATATACGCTCGAAATCGAGCTGCCAGCCATCTAGCATGGAGCCTCTCTCAAAAATTACCAGTCTTGATGAGAGATTGTCACGAACTTCAATTGCAGCCATTCTCAAGCCATTACGAGAAATGGTTGCGATATTATTTGTTAAATCAGAGGTAACCCCGTAATCGCTTTCTTCTGACCGGTAAGCTCCATTCTCGGGCGTGAAGGAGTAAACTTTGCCTCTGCCAGCTATCACAAAAGAACCTCCATCAGAGACACTTATAGAGGCATTTGTTTCAGCATCAAACATTAAGGGCGAGCTATAAATCAGATCTCCAGTGGTAGCATCAAAAACATATGCTCTTAAAGTTGTAGCTAGAATAAACCTACTCTCATTGGAGAGAAGATTTAATTTATTTGGTAGACCAGACGTCTGTAAATTAATCTCCCAAGCAATCGCCCCTGAGGTGGAAAACCTTCTTACCTTCGTTGAGGAATCAGGATTAATGGAAAACAAGATAAAAGCTGAACCATCCGATAAAACCTTTATATCCTTTCTGTTAGAGGATGGCGTATTAACCACAAATGTACTTCCAACAGTTGGAACATTAGACCTTAGAACTACTATTTGATCAGAATTAGAGCCTTGGTTTTTATAAAGTAATACCGCCGTATTTCCATCTTTTGAGACAGATTTTTCTATCTTAGTATTCGGAGCTACAGAATTGCCGAGGTCAAGACCGAAGTCTGTTACGTCACCGTTACTTATTTGAATCTTTGATATACATAGTGGATTAACAAACCCTGGACTACTATGCATTATGCTTGGAATATTCCATAAAAAAGTGCCTGCGTGTCCTGCGCCTGTATTGACCAAGCCTATGCAGTTGGGATTTTGCGTAAATCCTCCGGCTAAATTATTGGCCGTGGTAGTTTTGACAAACCCCAGGGTTAAATCCTGGGCTAAAGCGATACTGCTCAGCAAAACGCTCGCCATTGTAAGACAGAACCAACCACGACTCATAATTTTAACCAATTGATTTTTATAAACTAATCACACTGGGCATCTGCAATATTCGGCAAAACAATCACTGTCATATTTGGAATTGGATCGGCGCCAACCATCTGGACATCCAAATTAAATCCCGCCTCATGACGTAGCTCCGCCTCTTGAATGGCTTGTCTTACCTCCCTTCCAGCTGCACGAGCCTGAGTATTAATTCTAAAAAAACAATCAAGATCCCCTAATGTTACATTAAGGGATGGCAAAAAAGGCACAACACACTTGGATGCCTGATAACATGTAGCTTCAGCGTTCGAGATATTAATTGAACCGATCAAAGCTAAAACAACGAATAATTTTCTCATAAAAACTCCGTTAGAGTTAAAACCTATGTCATCAAAGCAATTTTCGTTCCACGAAATTTCAGCCGATTTTTTTTATAGTACCTAAAAAATCGGGAATCACCTCATAGACAAGAAGGAAAGCAAAAAGATATGCGCATTACATCTCTTAAAGAGATAAGCTTAAAGACATGAGATGGAAGTGAGTGATTTGTTTATGGTAGTATTCGGAACACCTTGTTTATAATCTGCAAAGATCGTGATAGGATCAACACATTGGAGCCACTTGAATCGGCAGAGACATCAGAGATACCGGTGGAATGTTCGACCTTGGTACTACCAACTATCATCCTTCTCTTATTACCGTCTAAAAGAAATAAATCATTATCAGCATACACCGATGGATAAAGTGCGCCATGAACAGCAAGCACCAATTTATTTCCGTTTGCATGAGAATCGGCCACAGCAACTGTTTGAGAGCCTGAATTAGATAAAGCCACACTGTTAATTATTGATAAATTATTGGTATTTAAGAGATTTGCTCTCAATCCCAAGTTATCAACTCCCTTAGTCATAGCCCAAAGTTTTTGACCATCGGAAGAGAACACAACATGGTCACAGTAGTTTCCAACCGTATTGTTCGATGGCAAACTTTTCTCGATTCGAGTCCAAGCACCAGAGCTATTACGCACAATCATCTCAACTTGAGCAAGACCTGGAGAAGCCGTTGGGTTTATGCCGCATGCTGCTATCTTATTATCTTGACTAACGGCTAAGCTGGTAATCCCGCTAGATAAAGAATTTAAGTAAATTGATGAGACCGAGGTTGAGAGTGGATTGCCAGTCTTTAAGAGATTTATGTCGACGACATCTATTTTACCTGTATAAGTAAGTGCTAGATAACGGCCATCAGGAGACAATGCTGCCTGTTTAAAGGAACCAAATGAATTCAGATCGAAGGGCCCGAATTTAAAAACTAAAGAACCCATAAGTTGATAAACTATCAATGCGGCGTTCGGAGATTTCTGAATCAGATTTACAAAAATATCACCTTCCTGAGAAGCAAAGGCTCTGAGTGAGGCTAGGGAATTGAAACTATTTACTCCAGGGATTGATTGAGGGTCATGATAAAAAACGGTTCCTTGACTATCTATAAGCCTAAAAGTAGTGGCAACTGGAGTCGTGCCTGAAAAATCATGAGCCGCTGTAATTCCTGTCAAAGATGAAGTTAAGCCACCAGAGAAACGAAAGTATCCTTCATTTGGTATGCCTAATTGAAATATCGGTGTATTAGGATTAGCACTGGTGATATCGAATCCCCGCACATGATAAATGCTTTCATATTGGGTCCGATCCACGGTGAGAACTGTCCTTGAATCTCCTGACTGCTTAAGGAAATTTTGATTCCTGTTGTCGTACAAGGAGAAAGAGTTATAACAACCCTGGGTTAGGCAATCCCTGCTCCATATAGGGTTGAACGATTCGGCATGTACTGACCCGACTATCAGTAAACACAAAGCATGGATTAGTCTATTCATAATCATCGCCTATTAAAGGTTCCTTTTAACTAGGCCCCTAACAGCAAAAATTGAACCATCACTCTAACGGTCGATTAACATTAGATGTAACTAAAAAAATCCGAGCCGATATCCCAGCAATTTCAGCTATTTAACTAGTTATGAGAAAACCCACGCCCTGTTAGCCACCCCCAAGTCCAGTTCCCTCAAGGGGCATTCGATTTCGTGCGGAGGGCATGAGCCCGGAGCCGAAAGTCGCATAGCGACGAGCACATGGATGTGCGAGGAAGCGTGCCCCGGAGGGGACTGGACTTGGGGGGTGGCGCTCCCCTGCCTCCTGCCAAGACCTATACTAAAACAAAAAAGGCAGAACGGTTTTACCCATTCTGCCTTTTGTTTTGGCCCTTTTTAGTGGCTTTTTATTAACCTAGCTCAGCTAAGGCTTCCTTGCGGGAGAGTCTTATCTTGCCCATACGGTCAACTTCAAGCACCTTCACAGGAACTTGGTCTCCTTCACGGAGAACATCTTCCACAGTATCGATGCGCTTATCGCAGATCTGGGAGATGTGTAACAGACCGGATGTTCCAGGCATAATCTCAACGAAGGCTCCGAAGTCAGTAATCTTCTTCACCACTCCGGTGTAGATCTTACCTACTTCAGCTTCCTCAGTGAGGGCTTTGATTACCTTCACTGCCTCACGGGTCTTCTCTGGATCAGAGCTGAAAATACTTACTGTACCGTCATCCTTAACCTCGATCTTCACGCCGAAGGACTCAGTGATAGACTTAATAGTCTTACCTTGTGGTCCGATAACGTCACGGATCTTATCAGTCTTGATCTTAAAGCTTGTGATTCTTGGAGCGTAAATTGACATCTCTTCTCTAGGTTGAGAAATCACAGCATTCATGGATTTTAACACATGCAATCTGCCTTCTCTTGCCTGAGCCATCGCCTCAACAACCCACTTCTTCTGGAGTCCTTGAATCTTGATGTCCATCTGAAGAGCTGTAATA
>CAZWGK010000148.1:0-6095 GCA_964633685.1 uncultured Bdellovibrionales bacterium | reverse complement strand
ATGCCGTGCTCAAATCCAGGGAAGTTTTCAACCTCTGTGGTAGTTGTTAATTGGCCGCCAGGAAGCGGGCCGTGAATTAAAAGGGGTTTAAGGTTTGCTCTGGCTGTATAAACGGCGGCAGTTAGGCCTGCTGGCCCTGAGCCTAGAATTATTACTTTTGAATGAATTGATGATTTATTTGCAGTCATTTTTTGCACTCTGTAGTCGTTTTTAATAAAGTACCGCCGTATTTGATTCGGGTAAATACCCCGGACCCATTTCGGGTGCAAATAGGGCTAAAATTCGAGGGGATTGTCCCCCAGAGAGGTGTGCCATGACTGACCGTAAAATATCAAAGGTTTTAATCGCTAATCGTGGAGAAATTGCTCTAAGGATACAGAGGGCCTGCGATAAGCTCGGATTAAAGTGTGTTTGTATTGCATCTGACGCTGACCAAAATTCAATGGTTGCCCGGAATGCACATGAGCTGAAAAGAATCAGTGGCTCGGCTCCCCAAGATTCCTATTTAAATTTCGATAAGATAATTCAGGCCGCAAAAGAGAGTGGCTGCGATGCTGTTCATCCTGGATACGGATTTTTATCTGAGAATGCTGATTTTGCTGCCAGGGTAATTTCAGAGGGCATGGTTTTTGTTGGCCCCTCACCTGAGGCTATTAAGACTCTTGGTAGTAAGACCTTGGCTCGTCAGGCAGTAACGGAGAAGGGTGTTCCGACTACCCCTGGTTGTAAGGGTGGTTTGAGCGATGAAGAGATAATTTCTCATGCAGAGAAAGTAGGGTTTCCGGTCATTATCAAGGCTGTAGCCGGCGGCGGCGGTCGAGGAATGAGAATCGTAAACTCGATTGAGGAGATGAAGCAGAATCTTCCCAGAGCTAGAGCTGAGGCTAAAAAGAACTTCTCTAACGATGATGTATATTTTGAGAAATACATAAGTCAGCCTCGTCACGTTGAGGTTCAGGTCTTTGGCGATAAGCACGGAAATGTAGTTCATTTTGGAACCAGAGATTGCTCAACCCAGAGACGGCATCAGAAGTTAATCGAAGAGGCTCCGGCTCCATTTCTACCAGATGCTTTGAGGGAGAAGATTCACCAAGCTGCTGTTAATGCTGCTGCATCTGTTGGTTACTACAACGCCGGAACTGCGGAGTTCCTGGTTTCTGGGAATGATTTCTATTTTCTTGAGATGAACACCAGAATTCAGGTGGAGCATCCAGTCTCTGAAGAGATTACAAATACGGACCTTGTAGCCCTCCAGTTTCAGGTAGCTCAGGGCGGGAAGGTTCCAGCTCAGAGTGATATCAAATTTAGTGGGCATGCTATTGAGTTTAGAATCTACGCAGAGGATCCCGAGAAGAACTTTGCTCCAGCCATCGGTAAGGTTGGTAAGATCCAAAGATTCAGCGAATCCTTTGTAAGAGAAGATTACGGGGTAGAGTCTAATGATGAAATAACCCCTTACTATGACGCCATGTTAAGTAAGTTAATAATCAAGGGCGCAACTAGAGATGAAGCTATTGCTAGGTCTGAGAGAGCGCTTAAGGGGTATAAGGTTGAGGGTCTTAAAACCTCAATTCCTTTTCATAGATGGATCTTAAAAAATAAGGTCTTTAGAGAGAAGGTAATCGATATTGGGTTTATTGAGCGAGAGTTTAAGGACGCCGCCAAGTTAATTGCCGAGGTCGAGGCCGCCGATGTCGTTGATCCTCTGTTTAGGGTTGGACCAGAGGGCACAGAGGTTGTTGATTACCTTAAGTACCGTTCCGCTAAGCATAACGAAGAGTACACACTGGAAGTTTTACACCGTCGGGATGGAATTTTTGTTGTAACACCGAAAGATAAAGATGGTCGTCGGGCAAAAAATAAATACTGTCGAGCCTCAAATGGATTAAAGACGGCAGTAAGATGCGTTGTGAATGACGTGCTTGAAAGTGCGGGGCCAGGGGAGATTTTTTAAGACCCGATCTAACTAGGATCCATCGTTACAAAAAGGCGACCTTCATTGACCCACGGTCTCCTATGAACCCATTCATTTGCTTTGGTAATTGCAATTGCACCCGTTGGAATCTTCTGAATCTGAGAGCCCGGAGAAAGCCAATTCATTTTATCTATCACTTTGGCTCTTTCAGAAATTGATTGGCATTTTCTGAGATCGTCTTTTAGGGAGCTTTCCTGAGCCCACTCTGTGCCCGGTCCAACAAGGGTACAAAGGCCTCGACTTGGAGTGGCATCAACGTGGAACCCCTCTAGGGGATTTTTTGGTGCGTTCTTAATGGGCAAAACAAAGTCTATAGATACTCGAGTTTTATCAAGAGATTTTATACGACCAAATATTTCGGCTTGTAAGGAAAGCTCTTTTAATAGGATCTCAAAAGCGAGCGGTGTCTCAAATCTAAAATGAGTCATAAGTTTTTTTAGATCAGGCTCGGGGTTATCAATTCGAATTTTAGCCGAGTTCGATTTTCCAAGATTCAATTGAGTAGTCCTGGCTAGAATCTTGTCGAGAGTGAAGTTTTCTCGCTCGATTAGTACAAGTTGGAAATTATTGAGGGTTGAAATGTCGATGTTTTTTAGACTTTCTTGTGAGAGGATTATTTCAGAGCGACTAATAGAAGAAGCGAAGCTCTCGGATTTTAATTCGGAAGATGCTGCAAGTTGGGGTAGCGAGGCGTCGGTTTGGATTGAAAATTCTGGAGTCATGATTACTGCCTAAATTCAGGGAGATCATGGCAGATTTTAAAAGATAAAAATAGAGAAAAAATAAACGCAGTCTACCAAGTGTAGACTTCTTAAAAACTAAAAGATTTTATTACTCAGAGCTGTTTATAATCTGAGCTGAAGCTATCGAAGGAGACGGAGCTGGACAGGGCGGGCCATCGTAAATCTCCTTGCACTCATTGCTGCAAGTAATCTCTGATTTACAGAATGAGATTATTTTTTTCCCTGGGGGATCGCATTGCTCGCCGCTATCTGAATCAACGATGCCGTCGCCACAGAATTTTATAGGAGCACACTGACAGGCCTCATTACACTCACCGGGTACTGTGCCTATGTAGCCCGGAAGCATAATATCGCAGGCGCTTCCCTCTGGATCGCATGTCTCGGACTCTGCTTGTATTTTATTGTCACCGCAACAATATCGGTATTTAAAATTTCTGGTGATTGTATCGTAATGCCCACCCTCTGGATCCTCAATATTTTTCGCTCCCTGTGGACTGGCAGCCATAGATGAGTCAGGAAAATCATGGTCAGCGGTTCCCATATAATTTTCAAATTTAGTAATGTAGTCTGGAACCGGGCCGGGTTTATCGACGCAATTCTGCATAAGATCCTTAATAGGCTTCTGCATAAAGAGGCCTACGATTCCAAAAGAAAGATCATTAAGGAAGTTATATATTCTAAAAGTTCCCTGCCACCCAGTGCTGTAGGTAGATATTTGATAGCTGCCTGTTGGATCGAAGCTTGCCATCGCAAGCGCAGCGAGATTTCCGCCGTAACAGTATCCGCGAATGTCCACAGGACTATTTCCGCAACGGGCCTTGGTCTCGTTGACTAGATTTGCCAGCTGTTTACCTAGTTCGCTTGCGCATTTTGAGTTATCATAAGTAAAATAAACGGTATTGGCCATGCAAGGCTCCGAATCAGTTCTCTCTTTGATTGTCTCAAGTCCAGCCATGCCACCAAATCCTCCAACAGCGACAACAGTTGGGGCATAGCATTTTCCATCACCAGCAAGTTCTTCTGGTTTGCAACAGCACTCTGGTACTGGTTGGCAATTTAGTGATGAGGATCGAATGTTTACTAAAGATTCAGAGGAATCATCTGTATAGTTGGTTCTTAATTCTCCTATAGAAAAGAAATTAGTTGAGTCTTTATTGCGAAGAAAATTTATAACATCATTCATTTTATCATTTAATGATTCGCCGGGGCTCACCAAGTTGTTCGATGAGAATGGTTCTACTAAAAATATCAACCCTTTCCCCCTAAGCCTTGGGTGAGCACTGTTTATCATGGCGAATCCTGCTCTGGTAAGTACATGCCCAAGTAGTTTTATGTGGCCAAAGCGAGAGATCTCAATGTCTGGTGATATTTTCGTGTCTGTTCCTATCTCAACTTTAGATAGTCGGTTGTTTACTGTGATATGGGTGTAAATTCTGCCCTCTGCAGTTGGGTAGAATGGAAGGTAGATTAGGGTATTAAAAGAGGGAATAGAGAGGTAAGACCCAGCGCCGTTATCAGGGGAGTGGCTAATTTGATAGAAGGTTGCAAATAAGGTGTTATTTTTAAAGAAATTTAGGGAATATCTTTGAGCTGCGGTACTGCGCTCAATCTTATTTGGACCATCGATCAAAATCCAGGGTTCTTCGGCCATAGTATATGCAAGAGGTGCGGCAATAGAGATCAGAAGAGCTGTGATGAATTTAATGATGGCCATCTGAAATACCCAATAAATGAGTCTTTCTTTTGATTTTATCCAAAATTTCTTAGATCAGAAATGATTATTATGCGAATCACCCTAGATTCATTCTCTTTGATGAATTAAATATCTAATAATGTTCAGCTTGCTGCCTCAGTTAATTGCTAATTCTCTCATTACCGGCAGTATTTATGCCTTGGCTAGCGCAGGGCTCGCTCTAACCTTCGGAATCTTAAAAATACTAAATTTTGCGCACGGCCACACCATGATGGTGGGCGCCTATGTCTATTTTTTATTTGTAGCGGTTTTGGGATTAGGCCTATTTCCCTCTGCTTTACTAACCGTCCTCGTGATGATTTCCCTTGGATTTTTAACCCTTAATATTTTTATTCGACCATTTTCAAGTTCAAGTCTCTTACCTTTTGTAACCACGGTGGCTTTAGGCGCGATTTTAGAGGCTACAATTGGAATGATCTTTGGCGTTAACGTCCAATCATTTTCGTCATCGTTTGCTTCAGATAGCCTCGAGATATTTGGAGTTTTTATCACGCCCCTTGAAATTTTGATCATCGGAAGTGCGGCATTAATATTGGGTGTAATGGCGCTAGTCGTTCATAGGACTTCATTGGGAAGAAGGATCAGAGCTATTGCAGAGAATCCATCTGCCGCTGAAGCAATTGGAATATCTAGAACCAAAATAACTCTCGGAGCTTTTTTATTTTCGGCAATTTTAGCTGCTTACGCAGGTATTTTATTGGGATATGAAACCAATCTCCAACCCACAATGGGGAGTGCCTATTCAATCAAGGCTTTTGCCGCGATGATTTTGGGTGGCCTTGGGAATGTTTGGGGTACTGTTCTTGGTGCGTATATCCTAGGGTTTGTTGAGAATCTCTCCGTGGGCTTAGATTTCTGGGGGTATTCGGTACCTTCAGGGTATAAAGATGCTTTTGCATTTATAATAATTCTATTTGTGTTGCTGGTGCGACCCCAGGGCTTGTTTGGAACCAAGGGGAGATCTGCATGACCGGATTTTTTCAGTTCATCGCCTCAGACTATGTAATCCATCTTGCTATACTAATTTGTATTTACAGCATTCTCTCTCAGAGCCTTAACCTGACATTTGGTCTCGGGCGATTATTTAATTTGGCGCATATTGCTTCGTGTTCAATTGGTGCCTATACAACAGCTATTATATCGACCGAATACTCGGGCTCTTTTTGGATATGTATACCAGTTAGCATTTTATTTAGTGGGCTTTTTGCGCTTGCCCTTGGAGCTATCTCTCTCAGACTTGCGACCGATTATTTTGCTATAGGAACACTAGCCTTTAGCTCGGTAATAACTGCAATTTTAATTAATTGGCGAGATGTTACGAGGGGAGTGTTGGGGATTCCTGGAATTCCAAGGCCCGAGTTATTTGGTGTGGATTTTTATCAAAATATAAATTTTCTGATGCTAGTATTTTTAGTGGCGTTAATGGCCCATGTAGTCTTTTTTCTGCTTCAGAGAGGGGCTTTTGGAAGATCTTTGAAAGCGTTAGCTGAGTATGAGGAGGCAGCCCAGGCCCTAGGTAGAAATACTAGGCGCATTAGAAACAGAGCCTTTATATTTTCATCAGCAGGTGCTGGTCTAGCAGGGTCTTTCTTGGCTTATTATCTTAATTATATAGATCCATCAT
>CAZWGK010000147.1:0-6119 GCA_964633685.1 uncultured Bdellovibrionales bacterium | reverse complement strand
GATGGATCTATAATCATTGAAATCGGCCAATTTCATCGCTCCTGCTATGGCACCGAGAATCTCTCTAGAGCCAGGATTATGAACGCCTTCAAGTAAAGAGCCTAACTTCTGCTCGAATTGGCTTGGCTCTCGCAGAGGTTTAAAAGACAAATCCCTTGCTAGGGACGAAATATGCGTATTTTGAATTGGAGTGGGCTCTATCGAGAGCTTTTCAATGGACTTTTCAAGGGCAGTTAGACCTGCCTCTAAAAGAGAAATCCGAACATGATAAGAGGGATGTTCGTCAATAAGCTCTTTAAATTTCTCATCTTGAGTCTTTGGCTCAACCTTTGTGGTTTTTAAATACTCTCTAGATTGACGAATATCAAACCCAGCATGGTGAGTAATCTCTAAACCTAAAGCATCCGCCAACCCCTCTTCTCCTTTACTTCCCTGACCTTGTCCTAACTTTAACTCAAGAGCTTTATGACAGAGTTCGTGTGCTAAAATCCAAGCTAAAGCGTCTACTGTCAATACAGAGTCCTTACCAGTTAGTAACCCTTTATTTATTACGATCACAGCCGGGTTTGTAAAGTTAAGCACTCCAGCGTTTGAATGCTCATCTGCTGAGAATAAAAGCTGAACCTGGTGCTTTTCGGGATTAAATTTCTCGAAATATTTTTTTGCATGATCCGTCTGCTCTATTGCCACAAGCAGTCTGTCAATAATTGGTTGAAAACTATCTTTTAAAGCAATGGCCTCTGAAGATTCAGGATCTAGAATTTTTAATTTTTCTGCCAGTTCTATTGGTATCTTATTCTCTGTTAAGGCTTGTTTGAATTTTTCTTGTCGATCTGATGCAAGATCATAGTTTGTATAATCAATCGCGGAATGACCGAGCATAACTTGGCGATCAAGTCCCAAAGTCTCGGAATCCGCAGAGATTCTTGCTTCCAAAAATTTTAAGTCATCGGAGATTGTGGTCACTTAGCCCTTTTTTTATTTCTTCAATGTTATGGGCATTTTTTTGGCTACGGAGAGAAAATCTGAAATATTCCTAGTAACTTTTAAATAAGTCTTTTAACTAGTTAGGCAAAATCTGCTTAGTTAAGGACTCTTTTATTGAGTTCTCTGATAGCCAAATTCCAAAATAAGCTTTTTGGAACGCCTCTCCAGTAACTGTCCCGAGCGGTGTACCATTAAGTGCTAACTCGGTGCCCTTACCTGGAATGTAGGTCAGAGCATATTCATCTCCTGGTACGACTCCTTTATAAAGTTTGTCCATCTCCTGCAGTTTAAGCTCCAGTTCCTCCTTGTTCGCAGATGGCGTTGACTTCAAAATCACTCGTTGCGATTCCTGGAAGTCCTTTGGGGTGAACTCTCTAAAATAATGAAGCACAAATTTTTTGGGAATTGACTCTAATATCTTTGCTCTAGAAGCGTTCTCCTGGTCGGCATACAAGGCCACGCCATAAATTTTAAAGCCCCAATATCTAAATAACCCAGTACCTACCAGTGGATACGTTTTGCCATTAAAATTAGCACTGGATGGAAAGCACTCTCCGCCTCGGCAACTTTCAAGGGCCTGTGCTGGAAAAGCTAAAAATGAAACAAATCCAATTAATATTGCTTGTAGTAATATAACCATGATGTGATTATCAGCTAAAAGTCCTACTCGAGCAATTTATTTTGATCTCTGATGAATGTAGCCCATGAGGATCTTAATACCCTCCATTATAGAGGCATCACCATATTCACTGGCTATCAAAAGTGAGAAATTATAAACATCATTTAGGATGCCTGGTTTCTTATCTACTTCAGCTAACCTCGAAAATGTTTTCAAATCGAACTGCTTTAATGGCCTCGGAACAGGACTGCTCCACCGCCAAACCAGATTAGCTGCCGACATGATGTTTATTGATTTACGAGTCGTTTCAAGGTTCGTAAAACAATCGGCTGAATGCACATGCGCCGCCATATTAGGTAAGGTCTCACTAAATGCAACCTGAGTCTTGGGCGAAACAGCTATAATTGACTTTGTAACCTGCTTCAAAAGCAAATCTGTCAGGGCCGATGAATCAGATGGGGTATTCAGCGCTATATCGTAAAGAGACTCAAACGTGATTGGCTCCTCTGAAATATCTTGCCCCGGAACATTGGTGTAGAGGTCTGGATTGTTTGAGTCAAATCGAGCCAAATTAAAAAGAATCTTTTGCCGGAACCAATCAAGACCAAGCAGTACTTCATCACTGCCATGATTCTCAATGAGAAGTCCTCTTAGCCCCTTGAAGATTTTCTTGTGGTCGGAGGCTGAAGCGGCTCCAAAAATTAATTGGTCTAGCCTCTGAGTTGCAGTTTTTATGAACGGCTCATCGCCAACTCGAACCTCTTCCCCTGTATAAGCCAATTCAAGAGTGGTTAGGAAGAACACTCTATTTAGAATAGTTTGATCCAGTTCATCCATCTCAAAAGATGAAAAGGCAGGCTGCTGATTTTTATATTTATCTAACTCCTCATTGATGGCTATTTGGCTTTCGACCATGAACTGAGCACAGACCCTAGTGATGATACTTTTAAGTCTTTCTATCTCTGGCAGGGACTCAGTGTCTGGCTTAACTGGCACACCATAGAGCTGATTTTCAAAATCAGCTAATCGCTTTAGTTTGGCAAATAACCCACTCCATTCAGCTTGGTCTTTTGGAGTTTTCACTATCACCGAAGTTTGAATGTCTGCATCTTGGATTGCTTTAAATAGAGTATTAAAGCCGTACTGAAGAACTCTCCAATCGCTCCCATTAAGTTTAAATTGCTGTAGACCAGCCACTAGGTGAGCTTGGCTTATCTGTATGGTCAGTCGGTCCTCTGGACGCTCAAGAGGTAATTGCTCATGAATTTTTAGCAGCGAGGAGATCTCACTTGACACCGAGGCTCTGTTAATTTGACCGCTAAGATTGAGATTATTAACAATATCCATCTCCTAATGGTTCCACTTTTAATGTGTCTAATCAAATTTTTTTAGGGGTAATTTCATCCTTGATACTTTCGTAATTTAGTCATAGGCTTGGGGGCTTTGTAATTCGGCGAGGTTGTTGTGGTAAATGCCGGAAATAGCCCTAGTGAATCGGAATTTCCAATCGATTGGTCGAGACTTGATTTAAGTCAGGCTGGTGGTTTGGGAAAGCCCGAAGACCTTGTCATATCTAAAAGTAAAGCCCAGCTTCAGGCTATCTCCAAGATCAGGGAAACTCTTTTTGTAACCAACAACTACGAACTACTCTCGGAGTGGGATGAGATATTTCTGCCAAACTCTCCTAGCTGCTATGAAAGTCGAGTTTGGCGATCCACAGATGTGCTCACGCTTTTAAAGAGCATCTATGCCGTTGGGGCTAATAATATCGGCTCTGAACAGGTCAGTGCTTTGTGGGCCTTGCGTGATAAAGACAGCGAGTCATGTTTTCATTTCACAATCAGAACTGAAAGCTTCTTTGAAAAGAGCCTAGAAATTATCCAATTCGGTGCGGACTTAAGCAACCGCTCTAGAATGAGACCACACGAGATTTCCACCCGAAAGGAGATTCCCTTCGTCGAGCTCAACGCACTTGAGATTGCCTTATGTTCAGGAAGATTTGGGCTAGCTGCTAAACTTGTAGCCTCTGGACAATCATTAAATAGACTTTACAACGATAGTGAATCCCGAACACTATGTGCGGATATTGGAGACCAGTTAAATGGATTAATAACCGCCCACAGATGGGCAGATCTAGACTGGACTCTAGAGCTATTAACTCGGCTCCATGATTCACAGGCCCGCTACATAATAGAAGGTGCAGTCAATTGGCATCCAGTCGAGCACGATATCAGCCTCATAGTCCTGGCACTGGTTAATGGCTGCCCTAGTGAACACGTCGATAAAATGCTCAAACTAGGTGCGCGCGCTGTTCCTGCACAACAATCTCGGCAAAAAACAAGGTACGAATTCTTTGATTTTCAAGGGACGACAGAATACACTGACGAAGTCGGGTTAATTAAACAGATCTCTGCAATCTCTTCTGATGCTCGCGTTCGGTACGATTACAAAAAAGAGATTGCTAATGAAGCCAAGCACCTTTTTAAGCACAAATTTAACCTTCAACACCTCTACTGGTACTACGATCTATACAGAGACTCCTGCTTTACTTTTCCACCCGGCGATTGCAAAGCGGGCGCTCGCTTAGCTGGCCCACTCCAGCTTGAATATCCGGGCCATCAAATTGACAGCCTCCTATCAGCAATTGAGTCATACAACGATCATTGGTATGGCGATTCCTCGGGGCGAATGAGGAATCGACCCGTAAGACACCCATTTTTTAGAGAGATGGCGCTACTACTCTATCATCCTAGCCGAGAAGACTTTCACAGGGATGAGGTTGATAGCCTCACACTCGCCATAACATCTCAAGAGCAGTGGATACGGAAACGAGTTCCCGTTCATCGGGCAACAGTATTTAATTGGATGCGCATGGGAAAACATACTCATGACTTCCGGTCTTTCAAATGGGATACCGCTCACCCCAAACAAAATACGCATCAACGCACCACTACTAATTTACTTCAGGAATTTGGCGCAAGAGAGATCCAGGGACGAGTTACTGACGATAATTTTGTAAACGGAGAATACGCCGGACCGCGACTCGGCAAGGGATATCTCTTAAAAGGCTCTGATGCTCCCTTCAAATTCAATTATTACGATTCTCGATTTAATCCTAAGGTCGTAATCGTAGATCCGGAATTAGAGATAGAGTTCAGAAGAAGCTATATCAGAGTCTATAATCCCAAAGACGGATTGCTGCTAATAACGAACTCCTCACCCGATTTTGGTAGGAATTGCTTTAAAAACCCCTTCTACTGGATGCCACCTGACGAACTTTGGAACCTTCACTCTAATGCCCAATTAAATCTAACTGAAGCAGAAGTGGAGTCTCGTATGTATCCAGTAGACAATCGCAAAATTAATATCGCTGCGGGCACGGTAGAGCATGTTGGTAATCTCTTGGATCAGTTAGCTGCGGTGAGAGAGAGATATCGACTCTGGAAGTTTAACAACGACACGCATTGGGCCTGGGACAGAGACCAAAAAATTCCAGAGTACCAGTTACTGGGAGGTCATCGCTCAAACGGATTTAAGAAGTTGGTAAATCATATCTCCATACTCTCAAAGAGCTCGCCTGAATTTCAATTTTTTGGAACTCCCCTAGTAGATCTTGGGTTTTGCGATACTCGTATGCCGCCCTGGTCACCATTGGCATTTAAAGAGTCTGGTGCCCTAAGAAATAGACTTAGAATTACCCCAGAAATATTACAGGCACTCGAAAATATCGTATCAGCAACATCTCCCGAATATGAATATGAGGAAGACATGCGCGTTGGCGATATAAGAGCATTTTTGGCTTTCGGGCTTGAGAATTATTCGAATACAGAATTAATCATATTGGATTCCCAAAAGGGTTAACTTAATATTTATTTGGAGAGATATTTATGGATCTAACAACTTTTTTGGCTGAGCCAGCTGCCCCAGTAAAAGAGCCCCCAACAAAAACAGAACCTAAAGAGAAACCAAAAACACCTGCGACTCCGTTTACACCTAGTCCAGATCCAAAACCGTCTAGAAGCCCCTCGCCAGTTCCAGACGAAAACTATCCGACTTGCCGAACTGAAATAACTAAATCAGGGTTGGTAGTTCCTGAAGGGTGGGACTACTAAATTTTATAGGCATCTGTTAACTGCCCCAAAGTAGACGCCGAAAGTTAATCTATAGACCTCTTTTTTCCCGTCAGCATTACGGGTACGGAGTATAATTTTTATGTTTTTAAAACCTAAGTTAGGAATATCGTAATCCGAGCCAAATAATATCTTTCCGTCATCTGCGGGATTTGACACCGCAAAAGGGAGCGATATCTCTCGCACCTCTTCTGAGGAAAATGTTGAATTAAGGTGAATTAGACTGGAGCTCTCTGCCCCAGGTAATCTCCATCGAATTTTTTCAATCGTGTTTCCACGTTTTAAATTATTTCGAACTTTTATTTTGATAACTGACATCTCACGGAATGGCTCATCATCTTGAGAATCAGAATTTGGGCAAGGTCTTATAACTTCAGTATCCA
>CAZWGK010000146.1:0-6247 GCA_964633685.1 uncultured Bdellovibrionales bacterium | reverse complement strand
AGACTTATCTCAGGTAAAGAATTGAACTCGATTGCGGAACGCGAAGAGCAGCGCGCTCTATTAAGACCACTACTTGGCGCATCTCGGGAGGATATTTTAGTTTATGCAAATGACAATCAGATAGAATTCAGAGAGGATCCCTCCAACAGAGATCTTAAATTTTTACGCAACCGAATTAGGCATGTTCTCTTGCCCTACCTATCGGAGAATTTTGAGCCAAATATCTGCCAAATTCTCTCGGGAACAGCCATGGAGATTCAAGAGGACTATCGAGCCCTCAATCAAATGGCGAAGGAGATTGCTGAGAGGCATCCGCTTTTGGAGGGCAGTAGGGATTGGCGAAGGGTACTTAAAGAGGAATTGCTGCGGCTAGATCCCGCTATCTCCTGGCGAGTAGCCAGGCTCCTTATTAAACCAAAACTAGGTTTTAACTTGTCTCAGGGGCACTGCCATAAGGTTGTTAGCTTAATACTAAACGATATAACGGCCGTTGAGCTACCTGGGGGTCTTAGGCTCGCTTCTAGAGAGGGCGGATTGGTATTTGAATAACCTTGTGGCTCATCTCCATTTTATTTACTCTAAGGTTAATATTTTAAAGCCTTTGGGCTGAAAGTAGACTCTAAATAATAGAGTTAAACACCGTAATAAGTTGGAGGTATCTTGGGCCAGGCACGTGGATTTTTATTTTGGGCGATCTTAGCAATGTTATTCATGACGCTCTACAGCGTTATGCAGGGCGGAAACGTACCAGATAAAGAAATTTCATACTCAGATCTTCTCGATAAAGTTGAGAAGGGTAACGTTGAAGCTGTGACCATAGAGGGTAACACCGTAGTTGCAACAGTAAGAAGTTCCACCGCGCCGCTGCGCACCACCAAACCAAGTGACGACGGACTTGTGGAGGTCCTTAGAAAAAACGGAGTTGATATAACTGTAAGGGAGCCAAACGACCAACCCTGGTACATGATTTTAGCCGTAAACGCTTTGCCGCTAATAATTTTGATTGGTATTTGGGTATTCCTAATGCGCCAGATGCAAATTGGTGCTGGCAAAGGGATGAGTTTTGGAAAGAGCAACGCGAAGCTTCTCACAGAAAACCAGACAAAGGTTACATTCAAGGACGTAGCGGGAATAGACGAGGCAAGAGCGGAACTTCAAGAGGTGGTTGATTTCTTAAAAGATCCAAAAAAGTTTACTCGCTTAGGCGGAAGAATTCCAAAGGGAGTGCTCCTTGTTGGTCCTCCGGGAACGGGTAAGACCTTGCTCGCAAGAGCGATTGCAGGAGAAGCAGGTGTGCCTTTCTTTAGTACATCAGGCTCAGAGTTCGTTGAGATGTTCGTTGGTGTTGGTGCATCTCGAGTAAGAGATATGTTTATACAGGGTAAGAAAAATGCGCCTTGTATCATATTTATAGACGAAATTGATGCCGTTGGTCGCCATCGTGGTGCGGGCATGGGCGGTGGACACGATGAAAGGGAGCAAACCCTCAACCAGTTACTAGTTGCTATGGACGGGTTCGAGAGCAATGAGGGTGTAATTCTTATAGCTGCAACCAATCGTCCAGACGTCCTAGATCCAGCCCTTTTAAGGCCAGGTCGATTTGACAGGCGGGTAGTTGTCCCGCTGCCAGATGTCAATGGCCGATTGGGCATATTAAAAGTTCACGCTAAGAAATCACCATTAGCAAGCGATGTCTCCCTTGAGACCATTGCTCGTGGGACGCCCGGATTTTCCGGAGCTGACCTAGAGATCCTCGTTAACGAAGCGGCCTTGAATGCTGCACGTTTGAATAAAGAAGAGATATCAAAGAGCGACTTTGAATACGCTAAAGATAAAGTAATGATGGGTGCAGAGAGAAGGTCTTTGGCTCTCAGCGACAAAGAGAAGAGGGTCACCGCATACCACGAGTCGGGTCACGCAATTGTAGCTAAATCACTCAAGAATAGTGATCCAGTGCACAAGTTAACAATAGTACCGAGAGGCATGGCGCTTGGATTGATGCAACAACTCCCAGAGGGGGACAAGCACACCTACACAAAAGACTACTGGATGGATCAGTTAGCGGTTTTCTTTGGTGGACGAGCAGCCGAGGAGATCGTTTTCGGTGAAATCACCACTGGCGCTGCATCCGACATTGAGCAAGCGACAAAGATTGCTCGCCGTATGGTTTGCGAATGGGGGATGAGCGAGGAGCTTGGCCCCATCGCCTATGGTGGACAAGAGGGATCGGTATTCCTTGGGCGCGACTTTTCAACGAGAAAAGAGGTTTCGGGGCACACCATGATGGCTATAGATAAGGAAGTTAAGACCATTATTGAGGGCCAATATAAGTTAGCTAAGAAGATTTTGGGTGAAAAAGTCGAGATTCTGCACAAGATGTCGAGCGCAGTTCTTGAGAAAGAGACCCTCGATTCCGATGATATTGAGAAGCTAATGAAGGGCGAGCCGGTGGTTATTCCACCTAAAGCGGATCCCACTCCAGTGGCAATGACAGCTTAATCTTTCTTTTGGTTTTATGGAGATTCTTGAGGTAGATGCTAGGTTAATCAGACAGGTATTTGATACCCTGGTGGTTGCCTACATCATCTATCGAGGTCTCCTAATTATTAAAGGAACTAGAGCCGCACCGATGCTTGGTGGTCTCGCTGTCCTGATGGTGCTTTTTGTCTTTTCAAAGCCTCTAGGTCTTAACACTCTAGCCTGGCTGTTGGGCAATTTTCTTAGTCAGATAATTCTTATTGTGATTGTACTTTTCCAAGACGAGATCCGTCGGGGATTAACCAAAGTTGGTCTACAGCCTATTTTCGGTAAGTTCGGAAAGCCTATTATGCATGACACCCTAGACGAAGTAAGTCTTGCGTGTGCTGCTTTATCACGTGAGCGCTTAGGTGCGTTAATCGTCATACAGCAGGAGGTAGGGCTTGATGAGATCGCAGAAGAGGGTGTTGCTATTGACGCGAAGGTAGACCGCAAATTAATTCACAGTATTTTTATTAAAGAGAGCCCTCTGCATGATGGCGCTATGCTAATTCAGGGGCCCAGAGTGGCGGCCGCCGGATGTGTTTTGCCACTGACTCAGAATCCTGATTTAGACCCCACGCTAGGCACTAGGCATCGCGCTGCCATAGGTATCTCAGAGCGAAGCGATGCTATAATAATTGTAGTCTCAGAAGAAAATGGCGGTATTTCGATGGTCCGTGAGGGGCGAATAACTAGAAATCTTGACGCTTCAACCCTTCGAGATGCGCTGCACCGATTGATAACAACCCACGAAATAGAATCAGTAGAGGAGCTGAACGGTGAAGAATCTGGGGCTTAAAATATTCTCCCTATTTTTAGCTATCGCTCTTAACTATTACGTTAATAGCGAGAACCATATCGCTGTGGTTGGGTTCACCGCACCAATAAAGGTGTCAAACATTCCAAATGACAAACTTCTTGTTTATCCAAGGTCCCCAAAGATCGAGGTTACAGTTAAGGGGCCGTCGTATCTAGTTAGTCAAGTCGTCACCTCGAACATCATGTATGAACTAGATCTTCCTCTTCAAGTTGGAAATTCATTTAAGACAGGATTGTCGAAAGCTGCCTTAGAGTTACCGCCAAGCGTGGAGGTTGTTTCGATTGAACCGACAGAAATAGAGCTTAGTTTTGACAGAAGAATCGAAAAGGAACTTCCGGTGATAGTTCCTCGATATGGCAACTCGCCAGACAATGTTAAAGTTGTAAGTATGGAAGTTCTGCCGAGTACGGTTAAAGCTGTGGGTCCAGAAACCGAGATAAAAAAGATAAAAGCGATAGAGACAGAGCCGGTTGATTTTCGAGATGCCACCTCATCGTTTGAGAAGAAGCTGGAGATACGAGGCCCAGGCGATCTGATATCTATTCAACCGACAGCCGTACGGTATAAAGTAGAGATAGCTGGTCTTCTCTCCAGTAGAGTTTTTGGTTCTACACCTATCGAGATTAGAGCAATATCTGGAATGACCGTGGCGATATCAGACACCACGGTGTCGATAGAAGTTGAGGGTGCGGCCGACCTCCTAGGTAGGCTTTCTAAAGACTCTTTTACGCCATATGTAAGGGTTAAAGACGGTGTAAAGGCCGGCGATAAGTTAAAAATCGAGGTTGAGGTTCCGGACGGCATCTCGCTTAAATCTATAGTTCCTGATATAGTACGGGTTAGTTCGGTAGCAAAATCGAGCGGCAAATAATCAAGTTTTGAGCCTGTTTCAGATGAGAAAATATTTCGGAACCGACGGCGTACGAGGCGTTGCAAACGCTGCCCCGCTAGACCCAGAGACATTGGTGCGCATTGGCCGCGCGATAGCAGCCGTTTTTCTTAAAAGCCCCCGCAAACACCGAATCCTTATAGGGAAAGATACCCGGTTGTCTGGCTATATGATTGAGACAGCCTTAGCCTCTGGAATCACAGCTATGGGTGTCGATGTCATGTTGACAGGTCCTATACCGACGCCAGGAGTTGCTTATCTCACCAAAAGCATGAGAGCAGATGCTGGAATCATGATCTCTGCCTCCCATAACCCATTTCAAGATAATGGTATTAAAATTTTTGGAGCTGACGGCTACAAGCTTGCAGATGAAATGGAGCTTGAGATTGAGAGACTTATTGACTCACCATTAATATCAAAGCAAGCCGATGCTTCTAGTATTGGAAAAGCCACCCGAATTGGTGATGCCGTGGGGCGGTATACAGTTTGGTTGAAGAGTCATTTTCCTCGGGAGTTATCGCTCGATGGCGTAAAAATAGGGTTCGATTGTGCCAACGGTGCAGGTTACATAGTAGCGCCACAGACTTTTCAGGAGCTCGGAGCTGAGGTCGTTTCAAGAGGAATCAGCCCTAACGGAAAAAACATAAATGCTGGCTTTGGAAGCCTCCATCCAGAGGTCACTCAAAAACTAGTTATGGAGCATAATCTGCAGTTAGGGGTCGCCCTAGATGGAGACGGCGATCGGGCTATTCTAGTCGATGAAAAGGGTCAGGTTCACGATGGAGATTCCGTTCTAGCTGTTATGGCTCTCGATATGGCCAGAAGAGGAACCCTCAAGAATAACACAGTGGTAGGCACTGTGATGTCTAACTTTGGTTTAGAGAAGTGTCTCGAGCGGGGCGGAATTAAGCTTCTAAGAGCCTCGGTTGGAGATAGATATGTTCTTGAGGAGATGCTTAAGTCGGGGGCAAATCTAGGCGGAGAGCAATCGGGACATACAATCTTTGGAGATATCTCTACGACTGGAGACGGAATTTTAACAGCCCTTATGGTTCTCTCTGCCATGATAGCATCCCAGAGGCCGCTCTCTGAGCTCGCTGCTGGTTTAACACGGTTTCCACAAAAGCTAATAAATCTTCCAGTTAGAGCCAAACCAGCGATTGATTCTATCGCGCCATTAAAAAAGATAATAACAGAGAAGGAAAGTGAGCTAAGATCCTCTGGCAGGGTCCTGGTTCGATACTCAGGCACCGAGAATAAAATTAGAATCATGGTGGAGTGCGATGATGAACAGAAGTGCCAGAAGTGTGCATCGGAGATCGCCGACGTTGTTTCTCGAGAGATCGGAGTCTCTTAGGCAAGGACCGATTGTGCTCGAAAACCTAGATCCATCTAAGCTCCCAAAATTGCCGCCGAGAGAGATTCGTGCCCACAAGGGCGATTTTGGTCACGTGCTTGTTATTGGTGGCTCAGTAAACATGCCAGGTGCACCCGTCCTTGCAGCCCATAGCTCCTTACGAGCTGGTGCTGGTCTCGTAACGGTTTGTCCGGGCAGCTCAGAGAGAGATCCTGCCCTCTGGCCAGAAATAATGACCTTAGTCCAGAAGGCTGGTTCTTACACAGCTCACGGTAGACGGTCCTGTAAAATGATCGGCGACTTTTTATTAAGGAAAAAACCCACAATTCTGGTTGGTCCAGGACTAGGTGAGGGCGAAGAGATTGGCGAGCTAATAAAAGACATATTTAAGGTATCTCAAGAGCTAGGTTTGTTTGGAGTTTTGGACGCTGACGCTCTTAATGCTATAGCCGAATTCGACATAACCGGCGATTTTAGCGGTTTTGTTGTTACACCACACCCTGGGGAGGCCGCGAGACTACTTAGGTGCGAGCCCGAAGATATTCAAAATGATAGACCGCGCGCCGCTGCAGAGATATCAGAGAGATTACCAGGAGCGGTCGTGGTTCTTAAGGGCTCAGGCACGATAGTGCTAAGAGAGGGGAAGGACATAATAAATACA
>CAZWGK010000145.1:0-6279 GCA_964633685.1 uncultured Bdellovibrionales bacterium | reverse complement strand
TGCGACTATTCGAGCTAGAGATGTTTTACCTAGACCAGGAGGTCCGTGAAACAAGATGTGATCTAACGGCTCGGTGCGCTCTTTGGCCGCCTGACACGCTACTAATAAATTATCTTTAATACGGGCCTGTCCGACATATGAACTAAATGAATCTGGCCGCAGACTAGGCTGCCCAGTAACCTCGACCTCGTCTTGCTCTGCAACCTGCGCTAAGCCAACCCATGCCTCCACTTCTGAGGAATCTCCCGGTAAAATCTTCTCGGGCGCTTTTGTCATACAACCCTCTCAACTAAACAAACGCTAACGATTGACGAACCAGGTCTCCTGTATCGAGCGGTTTTGCTCCGCTGCCCAAGACCTTACCTATTGCTGCTTTGGCCACACCCTCTGTGAACCCAAGAGCCATCAGAGCAGCCTGAGCGTCATCGTTGAAGTTTACACTCTCCACTCTGAGCTGCCTTACTAGAATATGCTCAGTGGCAAATTGACCGACCGACTCCTTGAGCTCAACCACAATACGCTCAGCAGTTTTTTTGCCGATGCCTTTAAGAGACTGCAGTCTGGCGGTATCTCCCGAACCAATCGCTCTCAATAGATCACTCGGGGCAATCTGAGATAAAACCTCGAGCGCTGTTCTTGAACCGATACCTTTGACTGTCTTCAATAGTAGAAATACCTGACGCTCAACTTTATCTTTAAAACCGTACAGAGTGATTGCATCTTCACGCACATCGGTATGCACAATTAGCTTAACTGGGTCTCCGATAAGAGCTCCATCTAAAACGGATGGGGCGCAGTTTACCAAGTATCCAACTCCTCCAACCTCGACTGTAATAGCGTTGCCTGAGATATCTGTTATTTGACCATTTAATGATGAAATCACTGCCCTCTCCTACATCTGAGCGTGTTGCTGTGGTGCGCAATATGTTTAAGTATGTTAATACCACGAGAGCCCGAGGATTATAAGAACCAGTTAGAGAACTTCTGTAAAATGTCCCCAAAAAAACGAAAAAAAACCTCAAAAACCAAGAGCAAAAAGATATCCCTGCTAAGTCTTTTATTAAAAGTGGGCGTTCTCCTGGCCTTGGCAGGGTTCGCCGCGGTCGCGGTTCTTACCTATAATCTTAATATAAAAATAGAACAGCGTTTAAATACAGGGCAGCGGACCGACGGTAAGGGCATTTATGCCGATTCTATTCTACTCAGGACCGATCTTCAGTTCCCGGCCGACAAAATTTTAAAAATGCTTGAGCGGCGACAATACCTTCCTGTCGAGAAGCTCCCGGCCAAGGGCGAATATCAACGCACCGCCGAATTTATTACTTTCCGAACCCGAAATTGGCTTGATGACTTACTAGAGGAGAAAGGTGGCGAGCTTGCTCGCTTCGATTCTACAACGGGCTTAGTTCAAAACCTCTCCATACCAGAGAAGCAATTTGTGATTCTTGAACCGGAGCTTATTACTAGTGGCGAAACCGGAGATATTCGCAGCTCAAGATACAAAAACATCGACGATTTCCCGAAACATCTAAAATCAGCAGTCTTGTCAATCGAAGATGAGAGATTTTACTCTCACTTCGGCATCGATCTACTGGGAATAAGCCGAGCGGTATTTACAAACATCTCTGCAGGGGGAATTGTTCAGGGCGGCAGCACCATCACTCAACAGCTCGCAAAGAATTTATTCTTCTCCCCCAAGAGAAGCTTCATTAGAAAAATCAGCGAAGCAATTGCGGCTATGCTCCTTGAGACAAAGCTAAGCAAAGATCAGATTTTAGAGATGTATCTAAATGAAATATATCTGGGTCAGGTCGGACCAATTGCAATCCATGGTATGGGTGAAGCAGCCCAGAGCTTTTTTCAGAAAGATGCGATGGATCTAACTCTGGCGGAAAGTGCAATTCTAGCTGGACTGATAAAAGCCCCCTCCTACTATTCCCCTCGTAAACACCCAAAGAGAGCTGAGACTCGGAAAATGACGGTTCTAACAAAAATGCTCGAACTGAAAGAGATTAATCAAGCAAATTTTAACGCTGCAAAAAAAGAAAATGTCGTAGTTCATCCTCCTGCAAGACGAACTCACATGGCTCCGTATTTTGTGACCGCGCTACGCCAAGAGTTGGCAAACTCCATGAATATAGAGGCAGCGCTTAACAATAATGCTTCAATCTACACTGGGCTGCACATTGAAATGCAGGAATGTGGAGAGCTCGCAATCAAGAATGGATTGGCAAAATTAAAAGATCACTACTTAAGAAGAAACAAAACCAAGGAGCTCGAGGGTGGGCTAGTTTCGATTGATGTAGCTTCAGGAAAAATTAGAGCCTGGGTGGGCGGGTCTGATTATACCCTTAATCAGTTCGATCACGTATATCAAGCCAAAAGACAAGTTGGCTCGACAATAAAACCTTTTGTATATCTGACAGCCTTAGATCCGCTTCTTAATTCTTACAAGGTAGCTACCCCAATTAGTTTAATATCAGACAAGCCTCTTTCTATCGATGTAACTAGTCAGCCAACATGGGAGCCTCAGAACTACAGTAAGGAATTCTACGGTGATGTCACCCTACGGTATGCATTTGAAAACTCCCTGAATATTCCTGCTGCTTACGTTGGACAAAAAGTTGGTCCAGAGGCTATGGCTACAACTATCCAGTCATTCAACGTAGCTCAAGATGTTTTAGCCGTTCCATCTTTGGCCTTGGGAGCTATTGATACAACCCTGCTCAATCTTACAAATGCCTATGCAGCTATCGCCAACGGTGGATATTTTGCTGAGCCAATCATATTTTCTTCGGTAAGAAATACCGACCAAGTATTTCTCGCCAGCGCTCGGAATGAACAACGGGTAGCTTCAGAAGATGCAGTGTACGTAATTACAGATCTCATGATGGGCGTGATTGAGCGCGGCACCGCCAAATCTATCAGAGCAAATGGCTACACGGGGCCAGGAGCAGGCAAAACAGGCACCTCAAATGAGGGTAGAGATGCATGGTTCGTAGGATTCAGTCCCGATATCGTAACAGGCGTATGGATCGGATACGATGATAACTCTGAAACTGGACTTACTGGTGGCCTCGCAGCCGCGCCAATTTGGGCCGAATATATGCAATGCATTGCCCCTTTTCATAACAACCAACTCACTTTTATTGCTCCACCAGGAGTAACATTCATCGATGTGGATTACAGCACGGGCTCGAGAGCCGTTCCAGGATGCAAATCAAAACTAATTGCACGTGAAGTTTTTATCCGCGGCACTGAGCCTATCGGCATTTGCGATGGTGGCGTACAAGAGGTGGCACCGAATAGAGACCTCGTAATCCCAGCTGAATCACCCAAAAAAAGAAAAGGATTGTGGGATATACTCTTTAATTAAGATCGTAGCCCATGTCGTCTCTAACTACGCGGTCGCTAGTTAGATACTCAACATAATCTTTCCGACGATCTTCCTTCTCTGCCCACATATAGTCGATTACCCACATTCCAGTATAATAAAGTGCCCCTCCTATTAAGATTGTTAGCACCAAAGATGTTGGGTCAGATGATCCTCTTTCTGTCTGCTTATTATTTTTTATTCCCATAAAATAACCTTAAAAAACCAATAAAAATGCTCCCCATAACGTTATAAACACCGTCAGTGCGAATGTAGCCTCATAAACAAGTAACACCCAAAATTCAGATTTATTCGTAACAAAAGCCTCATAGGGCCAACCCACTAACAACATTCTAAAAAGTAGGCTTTGGAATAAGCATTCTAAACCGCCACCTACTTTAAGGGCATTAAAGATAGAACCAACAAGAGATCAGTACCTTCCAGAGTTATTAACACCCTGTGGATAACTTTTATCTGGAGGCAACCACCTCCTTTAAAAAAACTTTTAAATTTTTTTTAGTTTTTGATTTTTTTTGTTGCTTTTAAGAATTGAGAGTAGTAATCAGGAATCAATAACACGAAAGCCGGATGAACTTCGGCAAAAAGTGTGAGAGCCGTCCCTAAGTTTGAGTCTCCAACAGGTGACTCTCTGATTGAGATAGGATCCGCAAGGTTCCGCTCTTCTTAGGGAAACGCAGAACGTCAGGCTAGGGTAACTTAGTTATGTGTTTTGCTCGTTGAGGTACTTAGCTGTATCTCATGAAGGCGCCGGATCGCAGGATACCTAATCAGTATTCTAAGCAATCCTCCTCCTGTGGCCTACTCGGGGTTTAATCCGAGAAAGTACACAGGGAAGAACGCGGCGCAGCTCGGAGCTTTGGGGTTGAAACCTTGAGGCCTTGTAAAATAACCCTTGCCGGTTATTTTTAATCCGAGTCCCTAACCCAGCCGAAAGCCTGGGGAGGAATTGTCCGATGGGAGACTTGGTCCCGTTCGGAGGCACCTTTTGGGGGAGACCTCTTAAGTGTAGCTAGCTCCAACACTATTGTCGGTACTTGTTGCTACGGTAACAAGGGGTCTGTTCGGTTTAGGTAACTTTAGATTGAGCCACTAACTTTGGCTGGGGAACTGGCTAAAAGAGTATGCGTAGGGACAAGGCTGAGCAATCAGACCCTTATGAAGAAAGTGCATACCCAAAAAAAAGAGTGTCTCTAATTCATTTCCTGTTCCGGTTGAGGGGGAACTCTCTGCCGAAGCTTGGGGAGCTGGGGTCCGTCACACGAATCTAGCTTTTCGGCATGCACGCGGCGCGACTGAAAAGTCCGCCGCGTTTTTTTATTTTTTCTTGATGATTCGATCTCAATGACCCACCGAAAGCCGATGATGAAACGCTCTGGACTTCCTAGACAATCCTAAAAAAACAAAAACCCCGCTACTTCCGTCATTTGACTTTAGTAGCAGGGTCTTTCAGCAAGCACGCGTAATACTTCGTACTTGAGTTGGGGTCGTCACAGGCTCAGAGTATTGAAAGGCTGTATTTCAGGCAAGATAGTATTTTAAGCTATTTAAACCGGAGAGGCTTAGTTCCCAAATAAATTAACCCTTTAAATAAAATAGTTATTTTAAGCCGTTTTGACTCAGTTTTTCGCTAGGCTTACTATCCTCCGTGGGTATAGCGACGTAATTTTGTTTTTATATTGCCTCTAGCTAAAGCGTATCCCTCAAGTGAGCCCCGACTACCTGAGGGATACGTTTTAACTCCGGAGGCAATCATGAACCCGTTTAGACAGTGGATTTTGAATCAGATTCTGAATTCCAGCTCCAAGGCTCCAAATCATGAGGAGCTGCTGAAGTCTCTCAAGAAAGAACTGAGGACTTGGTTTGTTGATCAGATGAACAAGGCTGGCATCCCGTCTTCTAAGCAAGACGAATTGCTCGAGATCCTGGAGAAGGAATTCCTTCGACTGACCGACCTCGACAAGGCCCTGGATACTCTGACTGGCGACATTCTCAGCAAGCTCCAAAAGCACATCGAAGAGATTGCGAAAACTGTCGAAGCTCATCGCCGAATGCATCGCCGCAGAACTAGCAGAAAAGGCAAAGCACGCTGGGAAGATCGCAAGACCGACCCCGATGGCGACACCGACAACGGCGACGACGGCAGCAAGGACGATCTCGACATCGACGAAGACTGAGCTCTCTTGGGGACCGCATTCTGCGAATAAAAAGGTTATTCTTTTTATAGGTTTAGTGCGTCGCTAACCTTCCCCAGCCATTTCTACCTATTTTTATGATACATTTTGCCACACTCGATTAATAACCCCTTTCGATATATTACATTCTGAAGTCTCTAGCGAGGAGAACTCAGTACAATTTGGTAGATGCTAATCCTCTGATACGGGATTTGGCTGTTTTCAAAACTTCATACGGGTAGTGGAATTTATGTTGGTTTTATCTTAGACCCTCAAAGGGGTCAGGAGGTACTATGCCTTTGGTTGTTAATTTGGTGGGTTATACGATCTTCATCTTACTTATTACGGCCGCCATCATCATTTACACAAGGATGTTTACGCGCCATGAGGTGTGCCCGCGTACGATTGCGATGGGTACGCTCGTCTTTGGGATCTTGCAGGATGCCTCCCTTCTCGAGTTGTTGCTTGGGTTCGTTCTGAGCTATTTGGTGGCGTCAGCCTTCAAAAAGAAGTACGCTCTTTGACAGCTCTCAAACAACGAGGTCATTCCTGAGGAGCATCCAAAAAGGATCGTGGAACAACTGAGGACAAAACTTACTTTGCTCCTCGCACGAGGTTCAACATAAGGTTAATCCAAGTAATTCCACGACCCTCCCTTTTTAAATTTCCACTTTTGATTGCCGAAAATAAGAGATCAAAACAGATCGCTATGGG
>CAZWGK010000144.1:0-6394 GCA_964633685.1 uncultured Bdellovibrionales bacterium | reverse complement strand
TGTTACCTCCATGTTAAAAGTTTGCCCTTGGTCAGCGGCAGTAGGAGTCCAATTGATAGTAGCTAGGACTGGTGGAGTATTAGACGTGTTATCAGCAGGAGTTGTTGTAGCCCCTGTGGGTAGACCCGAATATGTAACCACTAGGTTCTCAATTTGATTGTTATAACCGACATCAACACCTAGGACAGATCCAGAAAAGGGTTGCCCGACTCTTACTTCAAACTCTTCAGGAGCGATTGCCAAGCCAGTCTGATTTGGAGAGTAACATTCAGGACGCGAGTAAAGCGGAAGATAAGTGATATCGTAGTTGCCAACTAGTTTAAAATCTAAGTTTTCAACGAATCCAGCGCCAGGGCCTTCTGTAAAATAAGAGAAGGTAGCTGCAGATATTGGATAATGCCAGAGACCAATGTATGCGCCGATGGGAGGAGTAAACCATCCTCCGTTGCCAGCATCTTGGTAGAGTGGAGTGTGATTGAGTACAGGTGTTAGGTCCAGCTCAAAATCTATAATCAGGGTTGTGCCCGCAGAGATAACTTCGAAATTTCTGATAAAATTTGGATTGGATATTGAGGAAACAATCCGATCTGGAGTTTGGATTCCTGCTGCTGTGCTACCATCTCGATGGCTATTTTTAGGGCGGTTAGCGCCATACCCGTAAGCTGTAACAATTGGCTCGGTAGTATTCGTCCAATCGAAGTAAAGGGTGGCAGCTTCTCCAGCTTTCATTGGCATAGGGCCACCTGAGATGACAGTCATATACCCTGAGGGGAGAGCGCCTGTTATTGGGTCTGGAACGAAAGTGCTACGTAGCCTCCAAAATTTTGTCTCTGAATCGTAAGTCATGAAGGCTTCGGTCAACTGCCCTGCATCTGATATTGTGGGCACCGCAGGCATATCCGAGATGTAAAATGCATACTCGGTTGCGTAACCTTTAGAGGTTATAGATAGAACGGTTAGAAAAGCAGTAGCGAGGAGGAAACACTTCTTTAGAAACAACATATGTTTTAGAGCCTTCTTATTAACCCCAGTATCCTAGCTGTTATGGGATTCTTAGTAAAACTTGATTAAATTAATTTAAAACAGGGTAAGCCTTTGAGAACACTTGGCTAAATCAGGTCATTTAGGAATCTATTCTTGATCGCATTTAATTTAGGAACATCTTTGTGCTGGTCTCTTTTATGGCCAATTTTTAGGATCGCTAGGGTGTTGTTGCCTGGAAAAAAGAAATAAACCCGCAAAGCTTGCCCAATCAATCTTAATTCCCAGATTTCTTGACACGCCCAGATGCGTCGTTTGTCTGCACTTTGAGGGTTGTTAATGAGCTTTTCAATCCCGTTCATTACGCTCTCTTTTATTTCGGGGTCTTTCAGAACGTCTTGTGCATCTTTGTAAAAAACTACGGTTAATCGCTCCATTCGAGAGGTAGCTTCAGGTTTAATCTCTTCACTAGGTTCACTTTTGGTAGATTCAGGACGAGAGATTGGAGGAACCTCCAAGTCTAACTTATTTTGATTAAGTAACCCTTCTAAGATTACATCAGGATGAATTTTGTCTTGTAGCTGCGAGATAACTATTGTGAGGAGAACTTCAGAGTTCCCAATTAACTTCGATATTTTTCTGGCAGACCCATCAGTAGTCTTATTTTTGCCAAAGTTTGCTTCGATAGCTAATTGAACTTTTGCTCTCACTCTATGGGGGTCAAAGCTTTGAGGCGCCGTGACTTCAGTTAAGTCTGGAAGTGGCTCAACTATTTTTGGTGCCTTGGTGGTTCCAGTAGTGCCCCTAAAAAATTCCCGAAAATTATTTTTATTAAAGATTATTTTCTCAAAATCTATTTGAACCTGTTCAGGAGCCCGATCGGAAGCCCGAAGTATCTCAATCACTTTTGGACCATCAGAGAATACCTTATGAGATGCAACGGCCCAAGGATTGTGGTTGCAACTTTTCCAGAGCTCTACTTTTTTTTCGTCGGATAGTTGCAGGTCGAATAGCGGTAGTGCGTCGTCAATAATATGAGCAACAAGTAACTGAGTATATTCTTTTCTTAGAGCTTGGCGGTATGACTGCCCGACAATGGTCCAGTCCAGAAAGTCAATATAGTCAGAATCCATTATATTATCGATCTGTGCCAGTGTCGCTTCTTTTTTATTTGGCGCGGGGCGCTGAGACTCTTGGTCTAGGTAATTTAGGAATCGAGTCAATGAGGAATGGAAGTATAACGCCAATCGAATATCATTTTGATCGGTTTGCTTTGATAGCGGCGGGAGAAAAAATGTTTTTGTGTACCTCGGGTCTACTATAAAGCCGAATTTTTTTGTGTAATTTTTGAATTCGGCATGCTCGGTTGAGAAAGTTCTCCAAGTAGAAGATCCAGGATCATGCCAAGTTGACTGCAGCCATAGAGGAATCCTCTCAGGAAAGATTAATCGAGTTGATTCGTATTCGGCGCGAGTCTGTGAATCACCATGTATAGCTTTTACAAGAATAGAGGCAGTCTCTTTTTGATTGAGAGCGATCAAAGATGGCTGGATTATTAATGGTCTAGATTTAGTTCGAATATCAAAAGAGCCACCTTGCATTAGTGCGATAATGCCATCGTAGTCTGGCTTAGATATATCGTCTTTGATGGAGAGCTTTAAATTTTCGATTCTGTGAATGAAGTCTGGAAGTTTAGCTCTCTCTGATTTGGCAAAATGGTCGAAAATATTTGTAAGGTGAACCAGGTAATCAAAGGCAGTAAAAGGCTCAACTGAGTTTTTAGCTGGCTCAAAGAACTGTGCGAACCCATTTGGGGGCTCGAGAGAAGTCTTGAACGGCTCAAAAAATCGAGTCGGATCGTCTTTTTTAGGTTCAAAAGGTGACTGCATATAATATCGATAGTAGAGAGGGAGAATAGCAACGGTAGGGATGCTAAGCAATTACGGTAGTTAAATGGGGGGATGTTCTAAATCCCCCGTATAATCCTCCCCCCTGACCAGATTAGAATCCACCCTTGGCAGGAGCGGAGTAGGGCGATCCCAGGTGGTTATCATCAGGTGCTCTTCGGAGCGAGTGATGGCGGTGTATAGGAGTCGACGTCCGAGGTCTGTGTCTTCGAACTCGGCCTCGGTTGGATTCCAGAGTAACACCGCAAAGAACTCTAGTCCTTTGGCTGATTTTGCATCAAGCACAGCGATTCCGGCGTCGAAAGTAAGATTCTCTGAGTCGCCTAAGCGGAGCTCATTGCCGAAAGACGGCTCAAGAAGAGAGTAGGCGAACTTGGCTTGCTCTCGAGAGCCTGTAATTACGGCTGTGAGAGTGGTTGGAAATCTCTTTCTTACTTCACCTAACCACTCAATCATTCGTGGCATTGCTTGAGCGTTACGTTTGAATTTTAAATATCGTGGAGCCTTTCCGGCGCGGCCTTCGGTGGTGCGCACTTCGCCTAAAGCATGGTCGGCGAGTCTCATGATTGGAAGAGTGGAGCGGTGCGCTACTGATAGAGTTACAAATCGGGACTCTTCAGCAGAGACTTCCCAGTACTTTCTTAATTCATCCCAACCAGGAAAGTGTCCGCCATCATCGAGTCTTTGAGCCACGTCTCCGATGAGCGTAAGATCTTTGGGGCCGTTTACAGAGGCCATAATTACGGAATAGTGGACTGAGGCAAAATCTTGGGCTTCATCAAGCACAATGTGACCGTACCTAAAGAGTTTTCCTTTTTCATTTACTGGTCCGCCTAGAAGAGCGAACAATATATATAGTGCAAGGGCCTCATCGCCGGAGCCCAGTTTTTGGGCCGATATTGCGGCTGAGAGTGCTCTTTCGTAGTTCTTAACAAGATCAGCATCGAGCAGCTTTGTTTTGTCTTGAGCCAGAATCCTTGAGGGGTTTGATAACGCCCTCAAAAGATACTGCTCAGGTTTGCCATGCTTTTGCAGGAGCTCTGAAAATAATTTTAAGGTAGCGGTTAATTGAGGTGCACGTGGGTGATTCGCGGGTATTTTTGTAAGGGCCTCGGTGAATGAATTTTTGAGAGCGATTAAAATTCCTAAAGGTTTGGCACCGGTGCTAAATAGATTTTCTTTTAATTGCCTGGCGCCTGCTGGTAAGTCGTTCCATTGAACTGAATTTTCTAGCTCTGTGCGGATTGTCTTTTCAATATCAGGAATAATCTCATCTATGGCGGCAGTGACTGCTGGCGAGAATTTTAAGCGGGTGATTGATGCTGGAATCGCACTTGGGTCAAACACCAAAGGGGTAGCACCAATTATGGAGCTCCAATTTGATAGTAACTTTGTGGCCCAATCAGAGAAGCTACTGATAGGAACTCCTGTTACTCCGATTGATGGTAGAGAGCCCGAAATGTAACGGTGAAATGTTTGAGTTTTGACCAGGACCTGACACTCAGCTGGTTTGAGTGGGCTATTGTCTGAGTGAAGCAACCAGGCCAGGCGATGCAAGGCGACCGTTGTTTTGCCTGAACCAGCGATACCTTGGATTATTACGGCAGTGGTGGCTTCTTCTGTGATCGCTCTAAATTGCTCGGGGGTGAGTAAAGAGAGGACGTTCGGTAGTTCATTCGGTTTTCCAGCGTTGCGACGCATCTCAGGCCCAGAAACTATCTCCCAGTTGGCGCCGTTTTTTCTAAATGAGCCGCGACCATTTGATAGTGATTGTAGATTGTCGCGCACTACGTTGACTGTATGCCTAAGGGCGATGCGACCTTCTCTCTCTTGGCCTTGGATCTCTTCGCAGAAGGAATCACCCTCTTTGTATTCGTAGTATAGTTTTGAGAGGGGGGCTTTGCGCCAGTCGATGATTCGGCATTCAGTGTTGGCGTGGTATCCGATTTTGTATTCAACGGTGCGTTGTTTGCCGTTGGTAGTCTCCTCTAACATGATGCGCCCGAAGTAGGGGCGTTCGATTAGATTTTTTATGGTGTCTGTATCTTCGTCGCGCATGTCGCGGAGGCGGTGAGAGACGGCTTCGTCAGAGGCGAGTTGGACTTTGTCCTCGACTCTGCGGGCATTAACTAATTCTGAGGTCAACTCACGAGCGCGAGAGGCTTCGGCTCCAAGGCGGGCTAATCCTTCTTCCTGCTGGGCGAGAAGCGAGGTGAAGGTCTCCTTCAGGGTGGATTCTTCTTTGGAGATTAGTTCGAGATCTTGGGCTTCTAGTGGCATGGGTGATCGATAAATCAAATTTAAAGGCAGGGAGTTATAGCTGATTTGGGGAGGGAAATAAAATATCTTAGGATTCGGCTTTAATTGTTGGGTGGATTAAAAGCGGAGCGATAATACCGCAACAGAAGAGGGGCGCCGAATTAGTCAGTTGAGAGCAGCAAAGTTAAAGATCTCTCAGATCTACTTTTTAAAAATAAGTTCGTTTACCGCTCTGTTGTTTTTGCTCCGATCGTAATTGGACGTGGAGGGCGGCTTCGGAGACTGGGCTGATGGTAGATCTTGATATTCAAGGTCTTCTTTGGAAAATACCGCTGTGTCTGCAACCATATCGTGTAGTGCCATTTTAGAGCTAGAGAATATAAATAGCCCACCGATGAAAATCAGAGTTACTAATAAACAGGATGCTCCAATTGCCATCACGCTCGCTCCAATAAGAAGATTTGAAGTGGTTGGTGCTATCCCTTGGAGGCCAAAGCCAACCAGCAAAAACGGAGATGCTATCAATGTAGCACCTAAGGGCGGTTTCTTAAGCATGCATCTGACTAATAACCTTAAGAAAGTTGCTCGTCTGCCATCAGACCGGCCAATCCTTAACCCTAGAATAAGCTTGCCAGGAGATCCTGCGAAAAATGATTCAGTGGTTATGTCTATAATCAATGGTAGCCAGCTGATAAAGAGAGTTGCTAAGCCAAAGCTGGATTGTAGATTACTATCATCTGTTTTTATGGTGTTTAATAAATTTTCACCTTCAGAGGAGTACAGAATCCAGAAGAGGAATAAAAGAATGCCGATGTAGAGAAATCCGTCTATTATAGAAGCAAAAAGGCGGGGGAAAAATCCAATTCTTTTCATAAGTCCTTTCACTTATTTAAATTCCGTATGAATAATCTCGGATATCAAAACGATATCGTTAGATCCTCATACCACTTGATTCCTAAGAACCCCTCGTGTTGATAAAATTTTACCCTTGTTCGAAAAGGTTGGGCCGCAAAAAATTCGTCAGGTTTTACCCGAAATGAAGTGCTAAGGCCTGGTGCAAATTCGGCGGTCTTGAGGTAACAGTTTGTGTAATACGGTTTCCTGCTTCTTCTCTTCTTCCGCTCCTTGCAGCCACTTTTAGATTCAACAACCGCCTCCTGGTAGAGTCGCGGGGATTTATCTAGCTGTGCATTTACAGATGATACTCCACCAAAACCAAAACCTGCTGCTGTAAGCAGAGTCAACGT
>CAZWGK010000143.1:3144-6412 GCA_964633685.1 uncultured Bdellovibrionales bacterium | reverse complement strand
ACTTTAACGAATAGTTAACATTTCTATCCTCTTCATCTAATGCCTGAAGCAGTGCCGCCTCTCCTAAAGGATCCCCTTGTTTTGCAAGAGTTACCATGGCCTGGCTTACTCCAGCCCGGGCAAGCAAATGAAGCTGTTCCATACTTGACTTTATTCCCTCAATTGATTGAGCTAAGGATTCTTCAATTTGGGACTCGATGGGATTTATAACTGCAACCATAAAATAACCTCCTTAATAAAATTAAAATTCTAGTGAGTTGATTACTTCATTAAATTTTTTGCGACAGTCCTTGTCAGATTCAATGGTTAATCGCTCTTTCATCGTCGTCACAATAGACTTCCGGTGTTCCGACCCCAAACCGGCATGCTTTTCCCACTCCATAAGTATATGCGCCGCCCAGTATCTGACTTCGGGTTCTCTATCTTCAAGTAACCTAGTAACAGCTGGAACCTGTATTCTTCTTTTTCCAGCAGCGCCAATAGCATTTAAGGCCATGCGCTCATATGTTTCTACGCCTCCTTGCGCAAGTTGCGGTATCATTGGGGCGCCAACTTCTGCGATAGTACGAAGTACCTCCTCAAAATGGTGATTATTATAGGGTCTATGTAACCAGTTATTTAAAGCCTGGAATCCAGACTCATCTCCCTGTCTTGCTAAAGTGAGCATCGCATGGGTAGCACCGTGCTCTGCCAAAAGATGAAGTTCGTATGTACTGGGCTTTAAGTCCTCGATTGCTATTCTGAGGGAGAGCCGTTGATCTGTTGCAAATATCCGTTGCATAGCAGCAATAGCAGCAATAGCTGAATCAGTCTCTCTTTCAGGCACCTCATTGGCAAACTTGATAAGCGTATTCAGACATTCCTTGTCCACATCTATTAATCCACAATATTCAGCAGCGGCAATCCTAAGAGACGGATTTATTGATGAATCTCGGTATATACGTTCGAAATTTTCGAAATGTTTGAAATTTTTTAAACTTCTTATTATAGGATCGGGTATTAGCTCATTCTTATTGTGTGGGTGTCTAGGTATATTATTTTCAATAAGCTTCTTAAATTTATGAGAAGCAAATTGTCTGACAGCTTTGGGTGTTTCAGGATCACTCGAGATCTCCGACAGTATTTTAATAGCAGGTAAGGCTTCTCCGCGCTTTTGCAACACATTCGAGGCAGTATTCATTATTAAAAGAGTATTCTCGATGAGAACCGGGGAGTTGCCTTCAATTATATGGTCCCTTTCATAGAGGGCATTGATAAAATGGGGCGTACTTTCGAGGTTATTATTTTGTTCTAGGATATCTTTCAAATCACCTTTGAAACTATCTCTACGAAATTCAGAATCGCGGGATAGGCTTTTCGTGTCATCTCTTTTGTTTTTGTAGTAATCCGTCAAATGCGAGAAATCCTCGGACGTTGCATGTTTAATTGACTTGATTATGGCAGGAACTGCCATCGGGTCTTGCATCATGCTTAGGGCGGTTGAGATGCGCTTACCAAATTTGTCGCAAATGTTTTCTGCTTCCTCTTTAATTCTGAAATCCCACGGGTATTCCTCATTAAGCTGCAAGAGATCTTTCGCCATTTTTGTGAAATCCTTGGGGTTAGAACTTTTCCAGGCCTCGACCAAGGCTGGTACTGCCGGTGCGCCTATTCGCCCGAGCGCTTCCTCTGCTGCTTCAACGACTAGACCCTGATTGCTCTTTAATGCCTCAATGAGCTTAGGTATCGCACTGGATATTGTTTTTTGATCTTGTTTGTGGATGGCGTCTATTTCGGCGACACGCTCTTCCACTGGCCTGTCCTCCTCGGCTCGACATCCCGATATAAGCGGTAACACGGCCAGCGTTGCCGTTGCCCATATGCTTAATCCATGTTTATCAGAATTTTCTGGCTGCGAATCGACCGCTCGCTTCTCGTCGCTAATCTTAACCACATTTTCCCCTAGTAAGGTAAAAACCTATCTGCTGTTTTGGAAACTATTCCAGTTGATAACTAGACTCCTCAGTGTAGCTACGAATAGTCTCGCTCCTCGCTAATAGTTATGGCCCGGGTATGACGGAGTGAGCATAGAAACGTAAGGAAAGAATGAGAATCCTTGAAAATGGTGTTTTTTCGTACTGTGCTTAGGAAGGGTGGCTGTTTTTAAATGTGTCAAGGTGGCGACATTAGGACTTTTATTCTTATCCAGATGGGGTAGTCACAACCCTCGCTTCTCAATCACCAGATCCTCAACAGGTATGCCACCTATTAAGTGGGATTGGATGATTCTTTCTAGGTTCTGTGGGGTGCAGTTCTTATACCAGGTACCTTCAGGGTATACGACTGCTATGGGGCCTTCTTGGCAGATTCTTAGGCAGTTTGCCTTGGTTCTATGAACTTTTGCTTCTCCTGTTTTCGAAAGCCCAAGTTCTAAAAGCCGGTTTTTGAGATATTCCCAAGATTCAATACTGACCTCTTTGGTGCAGCACTTAGGAGTCGAGGCGTCGGCACATATGAAAATATGCCGCTCATAGTTTCTTAAATTGAGGTTGTCTGACTTGGTTTTTAGATCGTTCATTTGCGCAAAAAAGAAAAAAGAAAGGCGAGGCACCGAAGTACCTCGCCCAACTTTAGTTTGTACTGGTACTAGTAGCTGTCTCTGCGACCACCACCGTTGCCGCCACGACCACCGTCGCGACCACCACGGCCTCCGCCGAAGCCACCGCGTCCACCACCGTGTCCGCCGCGACCACCGCCGCCACCACCACGGCCGCCGCCACCGCCGCCACCGCCGCCCATACCCTCTTCACGAGGACGAGCTTCGGATACGCGAAGAGCGCGTCCATCAACTTCCGAGCCATTTAAAGCGTTAATTGCTTCAGTTGCAGCGGAATCATCCATCTCTACGAAACCGAAACCTTTTGAACGGCCAGAGGCTTTATCAATAACTACCTTGGCTGTCTTTACATCCCCGTATTGACGGAAGAGATCTGCTAGTTGCTCTTCTCTCATGGTGTAAGGGATGTTCCCCACGTATATGTTCTTCATAAGTGCATAATAATAGTGTTAACATTGCACCACATTCACAAGAGTATCCTGCTGAATGCGGTGACACGGGCCGCGAAAATTCCACTCCCGTGTGCTTCTTAACTCTAGGCGATAAAATACTCCGAGAAGTTAAATGATTCTCGAAGGTGGTACCACCTATTAGTTAAGAGCGTTGTGCCAATGTGCGACCGAAGGCTAATTGTAAACGGAGAAGTGATAGCCTCGGTAGAGGACCGATGGG
>CAZWGK010000143.1:0-3134 GCA_964633685.1 uncultured Bdellovibrionales bacterium | reverse complement strand
AGAAGAGAAAGGTCATATTATAAAGCAAGTCCCGGGGATTTTTCCCACAAGTCATTCCGAGTTCCTGCCTATAAAAAGTCAAGGGCGAAATCGAAAGACACCTAAATCATAGCCTAAGCCTGTGGGAAATGCAATTACCCTTTTGAATTTACGGCTTTTTTATTGTGGTTTTGGTTGGGGCTGATATAACAGGGACATGGTCATAAAGTTGCTTATAAAAGACTTGATGCTTAGATCCAGAGTTAAGGAGTGGGCATCGCAGTCAGGAGTCAGTAATATTCACTTTCTACGTTCGCCCGAGGAGGTGCCATCAGCTTTAACCGACTGTAATCACTTGGTTATAGATCTCAATCTTGTGCAGGGCTCCCTGGACGCACTTGTTAAATCTATTAGAGAGGCAGCTCCCGGTACCAAGATTACTGGGTTTGGAAGTCACGTCGATAAGGAGCTTCACTCAGAAGCCAAAGCCCTTGGGCTTGATGTAGTTTTGCCGCGCTCGAAATTTTTTGGAGATATTGGACGGTGGCTGGGGTGAAACGGTTACTTCCGATACTATTATCGGGCCTAGTGCTGTTGTTGGTTTTTTGGGAGGTTTTGGTATCGAAGTTGAGTTTTCTGTTAAATCTGACTCCACGCTCGGGGGATGTACTGCAGCATCTGTCTCCGTTTTGGCGATACTATTTTGAGAATCGCAATGATCCCCTTAGCTCTGATTACGTTACTCAGTACTATTTGGACGCAATCCTTCCCACACTCTATAAAGGGATATTCTGGTTTGTGTGTCAGTTTACTGAACCTGTTACAGCATCAGCCTACCTGACAATCTCCTTGCACGCCTTGATTTTTTTATCTTTAACTGCAGCTTCGCTCAGGGTTAGTCGTAGTTATGTATTTGGCTTTGTGGTGGCGGGATTGGTTTTGAATTCACTGCTTCTCGGGGGGCTTTGGAATACCGCACTGGAGCGCACATTTGGAGCTGCCTTACTTTCATTCTCTATTTACCTTTTAGCGCATGAAAGAGTGAGAGGCATTAGTGTTACGGCGTTGATAGCAGTAATGATCTACCCACCAGTAGCACTCATCATTTTAGGCATGTATTTAGTCATATATGCTGGGCTGATTTGGCAGCGGAAAGGTTTGAAAGGAATTCAGGCGAAGCATTTATTTCAGCCTATACTTATTCTCTTTTTATTCGGCGTTTGTGCAGCGCCTCAGATATTTGGCGGCGTAAAATATGGGGAGCGGTTAACACTGGCTGATGCAGATGAGTATCCAGAGGTCGGTCCAGGTGGAAGATTGTCGTCGGTCGATCAGGGTAGGGGTGATTTCTCACCAAGGCGAGTCTTTAAGGCTAATCTTAATCGGTATCTTTTTAAATTCTCGGGAGACAATAAAAGCGACAAAGCCCAAAGCGCTCTTTTGTGGTCAGTGTCATTGTTGTTAGCAATGGCCATTTCGCTTCTTGTATTTAAAAAGCCAAAGTTAGAGTGGGTGGCGAGCGTTGATCGGAGTTTGCTTATGCTTACGGCTTTGCCAGTATCGATGATCTGTTGCACTGTTCTGGCATCAGTAGTGTTCCCACTGCTTTACATTCCTAGTCGGTATCTCTCTACTGGCGCAGCGCCAGTAATCTTACTTATTATGCCACTCATACTCTGGTGCGGGCTTGGTCGAGTAATCGCGGGGCGGATAAGAGACTGCTTTATGGTGAGTATTTTCTCTTTAATGATTCTAACTCTTCATGGCGGGTTACCTACGCCTAAAAAAAACCAAAAATTTGATAATAATCGTTTCGCCCAAGTGGATAAAGCACTCAAAGCTCTTCCTACAGATGCTTTAATAGCTGGCTGGCCGAGAGGTGCAATCAATTGGGTGCCTCTTGTGAGTGGTAGATCTGCTTTTATAACAGAGGAAACGCATCAGGTATTTCATTTAGAGTACGTTAATGAGATGCGCAAAAGAATCTCTGTCTTGATTAAGCTATTTTGTAATGCTGATGATAAAGTCCAAACTGAGGCCATTCTCTCTAGGCTTCGGTCCGAGTGGGGGGTTAGTCATTTGTTTTTGGATAAAAGCTCAGGAGCCCTAAGTACCAGTTATTTCAAGCCATTTATAGATGAGATTTCGCAGTGCCCTAACAAATTCGAAGGTTTACAAAAAATTTTGATTAGCACCTTAAAAGAGCGGATTATATACGATAGTGATAGGTTTACCATTTTAGCAACCAATTAAGGTTGATTAAGGCGGTCACAACCTTATCGATCCACAAAAAATTTCATACGGGTATATTCTCTGAGAATAGGTTTTACCTCCTTGGTTTGGAGATGATGGAGAGGGTTTGGTCCTCTGCGACATCTTCAAATCAACCGGCCAGATGGCCAAGGAGGAACGAATGAAGATGAGCCTTTTTTGGGTAATGATGATGGCTCTTCTGGCTGTGTTGACTAGTTGTCACGCGGTCTCTCGCGGCGGCAAGTTAATGCATCCAGATGATGCAGTGAGGGAAGATTGTCGTCGATATCTGGCAGCTGTCGATCGTGTCGCAGAGCTGGAGAGTCAGAGAGCGATGAACAATCGACTTGTCAAGGAGGAAGCGATTTCGAACGAAGAAAGAATCGCTCGAAATCGAAGGATTCAAGGCCTTCTGCGTGATGCACGGTCTGCACAAAGTCGCTACTACGCCGCATTGACTCGTCATCGACGGAACGGTGCAGCTGCGATCGTTGATGAGGAGTTGGGAGGTAGAACTCTCTGCGAACCTGACAACTAGAGCTCTGGACCAGTGGCCATCTTCTTGATTTTTTTACACTTGGTTTACACCACAGCGTTTTAAACTCAGAGGATGACCCACCTTTGGATTTTGTAAAACTAACAAAACTAAATTAATGACTTGAGAAGCCTAAGCAAGCTCGCCCCAAATTAATATTTAGGCTGACCTTAGTCTCCATTTATGAGACATACTTATGTTTTAGATAGAGTTAAGTCTAGGAGAAATATTGTGGTACCTCCAGCGTTGGAAGTAACCACCAGCATGCTCTTCAACCTTGGTCCATGGAGTAAAATCTCGGCCGACAAATCCCACCTCCAGCGTTGGAAGTGAAGATTCAGGAGAGAATTCAGAATGCAAAAAAGTT
>CAZWGK010000142.1:0-6420 GCA_964633685.1 uncultured Bdellovibrionales bacterium | reverse complement strand
TCAGAGCCTTGGTGTTTACCCTGGGATGACAGTAAGTCTCCTCTCGCCCCAGGTGGGCTCAACGCCGTTGGGATTGGTTCCAAAATTCAAGCGGTTTCTGGTCTCTGGTGTATACAAATCCGGATTAGTGAATTATGAGAGCTCTTTGGTCTACGTTGAAATTGAAGAGGCTCAGAAATTTTTTAGATTGGGCGACCAGGTAAGCGGCTTTGAGATTCGAGTTGATGACGTCGATGCCGCGCCCGTTATTTCAAAGGCGATAACAGATAGATTTGATACCGCTCTCGGCTACTACGCTCAGGATTGGACGACCACGAATAAGCCACTGTGGGATGCTATAAAACTGGAGAAAAATGTTTATTTTATAGTACTGCTCCTGATTATCATAATGGCGAGTTTCTCAATTATCAGTACCTTGATTCTTTTGGTTCTTGAGAAGCGGGGAGACATTGCGGTGCTAAGAACTATTGGCGCTCCAGCCTCACTTATTGGACAAGTATTTAGACTCCAGGGGGCAATTATTGGTGGTTTAGGCACACTCTTGGGGCTTATCCTAGGATTTGTAGGGTGTATCGCACTTAAAGAATATGGTTTTCCTCTTGATGATAGAATTTTTCCAATCTCAGAAGTACCCGTTAAGATCGATCTCATGAACTTCGTGATAGTTGGATTAGCATCTTTTGGAATCTGCTTCTTGGCCACTATTTATCCCTCTCGTCGAGCCAGCCAATTAGACCCCGCGTCAGTTCTGAGGTACGAGTGATATGAAACTCAAAGTATCCCACCTAAGTAAATCTTTCGTTGATGCTGCCAAGAGACTGACTGTAATTAACGACGTATCTTTTGAGCTGCCCGAATCAGGGTCGGTTGCGATTCTTGGTCGATCAGGAATAGGAAAATCAACACTACTTCATTTACTCTCTGGTTTAGAGTGTGCCGATTCAGGTTCAATTCTGTTAGGAAATACAGATATCCGAACTCTATCTCAAGAAGCGGTATCTCGATTCCGAGGCGCAAACGTAGGCGTGATTTTTCAGTTCCATCATCTTTTGAATGATTTTTCTGCTGTAGAGAATGTGGCTATGCCACTGTTAATCGCTGGAGAGGATTCTGACACCGCCCATAAAAAAGCTGAGAAGGCTTTGGTCAGAGTTGGCCTGGGCGAAAGGATTCATCATTCCCCGGGCGAGCTTAGTGGTGGTGAGAGTCAAAGAGTCGCGATTGCTCGAGCTTTGGTAAATCATCCTGGCCTACTAGTAGCGGATGAGCCTACAGGAAATCTTGATATTCATACTTCGGCAGAGGTTACAAAATTACTGCGAGATGTTCAGCAAGAGTCGGGAATGTTATTAATAGCGGTTACTCATAGCATCGAAGTCGCTCAAAATATGGACCTTGTTTTTGAGATGCTTCCAGGTGGGGAGCTTAAAAGTTTAGACAAAGAGAGTCTTCATAGAGGCTGGAAACCGGGTGTTTAAAAGATTTTTTAGGGAGTTAGGAATGCGTAACTTTGGAATATATTTATTGTCACTCTTAGTCCTCAGCAGCGTTGCTGCGGCTGAAACCGTGAGCGTAGGTGCTGTCAGGATAGCAGGAACTAAAAAGACTGATCCAACGGCGTTGACGTTGTCGTTATCGGCGAAGCCTGGTGTAGTCAGTATTGATGTTGTCAATCAGGACGTAAAAGCCCTTTACGGCACCGGATTTTTCGATCAAGTGACAGCCTCCGTAGTGAGAGATTCCTCAGGTAGGGGAGTTTTACGGTACGACGTAGTAGAGAAGCCGTTAGTAAGAAGAGTATTTATAGAAGGTTCCTCTGAAATCAGAACCTCTGATATTGAGCCGATTCTTGACTACAAAATCGGAAGATTCTACGACCCGCTACAAGCGAATAAGTCTGGCAAAAAGGTAGTTACTTTTTATCAAAGTCGTGGGTTTTATGACGCCAGTATTGAGCATTCCTCAAACGAGGCGGCACCTGGTCAGGTTGATGTGACCTTCAAGATCCATGAGGGTGATAAATATAAGATATCTGAGATCAGAATAGAGGGCTTAACAGTTGTTGATGAAGATGAGGCTCTCAAGAAAATTCAGACTACCGAGTATAAATGGTGGAGCTCTTGGTTGTTGGGAACCGGGCGTCTTAATAAAGAAATGATCGAAAATGATCGAAATCTTTTAAAGCAAGAGTTATATAATTACGGCTTAATCGATGCGGTAGTCTCCGACGCTATAATCGATCACGAAGATAAATCGATAAAAATAAAGTTCGTAGTAAAAGAAGGCTCTCAGTATAAAGTAGGAAAATTAGAAGTCACTGGGGACATTTTAGAGGACGGATTAGAAAAGACTCTAGAGGGCACAGAATCCAAAAGTGGTGAGGTATTTAATAGAAGTGCACTAAGATCTGATGCGACTAAGATAAGCGAGAAGTTCTCTGATATTGGATACGCCTTCGTGAACGTGATTCCAGGAACCAAAGTTAATGCAGCTGATAAGCTAATAGATGTAAACTTCCAGGTTGCTAAAGGTAACTTGAGCACAGTGGATCGAATCAATATCCGTGGAAATCAGAAGAGCTATGATCATGTTATAAGAAGAGAGATGGCTATTGCTGAGCAGGACCTGTACTCCTCTTCAAAGGTAAGGCGATCCCAAGAGCTTCTCCTAAGAAGTGGCTACTTCGAGGAGGCCAACGTTGTCCCTGAAAATATACCAGGACAAGATAAAGTTAATCTGAACGTAAACGTAAAAGAGGGCACAACCGGAAGCCTGAGCTTTGGTGCCGGATATTCCACTGCTGATGGTGTTTTATTTAATAGTAATATCAGCGAGAACAATCTTTTCGGAACTGGTCGCAGGGCCAGTATTCAGCTGGATATAGGAACTCAAAGAAAAAATACGATCCTTTCTTTTGAGGATCCTCGATTAAACGATTCTCAGTGGTCTTTAGGAGCAGATATCCTGCAGACAGATAGAGAATTCGACGATTTTGATAAAAGTCAATCAGGGGGGTCGATTACTGCTGGCTATGGACTTGAAGAGATCCTGGGTCGATTCGGAAGAGATGTTAGATTTTCACTCAGATACAGCTATCTTAGAAATAACATCAAGAATGTTAACTTAGACACTGCGGCTGATTTTATTATCGATGAGCAGGGACGCTCTACCGTGTCTTCGATTACACCTGGATTAGTGAGAAATACAATTGATAATCCGTTAGATCCATCAAACGGTTCCAAGCAATCTGTCAGCTTTGAATACGCCGGTATCGGTGGAAGTGAGGAGTATTATCTGTTTGAGGTAAATCAGCAGTGGTTTGAGCCTCTGATGAAGATGGGCCGAGGTAAGTTGGTATTTTCCTGGAGGACTAAGTTAGGCTACGGTGAGAGTCTGAATGATGAGCCATTCCCACTCTTTAATAGGTACTTCCCCGGAGGTATTAACTCTGTTCGCGGTTTCAGACCTAGAAGATTGGGGCCTCAAGATGAAAATGGAAGTTACTACGGCGGTAGTAAGCAGTTAATTAACAATTTAGAGTTTATATTCCCGATAGCAACTGGGGCTGGCTTCAAAGGAGTAATATTCTATGACTTTGGACAGGCTTATGATGACGATCAGAGTATTGATTTCGGTGAGCTTCGGCATGCTGCGGGTTACGGAATCAGGTGGAGTAGTCCGCTTGGTCCTATTCGTCTTGAGTTCGGGTATCCGTTAGATAAAGAGACAGGGGATAGTTCCTTTGTGACTCTTTTTGCGTTCGGTGCGCCTTTCTAAAAATGAGAGGCCCAGACAAAAGGTAAGTGCTTGGTTATAGTCAGCATTTTGCCTTTTTATATGATTTGTTGTAGTACAGGAGGCATATGATTAAGAAAACTGTGTTCGCATTACTAAGCATTCCATTCTTTTTTAACTCGTTTGCAGTGGCTGAGAGTGAAGATCTTTCGGTTGCGGCTGTTTACGTAGTTGATATGCAGATGGTGGTAGACAAGTCCAAGATCGGCGTAGAGGCGGTTAAAAAGGTAAAAACAGCTATCTCTGCAAGTGAGAAAGTTCTCAATCCAAAGAAGACCGAGCTAGAGAACGAAAGAAAAAATCTTGAAAAACAGGCTGGAGTTTTAAGCGAAAAGGCCTTCAGAGAGAAGCAGATGGCATTGGTTGCCAAGAACAATGAGTTCTCTCAATTAGTGGCAAAAGAGCAGGAAAAGGTCGGAAAAGTTAGAGCCGAGGTATTTGGCCAGGTCATTGAGAAGGCTCGGAAAGCAATTGAAGAGGTATCAGTCAAAAATAACTACGCCTTGGTTGTCGAGAAGGGTTCCCCAGCAGTGCTTTACAGTAGCGGTGCCAAGGATATAACCAAATCAATCATTGATAAGATCGGTGGATAAGGGAGCTAACATGTCTGAGAATGGAGTGGTCTTCGATCACGCGCAAGTAATGGAGATACTTCCGCACAGGTACCCCTTTTTGATGATTGATAAGGTCATCGAGTTTGAGGATGCGAAGAAAATAGTTGCCATCAAAAACGTCACACATAACGAATCTTTCTTCCCAGGTCACTTTCCGGGAAAGCCTGTGATGCCAGGAGTTATGATTCTTGAGGCAATGGCTCAAGCAGGAGCTATATTCGCAAAGAAGTCTTTTAACGGCTTGGCGATGGATAAGCTTTTCTACTTCGTCGGTGCGAACGAGATTAAGTTTAAAAGACCTGTATTCCCAGGCGACGTCCTAAGAATTGAAATGTTCGCTGATAAAGTTCGTCGTCCTCTCTGGATGATGAAGGGGTCTGTTTATGTTAACGACAAGGTCGTAGCTAGTGGAGCTCTCTCGGCGGCCGAGGGAGAGCCATGATAGGTTCCAACGTCTCTATTCATCCAACAGCGATTATATCAGAAGGTGCCAAGATCGGTGCTGGGTCGTCTATTGGCGCTTATTCAATAATTGGACCACGAGTTGAGTTGGGTGATAACACTTGGGTTGGCCCTCATGTAGTCATTGAAGGAATAACCAAGTTTGGTAAGGGGAATAAGGTATTTCAGTTCGCCTCAATAGGATCCGTTCCTCAGGACCTTAAATTTAAGGGTGAAGAGAGCACTGTTGAGATAGGTGATGATAACACCTTTAGAGAGTATGTGACGGTGCAGCCTGGCACTGCTGGCGGCGGTATGATTACGAAAGTAGGAAACCGTAATCTCTTGATGGCGAATAGCCACATAGGTCACGACACTATTATCGGAGATAGAAATATAATCGCTAACAGTGTTGGTTTATCTGGGCATGTCCTGCTTGGAAACGGAATTACTATTGGTGGCCTAAGTGGAGTTCATCAGTTCGTGAGAGTAGGTGACCTCGCCTTTTTGGCTGGTGGTTGTATGGTTACCCAAGACGTTCCTCCTTTCTGCACTGTCCACGGAGATCGCGCTGAACTTGCTGGTCTGAATGAAGTCGGTCTCAGCCGGAATGGATTCGCCGAGGAAGACGTACGTGCCATGCGGAAAATCTACAGAGCTCTGTTCAAAGAGAAGGGATTGATGAAAGAAAAGATCGCCTCTGTCCGAGATCAATTTAGAACCGCCAAGGGCATGGATCAGATGATATCTTTTGTTGAAGGCTCTCAGCGCGGTATTTGTCGAGCTAGATCCAAGAGTTCTTCAGAGGAGTAGGGCCCATGGTCTCTACCGAAGTTAAATCAGATAATAATCGGCTCTCTTCTTTAGGTATTGTGGCTGGTGCTGGGCAGTTACCTTTACATCTTGCGAAAGAGGCTTCAGACCTAGGCTACAAAGTTTATGGTGCTTACCATCTAGGTGAGACATCTACAGAGTTTAGCCCACTCTGTGCAGCTTCCTGCGGCGTTAAGCTTGGGCAATTAGGGCGAATTATCAAGTTTTTCAAGAGTAATAAAATCGAACAGATAATATTCGCCGGGGGAATATCGCGCCCAAACATTTTAAAAGGCGGAGTTTGGCCGGATGCGCGAGGGCTAAAGGTATTATTCAAAGTTGGTACTGTTAAGGATGATTTTATCTTGAGAGGGATTGCAGCCGAGTTCGAATCGGAAGGGATAAAGGTATTACCAGTGGGCGAAATCTTAAAGAAATTCGTTCCAGGCCCTGGGGTGCTAACCAAGAGGGCTTTGTCTGCTCAAGAGAATGATGACGCCAAGATCGGATGGGAGGCAGCGAAACTTATCGGAGCAGCCGATATTGGGCAGACGGTTGTAGTGAGTCAGGGAATGGTAGTCGCAGTAGAGGCTGTGGAGGGGACTGATGTAACCATCAAGAGAGGTGGTGAATTGGCCGCTGGTCGAGGTGGATTCACGACGGTGCTGGCTTCGTAGGCAGGTGGCTTTGTAGGAAGCTTCCCCGTCAAACCTTTCCCCCGGCTGCTTCCCGACCAACACGGCATGTCCGTCAGAAG
>CAZWGK010000141.1:3395-6493 GCA_964633685.1 uncultured Bdellovibrionales bacterium | reverse complement strand
ATTAGGTAGATCGCTATTTTGCGCTGAAGAGTGGAGTGATCGGCGATTGCGATTAATATGCAATTAAGAGAGAGCACAAAAGCAAAAGTTGCAGGATATGAGGCAACAAAACAAATCGTGGTTAGGGAGTAGAATGAACTGAAATTAAGTGGATCGCCGGGCCAAAAGAGCAAAATTAGCAGAAGACTAAGAGGTGGCATTAGCCGTGATGGATTTATTCTTGAAGAGAGCTTTTTAAGCGTAAAGAATAGAAGACTCAGATTAATAAATCCGAAGAGAGCAAGGCTTTCATGTGGAGAGAGGCCAGAAAAATTACTAATTAGGCTGATTAGGTACTCATAAGGCCAGTAGAGAGTGTAAACAGGTGGTCCTTCAAAGAATGGATTTCCTAGCTCGAAAGGAGCTGTCTTTAATTGCCGAATAAAAGCCGCATGGTGATAGAAATCTCCCACCCAGTATTTGAGCTCAGTAAAGATACCGTATTGAGCACCAATGATGATGGCAATTAAATAAAATGAAATTATACCTAGTCTTGAGAGAAACCGTGATTCGGTCTCGCACGTATTCACTACATCCTCTCGATTCTTGGAATACCTAAAAGATTCATGCCGGCGCTTAATATTTCACGAGTAGCTAAGAATAATGCCAACCGAGATGAGGCGAGCTCTTTTGATACATCATCGCCAACAACTCTTAATTCGCGGTACGCACGAGAGAATGATTTTGCTACTTCAATTAAATATTGACTTATATAATAGGGCTCATAATCTCGGCCGGCGTTTTCTACTATTGTGGGAAATTGAGCCAGGAGTGAGGCTAGATCGTAGGCTGATTCCTCAGTGAGTTTTGAGGCATCAAAGAGAGAGCTGTCTATATTCGACTCTTTTGCTTTTGCTTCAATGCTATTTAGACGGGCGACAGCATATTGCAGATAAGGGCCAGATTCACCCTGGAAATTTAACGCTTGTTCCCAGGTAAAATGAAGATCTTTTATATTACTGTGCCCCAAGAAATAGAAATAAGTAGCACCTATTGCTACTGCTTCCGCGATAATGTTCTCATCGGTGCCTTCTGGGCGCTTCTCAACTTCATTTTTATAGGCCTCAAGGGCTCTATCTTTCATTTCGTCAAGGAAGTCTTTTAGGGATATCCCGCCACCTTCTCTGGTTTTCATACCAGGTACGAAACCGAATGACACGTGAACCATTTTAGGACCAACGGGATGCTTCATTCGATTCATGATCTCAATTAACTGCTGAAAGTGCAGCATCTGTTGCGCGGCTACTACATATAGAATCTTCTCAGGGTGAAATGTGTCTTCGCGATATATAGCAGTCGCGATATCTCGGGTTATGTATAAAGAACGACCATCCTCGGCAAATACTCTTGCGAACCCGTACTTCTTGCCGCAATCCACACCGAGAGCACCGCGCGATTCCTCTAAGATCCCACTAGTTCTAATTTTGTTTTCGACATCAGTAAGCATGTCGCGGTAGAAAGATTCCCCGGTGTAGTGATCGAATTTAATTCCGAGCCGATCATACATAGCCACGAAATACTTCATCGAAACATCAAGGCACCATTGCCAAAATTCAAGGGCAGCTTTATCGCCAGCTTCTAATTTGATGAAATAGTCCCGAGCCATCTGAGTGACATTTGGATATTTCTGCTCCTCAGGTGATGTTTTGCCTTCCTCTTGGGCTTTTTTAAGTGTTCCAGCCAGTCTGTAAACATCAACCAGGGAGTCGACAGTGGCATCTTTCGGACGGCCCCATATTTCGCATCCCGCCCACACTATTCCGAATTGAGTTCCCCAATCGCCAAGATGGTTAATGCCGAGAACATCGTATCCCAAATGCTTGTAGATCTGCACCAGGGAGTGACCAATCAGGGTCGTTCTTAAATGACCTACGTGAAAAGTCTTTGCTATGTTTGGCGATGAATATTCAACGATCAATTTTTTGTGGTTCGCTTCTTTTCTGCCAAAGCGCTGCTTCTCACTCAGTATTTTCGGTATTAGTGAGCCAATTACACTTCCTTTATCAAAGCGGAAATTCAGGTACGGCCCCACTACTTCTACTTTAGATATTCCAGCGGGCAATTTAATTTCAGCAGCTACTTTTTTTGCACACTCAGGAGGTGCGATTCGGAGAGTCTTAGCGAGTTGAAAGCAGGGGAATGTAAGATCGCCGTGCGCTCGGTCCTGTGGCTTGGTGATGAGCTTTTGGATGTCAGCGGCGGGCATGCTGACGATTGGTTCCAAGGCTTCGGCTAATTGACCTATTAAATTATTGTTCATAACAAAGAGGGTTCGTTAAATGATATTACTGGCAAGATAGCTGATAAGAGCTCAAAACAACACATGGTAGTTGCAATTACAAGATAATTGGGGGGGGGTTGCAGACCATATTTACGCATTCTAAATATAGGTCTCTTGATGCGATATTCATTAAAAAGATATAACATTACTCAATACTTTATCGCATCATCGGGTCAGCGCTATGATCTCTACTGCTAAGCCACTAGAAGGCGTTGCTGTCTATTCCTTTGGGCAGCCTTTTGAGACCGGCGCCTTTATAAAATCCCCTACCTCGTTTGACTGGCAAAGTTCAGAACTGCCCGCTTTTTTTGAGGTTAAAAATGGTCAGACTTCCGAAGAGATAACGATTGCCTTCAATTTGGGTGAGGCCGATAGTGTAGTTGGTCTGGGCCAGCACATGGGCTCCATAAACTGTAGGGGTAATTTTTATCGCCTTTTTAGTACAGACAATCCTGTGCACATTCCTAGCTCACGCTCTATGTATGCGGCGCATGGTTTTATGATGATTTTAAGAGATAGACCCATTGGTATATTCATAGATTCAGCTGGAGAGACGATTGTTGATGTAGGTTGGAGCGTTAGAGAGAAATTATCGATAAATGTCAAAGGCCGAGGGTGTTATCTGACCCTGATCGAGGGCAATTCTCCTCAATCTATTCATTCCAAATATCTGGAGCTTGTAGGTCAAAGTTATGTGCCTCCTCGGTGGGCTTTTGGATATCAGCAGAGTCGATGGAGCTATCCGGATGAAGCAACTGTCAGAGAGATAGCCGCTAAA
>CAZWGK010000141.1:0-3385 GCA_964633685.1 uncultured Bdellovibrionales bacterium | reverse complement strand
TCGAACATCAAATTCCATGTGACGTGATTCATATCGATATTCATTACATGGATGGATATCGAGTGTTCACAGTTGATGAGAAAAAGTTTCCAAATTTGCCAAAACTGGCAAGTGATCTAAGGAAAGAAGATATCAAGTTAATTACCATTATCGATCCGGGGGTAAAGCTCGAACAAGGATACTCCGTATATGATGAAGGAGTAAGCAAAGGATATTTCTGTAAGAGGCGTGATGGAACTGGTGAATTTGTTGGGGCAGTCTGGCCTGGATTGACCGTTTTCCCAGATTTTTTTAGGCCCGAGGTGAGAAAATGGTGGGGCACAAAATATAAGATACTCAAAGATCAAGGAATTGCGGGTTTTTGGAATGACATGAATGAGCCAGCTATTTTCTACACCCCGCAGGCTTTTGATATTTTTGCAAAAAAGATTGAGGACTTTCATAAGAAAGGTATTTACACCGAAGAACTCGGTAACCTCTTATTTGATAAGCGGGTTTGTGGACAAGATTCCTATTACGATGAGTTTGTGCATGAAGTAGAGGGTCGAGAGGTCATACATAAAGATGTGCATAACCTCTATGGAGCGCGCATGACTCAGGCTGCTGCGGAGGGTTTAGCTAACGATAACCCAGGTAAGAGGAACTTTCTGCTGTCTCGTAGCAGCTATCCAGGCATGCATCGCTATGCAGCTATTTGGACTGGAGATAATCACTCATGGTGGGAGCATCTGTCGCTGAATATCCAGATGTTAATGTCGTTAAACCTCTCGGGTTTTATGTTTTGCGGTGCAGATACGGGCGGCTTCAGTGGAGATTGCTCTCCGGATCTACTGGTACGCTGGACCCAAGTTGGATGCTTTTCTCCGTTTTTCCGAAATCACGCAGCCGTTTGGGCGAAGAACCAAGAGCCGTGGAGTTTTGACTCTAAGACCCTCGATCTCTGTCGTGAGATAATCAAGGTGAGGTATTCGCTACTTCCGTATATGTATACCGAGTACGTTCACTCTGTTTTTAACAGAGCTCCTTATATTAAAGGACTCTTCATGGAGTATTCAGCGGCCAGAGAGCGTCTGAGCGATGATACTTTTATGTGCGGAAGATCCTTGGTAATTGCACCCGTCGTGCAGCCTGGAGCTGTAGGTAGGCATGTATGGTTGCCAAAGGATCACTGGCTAAGGTTAGATTGCTCTGATGGGGGCCTAAGAGGTAGGGCTATACAATCCTCAGGAGATAGCTATGTAGAGGCAAGTTTAAGCGAAACCCCTATTTTTTTGAGGTTTAATCAATCTTTGCCAATTGTTCGTCCAGCCATGACAAGTGGCAAGTTAGATTTAACAAAAATCAAACTTATTGTTTTTACTGATACCGAATCCTCCTGCTCGTTACTCTTAGACGACGGAGAAGCGCATTATTCTAATTTACATGATTATCCGAAGGTTAGTTTCCTAACCCAAAGAATTGGAAACGATGTAAAGATCGCAGCTAGCTACGAAAACACACCTAGTAAAAAAGTTACCATAGAGCTTGAATTATGGAGCTCTAGCGGCGAAGTCTTACAATCGGTTCATAATCTGGAGTGATTTAAGATCCAACTAGCATCGAATCTTTTCGCGGAATCACAAATTTTTCAACAAAATAAGCATTTCGCTCAGCTAATGAGTTCGCGCCCCTCTCTCTCATGAGTACTATTTTTTTGATAGATTCTTTAATCGCTAAGCTATCTCCCGCCGGTACGCCATCAATAAGGGCATCAAATCCACGCTTTTTCGCTTCTAAATAAGTTCCAGATTGGTCACCTATGATTAACCCAGTATTTTCATGCCTGTTGATGTAAGCTCCCTCCAAGGCAGATAATCCAAGACCATCTTGACCATGCAGCGCTAAAACAGTTCGTCCTCTAATTAGCGTCGGTAAAATATCTCTGTGGCGATTCTTATTTGAGAATGATTCACTCAAAGATACCAGAGCAGGGTGTTCTGCTTGAAGATCATCGTACATCTTCTTACAAACGCGTACGTACTGGTCCACGCAATTAAATTCTTTATAATTTTGGATGAATAATAATTCATGTATGCATGCAAAGTGATACTTCTTAGCGTAGGAAGGGCCCTCTAGCTCGCGTGCCTCATCTAGAAACAACTTAATCCCATGAATAACCGCATGAATGCCTTTCATGGCGTCCATACGGTCGAAACATATGAAGCGATGGGTGACTGAATCTTTCGCTTTAAAGCAGTCTTTGACTAGTTCTTGTTGCCTCGGTGTTAGCGTAGAAAATCCAATATCATTTGGGCTCTGGACTTCATCAAGGACCCGGTCTATCCAAGCTCTATCGATGCCGAGGTTAAATGTCTTCATCTCAGGAAGTGGGCCTTCTAGCATATTTGAGAGGCGGTCAGCATAGACAGAAGTATGAAAATAAATTTCATCAGCCTTCTTGTAACAGGGAAGAAGTTTTGCGCCTAAAAGAGTTTTATCAAAGTTCTCAGGAACTAATTGGTGCTCAAATAGGGCAAGTTTAGCCCCCCTTGCTTTTATTGCATCGCTATTTTCTTGTAGGAATGGAGTCCACCATACTGGACCTTGAACTGCCACCACATCTCCCTTGGAGATATCATTCAAGACAGAATTGTATCTTTTGCTGTGCTTCTGGTCGAGAGTTTCATCAGCAGGGTGCTTTAAGCAAAATTCATTAAGGTATTCAATGGTCCCGGGGTTTGCTATGGTGGGGTCTCTGTAAATCTCTTTGGCTATACTCTCCGGTAATTGGCGAGTGTAAGCTTGGAGATGTTGTTGAGGGAAGTCATTAGAAAACCATACTGAGGTTGGTAGCTTATCTGATGTAATCTCCACAGGCTTTACTTTGGCCTTTCCGATTTCAAATTCCCGTGTATCAACAGAATGGAATACCATCTCTGAGAATTCATCTGGGAGCTTACTTTGACCAGTCAGTTGAGCTGCTGCGGCCATTCCGCCTTGAGAGGATTCCAGCGGGAATGGGTAAAGAATATGTTGGGTTTTTCCCATAGAGAATTCACTTGGTTGTAAATTACTAACAAAGTCTTCGGTAATAGGGTAACTACATTTTGATTTTCAATCAAATTGTCGGATTTAGAATGTATAAAGTTTTGTAGTTAACTAGTTAACTTAATTGTGTGATATCTTAGTTATGGTTTTGGATTTATTTGCTAATTTAAATGGTAGGTTTTCAAGAAACATAATCTTAGAAATAAAATTAAGCGCTGTTAAGTAATCGAGTTACTTATGTCTAAACTACCGCATGTTGGAACTACAATATTCACGACCATGTCGAAGCTAGCTTTTGAGTATAATGCGATTAATCTTTCCCAAGGATTTCCAGATTTTGAAACAGATCCGAAGTTAA
>CAZWGK010000140.1:4028-6499 GCA_964633685.1 uncultured Bdellovibrionales bacterium | reverse complement strand
GCCTAGTTTATTGCCAAATATCGCCGAGTAGGGGGTTGTAACCTCTAAAGGCTCAATAACGGTAGAGAGCACTCCCTCTGAAAATGGTTGAAGATAAAGGGTGGTCTCTCCAAGAGGATTAATAACCGAGCTTAGCCCAGTATTTGAGGCCCGCACCAAATATCGCCGATTCTCGATGGCTCTAAAAGAAGCCAGAAGGTTGTGTTGGAAGGGGGCAACTGTGTCTCCAAACCAGGCATCATTCGTCATGTTCACCAAAAGATTAGCACCGTTTGAAACTGCCTCTCTCGCTAAGTCTGTAACTACGTCTTCGTAGCAGATTAGGGGGGCTACCCTTAGTTCAGGGGTAGTCTCAGTTGCTGGATAGTTCAAATTTTTTACACCATCGCCCGGAGTAAGTTCTCCTGCCATGTGAGCAAGATCTAGAAGCCAAGGAAAAGTTTTAGAGAATGGCACGTATTCGCCAAACGGCATCAATATTAATTTATGATAAATGCCACTAATCGAAGAATTATCACTTATGGATATAGCAGAGTTATAAACATTATTATTCGGTCCCAGGGTTACTGCACCTACAAGCCATTTTGGTGTTTTAGAGAGAAATGAGAGGGAGAAGTTATTGAAATTATCGGCCGGCACTGGTGTCATTATTACAGTTTCAGGCCAGACAATTAAATTATCAGAAGTTTCGTAAGCTGATCCAAGTGCTGAGTATGCCGCAATATTGGCACGAAAAAGTTCTGGGGCGTGTTTATCGAATATGGGGATATTTCCTTGAATAATAGATATTTTGTGAGTTTTAGGACCCAGCGTTCCGAATTGCGCTATCCTCATCTGGCCATAGGTGACTACAGAGATGAAGACGATGACTGCTGGGGCTAAAGAGAGTGAAGCTCGACGCTCTCGCAGTAATTTCTCTAGAGCACCTGCAATAAGTAGCATCACAAAAGATACCAAAACCGCCCCACCGATATCGGCTATTTGAATAAATGGGAGAAATTTTGCCTGAGTCAATCCAAAGTGCCACGGGAAGATGCGTATGGATAAAAACTCAGCTACAGAGATACCTATCGGAGCTGCGAGAAGCCAACGATGAAAAAATGGTGGTAAGTGCCGAAAAATAAAAGATGCAACTAAGATATAAAGTGAGTTGGTCAGACAGAATAACGCAAAGATCAGTGCAGATATCCAGATTGGGAAGTTCCCAAATTTATTTATTGTCTCTATCAACCAGTAAATCGCAATAGCATGAGCCACGACCATGGCCAGGTATGGAAAACGATAAGCTCCACAGGATTGATTTAAAATGTGGCAAAATAAAATTGCCGCTATCCAACCTAATCCTACTGAATACCAGGTTGCGGGTAACATGAAAGAGAGAGCAAGAATAAGCCCGGTTAAAATTGCTTGAATAGTTAATCGACGGTTCTTAGCCATTATCGCCCAAATGGATTGGTGAACTTAGCAGCGCTGCCCAGCGATCTCTCTATCCACAATAGACGATTATATTTAGCGGTTCTTTCGCCACGACAAACAGAACCAGTCTTGATCTGACCCGCTCCGACGGCAACTGCTAGATCTGCAATGGTAGTATCCTCTGTTTCTCCTGAGCGGTGGGAGATTACAGCGGAGTATCCGTGCTCGTAAGCTAACTTGATTGTATCTAAAGTTTCAGTAACGGTTCCGATCTGGTTCAATTTGATGAGAATTGAGTTTCCGACACCCTCTTTTATGCCTCGACCGAGTCGCTCCTTGTTTGTCACAAAAAGGTCGTCGCCAACTAGTTGTAGCGATTTGCCAAGTTTATTTGTAAGGGTCTTCCAACCGGCCCAATCATTTTCATCGAGTCCATCTTCAATGCTTACTAATGGATATTTCTTTCCTAGATCATCATAAATTGAGATTAGCTCATCTGAAGAGACGGTTCGACCATCTGCTTTTTTAAATGAGTAGTTTTTATGTTCTCGACTGAACATTTCGCTAGCAGCGACATCAAGTGCTAATGATATTTGCTCACCAGGTTTGTAGCCGCTCTCTTCAATCGATCTTGTCAGGAGAGATAAGGTTTCATCGAGCGATTTTAGATTAGGTGCAAAACCACCTTCATCTCCAATTCCGGTTGAATAACCACCTTTTTTAAGTATTTTTTTGAGGGTGTGAAAAACTTCTGTAACAGCACGTAAGCTCTCAGAGAATGAATTAAAGGAGTGGGGTACCAACATGAACTCCTGGAAGTCGAGAGAGTTGTCGGCGTGAGCACCGCCGTTAATTACATTTACCAAAGGTACGGGAAGACGATTAGCTCTATTGCCACCTAAATATTTAAATAGGGGGACTCCTTTTACTTGAGCGCCAGCATGGGCCGCTGCGAGGCTGACTCCTAAGATGGCATTTGCTCCTAGTCGGGATTTGTTAGGGGTTCCATCAAGATTAATCAGTTTAAGGTCTAGTGAGGAGAGGTCCATCACATC
>CAZWGK010000140.1:644-4018 GCA_964633685.1 uncultured Bdellovibrionales bacterium | reverse complement strand
CCCCTTGAAGAGCAGAGTTTATTTCATCCTCTAAATTTTTGACTGCATTTTTTACGCCTTTGCCGTGGTATCGATTCCCGCCGTCCCGAAGTTCACAGGCTTCATGCTCTCCAGTTGATGCCCCTGATGGCACCATCGCCGAGGCTGTTACCCCATTCTTTAATTCAATCTCGCATGCCACGGTGGGATTTCCCCGAGAGTCTAAACACTCAAATCCTGATATTTTTTTGATAGTTGTGTTGGCCATAACGCAATAAGACCCTGTAGGCGGTTTAATTGTTTGAAGTGTATGAAAATGGAGTTAAAAGTAAAAGGGTGACCTTATTTTTAATAAGTTGGCGGGTCGCTTTGTATTGGACCTGACAGCCTCGGCAGTGTAATATTAGAGTCATGAAAGGGTTAATTCCGATTGCTTTTCTAATATCACTTATAGTCATCGTGGCGATCTCCATATTTGGAAAGGGGGGGTATCCTCACCTGCAATCTCTTCGACACAGTTTAGACAGACAGAATTCCAGGAATGAAGATCGAGAGCTGTACATTAAGGACCTAAAGTCAGAGGTTTACTCTTTGGAGCGAGACGATAGAGCCCTAGAGAGAGCTGCTCGGGAGCATCTGGGGATGGCTCGACCGAATGAAGAGGTCTATTTTTTTGAAGACTCCACTAAGGGGGATTCTAAATGAGGGGCGGAAACGCTTTATTTAAAAATCGGAGACCTCCGCCTGTTCGACAAGGGCCGAAGAGAGATCCTGAAGTTCTGAACAAAGTCATAGATCTAGCTTTTAAGAGATTTGGATTAGCTGGGGAGGTTAACAAATATAAATTTGTCCTCCACTGGGCCGAAATAGTTGGGCCTGAGATAGCTAAGCGTTCAAAACCTGAATACCTAAAAGGCTCGACCCTAGTCGTCAAGGTTACTGACTCTGCCTGGAGTCAGGAGCTCTCGTTTCACAAAAATGTCATAATATCTAGGCTCAATTCATTTTTAGGCAAAAACGAGATATCCGACGTTCTTTTTGTCCTTTAATACCCCTTGGCTCTGTTCAAATAAGAAACTAGAAAATATATTACTGCCTATGACAAATCTTATATTTTTCTCCTTCTCAGAGTATTGGTGGTTCTATTTTTGTTTCACCTTCTTAGTGGTTTTCCTTCTAAGCTTAGACTTAGGCGTTTTTCATAAAGAGGCCCACGTTCTTAAATTCAAAGAGGCTGCGACCTGGTCAGTAGTATGGGTTACTCTTGCGCTGATTTTTAATTATGGGCTGTATCAGTATATCTTGGCGAAGGTGGCGCTTAGTCCAGAGCTACAAAGTATCTGGGGCGAGCCCCATATAATTGCCAAAACACTGGCTCTAGAATTTTTAACTGGATATGTAGTTGAGCAATCTCTATCGGTAGATAATCTTTTTATCTTCGTTGTTATCTTTAATTTCTTTGCGGTTGAGGGGAGATATCAACACCGAATACTGTTCTACGGTATTTTGGGCGCGATATTTTTTAGAGCAATCTTTATCGCAGCTGGCTCCGTATTGATGCAGTATAAACTAGTGGTTTACATATTCGGAGCCTTCCTTATTTTAACAGGCATCAAGATATTTTTTGCACCCGAAAAGAAGTTGGAGCCAGATAAGAATCCTGTAATCAAGTTGCTGAAGCGGTTTTTACCAGTAACTCCGACGGGCGAGGGGCAGAAGTTCTTTGTCCGTAAGTCAGGCAGACTTCATGCCACACCTATTTTTATCGCATTGGTATTTGTTGAGCTTACAGACATTGTCTTCGCTGTGGATTCAGTGCCGGCAATTTATGCAATTACCAAAGAACCTTTTATTGTGTTCACCTCGAACGTTTTCGCTATCCTTGGTCTTCGTTCCCTTTATTTCGTGCTTGCTGGCGCAATGGATAAGTTCCACCTATTAAAGTTCGGACTCGGCATTGTCTTAGCATTCGTGGGATTAAAAATGGTCTGGTTAGACCACGCTTTTGGTGGAAAGTTTCCAATAGGATGGTCTTTAGGAATTATTGGTGGAGTGATAGCGACTACAATAGTTCTATCATTTATGTTTCCTAAGAGATTTCCGGAGAAATAAAACGACAAAGCGAGTATGGGATTGAGGGCACTTTAGAGAAGAGTGGTACTAGGTGGTTGCTGGCTTATAACTTTTTAACTACTCAATTAATATCTTCAGAGTCAGCATATTATGTTTTTACCTTGGCACGGCACTAAAGTTTTTTAATAAATTCGATAGTCTAGGTAAAGATATATGAATCTGCACCTCATTGATGGTATAACTGCAAAATTCAGAGTGTAAAGAGTAGAAGTTTTCTTCGATATCCTTTCAGTGCGCAGTAAAGTAGTACGTAGTGAAAGGTTCACCGTGGTGGATCTTTTGGTTTTCTCCTTTCCCTCTCATCCTAATCCTCTTCCCAAGTAAAACATGACAAATACGCATGGAGAACATGCGCCAAGTCCGTTCCTCCGTGGAGATGCGCCTGTTTGGTACTACGTTGCATTGATGTTGGGTCTGGCGACAATCGGTGCAGCTCACTTCGTAGCTGGTCCGGCGGTTGCTGGATGGATCCTGATCGGGTGCGTGGTTGCCACATTCATGGCTGCGCACAAGGTCTTTCCGTTGGCTGCAGCGGGAACGCTGACTGTCTTCGGATTGTTCCTTGGTCTGACCAATGTTCACGCCTGGGAGCATGAAATTGAGGGAAACCTCAAGGTCTTGCTTCTGGTCGCATGCATGGTTCCAGCGATTCACTTCTTCAAGGAGCTTTTGGAGCTAGGCTTCATCACTCTCTTGTTGAAGGTCTCAGGAAAGCTAGGCTTGTCGTTGGCCTTCTTCGCTTTTGGTGCTGTTACTTCAGCGTTCTTCGATGCCCTTACTGTGGCAGCGCTAGCATTGGCCTCGATCGGCGTGATAGTTTCAAACTATCTCTCCAAGAGGCATGCTATTTGGATGGCTGGAGCGAACAATTCCTGGCGTGAAGATGAAGTTAGGGCAATGCTCAGTCAGTTTCTTGACTTCTTGACCCAACTCCTCATGCATCTGCTGGTTGGAACGATGACGGGTGGACTTTCTACCCTCATCGGAGAACCTCAGAATCTAGGTGTTGGTGAGATGATGGGGTGGTCCTTCTCGGATTACTTCTTCAAGATGCTTCACATCTCCGGTCCGATCAATTTGGCCGGTGTGATCACAGTTGTCCTGCTCGAAGCTACTCCGATCGGTCGATACTTCTTCTATGGTACCAAGTTGCCAGGAGATGTTCGCGACTACCTTCAGGAGTACGCGACTGAGCAGGGTGCTTCTCGCTCTTCCGAGGATAGGTATCGTTTAACGGTCCAGGCAGTTTGCGGATTGGCATT
>CAZWGK010000140.1:0-634 GCA_964633685.1 uncultured Bdellovibrionales bacterium | reverse complement strand
ATGCCGTTCTTTGCGCTACTGCTCGTTTTCTTCGGGGCCGTTTCTATCATTCATGAGCAGCATCTCTTTGATGGTCTCATGAGATGGATTGCGGGATTGCCTGAGCAGACGCAGCTTCTTGCCATGTACCTAGAGACAGGTGCGGTCAGCTCCATTAGTGACAATGTATTCGTAGCGGTAGCTCACGCTTCAAATGTCGTGAAGCTGCAAGGCGAAGGCATCGTTACTGCGGATCAGGCCGACAAGCTTGCAATTGCGATCATCGCAGGCACCAACATTGTCAGCATTGCTACGCCCAACGGCCAAGCAGCATTCTTGCTGGCAATTTGTTCCGATACTGCCAAGGCGCTTCACTTGAGTTACTTTAAGATGTTGTGGATGGCGTTCCCATACACAGTAATCTTGGGTGCTGTGGGTGCTTTGACAGTTTCGAATCCGTGACACACTGGGTTTGATGATAACAGCCACCGGATTTAATCGTTCTCATAATCCGGCAGACAGGAAGGTGTCGCTATAATTGCGCCACGCCGTGTCGAAGGTACTTGCTCGGAGGTTTTTTGAATTCACTAAAGCTGAGTAAAGCTTTAAGGTTTTCTAGATCCACCGCGGTACCTATCAAAAATGCTCACCGCTT
>CAZWGK010000139.1:2023-6573 GCA_964633685.1 uncultured Bdellovibrionales bacterium | reverse complement strand
AATTATCGATCTACCGGTAATATTTTGGCCACGGCCAATTCTGTTATTAAGGTCAACGTGGGCCGTACTCCTAAGAAATTATGGACATCGGGTGAGGCTGGAGCCCCGGTGATAACCTATGTTGCTTGGGATGAAGATGATGAGGCCCGATTTATTGTAGATGAGATCAAGAAACAAGAGCGGGCCGGAGCAAAGCTCTCAGAAATAGCTATTTTGTACCGCACAAATGCTCAATCTCGTGCTGTCGAAGAGGCGTTGCTCGACGCAGGAATGCCTTATCGAATCTATGGTGGTTTGAAATTCTACGATCGTCGAGAGATCAAAGACATGATCGCTTATTTGAGGTTGATAATTAACCCCTCCGATGATCAAGCATTACTAAGAATAATAAATGTACCAACAAGAGGGATGGGCCCTAAAGCTGTTGAGTTAATTAGCCAGAGTGCTGCTAGTCAGGGAGTTTCTCTGTTTGAAGCTGCCAAGCGAGAGGTAGAGAAGGGAGCCGGAAAATCCGTGTCGGAGTTTATTCGTCTTATTGAAGGCCTAGAGCAGAAGATTAACTCTTTAACCCTTTCAGCTTTTATTGATGCGGTGATCAATGAGACCACCTATGGCCCTAAATTAAAAGCCTTGGGAGACGAGGAATCTTTATCAAGATTAGAAAACTTACAGGAGCTCAAAGCCATAGGCGCCTCCATGGAGATTCAGGGGGACAATCGAGAGATTCTAGCTGACTTTTTAGACCGAGTATCTTTGTCCTCAAGCCAGGAGCTGCCAGTAGAAGAGAGAAAAGATGCTGTAAAAAGAGAGCCAAATAACTTTGTTTCATTAATGACGCTTCACTTAGCTAAAGGTTTAGAGTTTCCGGTGGTATTCCTGGTCGGATTAGAGGAGGGGCTATTGCCTCACGCCCGCTCGATTGATGAGGGCAGTGTAGATGAAGAGCGGCGTCTCTGTTATGTCGGCATAACCCGTGCCATGAAGCAGCTATTTATAAGTAGGGCTAAGGTAAGAGGAATGTTCTCTGCGGGGGGCAGTTTTGGTAGTGGAGGCGGTTCAGGTTCTTACAGAGATGTAAGTAGATTTGCAAAGGATATGCCAGAGGCGAATCTTAAGCATACCAATGAGAAATTCAACTCGTTCTCCGCTTGGAGCGATGATTCGTTGGTTATTGATGAAGAGTTTGTTGAGGGTGAAAATAGGAGAGATAGGTTTCAGACTGCTCCAAAAAAGAAGGAGTTTCTGGGAGAGACGTTTCTTCGAAAAAAGCCAAAAGCCGTTGATGCCGATAAAAAAGAAGGCTCTCAGGATAAGCTCTCTAAGCTGTTTACTACCCTCAAAAGGGCAGACGATCTTAAATAGAGATTACTCTGAGGGTACGTCTTCCCACTCAAGTTCATCAGCTAATGCTTCTCTAAACCAAGATTGCTGAGCTGAGATCATCTCGTAGTGATAGTCTAAATCATCGGTACTGATATCGGCGGTTGGAAAGCTTGAGCTCAATACCAAGAAGTGTCCGACAAGACTGACTTTGATTCCGACTAAGCCATCGGCAATTTCAAGGGCTGCTGCTAAAACCTCTGATGCTCCTCTGATCGGCACTGGAATTATATTAACACCCATGTAGATGGTTGTTTCGGTTGGCTTAGTAAGAGATTCAATTAGGATTTCAAGCTCCTCTTCCTCTGACATAGGGATCATCCATCGAACGTTGTCAGAGCTCTTTTCTTTAACGCACTTTTCAGGGTCGAAGCCTCTTCTGATTATGAAATCTTCAATCAGACGAGATGGATCCTTACCACCAGTAATTTTTTTGATTTGAACCGAAGCAAATTTTTTTATTTTCCCCATGCCGTGTATTGTACAGCACCTTTGGGAAGTAAGAAACCTTAGTAATTAAGCCTTATGATAAGGCTCGCCTCGCATAATAGAGAATGCACGGTATAGCTGCTCAACTAATATGAGTCTAGCTAGCTGATGAGGAAATGTCATCTTAGAAAGAGATAATAAAAGATTGGCTCTTTTTTTAACTGAGTCGTGAAGACCATAAGCGCCACCTATGAGAAAAGAAAACGAGCTTTTACCCTGGGTCATTTTATCAGAGAGAAAAGATGATAGTTCTACTGATGAGAGATTTTTGCCGTGTTCATCAAGGGCTATCAGGAAGTCTGAGTCGCCAATTAATTCCAGCACCGCTTTGGCTTCTTGAAGCTTAATCTCATCTGGATTTGAGCTTTTTATCTTTGGACAAACCTCTATTATATCCGGGCTCGCATGACCTTTTATTCGCTTTAAGTACTCGAATTCATGAGAGATTGTGTATTCCTCTCTTGTTTTATTAATCGAGTAGATCTTGATTTTCATACAGCCCTAAAAAAAGTTCTTAAGGTTTCTACCACACCTGTCGACTTATTGCAGCGGAAAGGAATCTCGTTTTCTTGCCAAGGATCGGCACGCGAGTACTGCCAATAAGTTGTAGGTTTTGCTGTCTCGCGACAACAGCGGTTGGATAACATTGAGGTTATTCAAACTTTAAACCTGACAAGGACGAGGATACATGAAAATCAAAGAAACTCTCAGCTCAATTCGAGAGCTGGAGAACCAATTCAGAAAAATAAATAAACAAGATAAGGGAAGTTCATCGGTGCAAGAGTTTTCTTCGCAGAGCCCCGATGCCGTAAGCATTTCAGTTCAGCAATCAGAGAGCGACTATGCTAGAACCAAAAGGGTGGCAGATTTGAAAAATTTAATATCAAGTGGATCTTATCAGCTTGATTCCAGAAAAATAGCTGAGTCAGTAATCAGAGATTTATTCTAAAAGTTCTCTGATTCTTCGTAAATACAACCGAGGTGGACAAGCCTCAGTTTGAGCAGTGATCGCTTGGCCGGCCATGGCTGGTCGAGTGATGCTTGTTTGCTCGCATTGGTTTGTCCAGGGTCGAAGGATTGAAGAGTTTGTTCTGTGTTTTACGTGTGGATAATGCGGGGAGACTTTTTTAACACTGGGAGTAATCGAAATCATTTGTTAGTTCTATACCCACGATGTTGAATCTCATACGCACAATAACAGTAACGCTAGTTGGAGCTTTTCTAGTAATAGAAACATATTACCAAATTGCCTTCCGTTGGTCGGATGTTTTGCCCAGCTTTTGGCGAATTTATGATTTTCGCCACTTTGACTCTGAGGGCACCCCTGGATTTATTCCTAATACAGCGGCTTGGCATAAATCGGAGCAGGAAAATAAAGATACGTTAATCAATATCAATAAGCATGGATTCCGAGGAGGCGAGCTGCTTGATTTTCCTTCATCTCGGATAGCGATGATTGGTGATTCAACCGTATTTAATGGAGGAATTGAACACGAGAAAACCTTTCCTTTTCTGGTCGAGCAATCTCTCCGAAAAACCAGAGGTGATTCAAGTATCGAGGTACTTAATTTCGGTGTTGGTGATACAAATATTCGTCAATATTATTTAAAGCTAAAGAATCACGTACTGAAAATTAATCCAGACCTAATAGTAATTTTCATTTACCTCAATGACACTATTGAGCCTTTGGTTGCTACTTCAGGTCAAACAAATAAAACCCCAAATGCTATTTGGTATCATTCATTTGCGATTGAGCACTTGTACCGATTTTGGAGGAATTTTACTGCTTTAAGGGAGGCCCAAGAATCTAGTCGATTTGATTGGGTCGATGAATTTCAAAATCAAGAATATCTAAATCATGAGATTGTATGGCAGAGGATGCTCAACGAGGCGCGATATGATTGGGGCGCTGCTTGGCAAGAGCACAGTTGGAACACTATCGAACATTGGGTGTCTGAAATGCTGAAATTGACCGCAGATGCAGATGTGCCAACATGGTTTGTTTTATTTCCTGTCGAACCACAGGTTCAAATCAGAGCGCCATATAAGAATCTCTTTGTGCCACAGAAATTCGCTTCGTCTATGGCAGATCGTAAGCATATTCGCTTGCTGGATCCATTACTTTATCTCAGGGATTATTCTAACAATGGTAGATTGTTTTACGATCAGTGCCACCTCACAGAGCTTGGCAATCGGGCGGTAGCTGATTTTCTGGTTCCGCCTTTGCAAAAGTGGATAGAAGAGTTTTCGAGCAACAGGCTGTAGGGGTGATTTGTATGTTTTGCCTGAGGTTTCACAGACACATTAGGGCTCTCTTTATGTTAAGTGAACCAAATGCACTTTTGGGAGCGAGTAAAGAGCAGCCATGACGTTATCCCTCAAGACTTCGCCACGGCAACAAATAAATGAATTCTAAAATTGATATCCAACGCCGACTATTAAAGAAATATTTTCATAGTCCACATCGTATGAGCCATTGGAATTGCTAAGCTCTGGTCCTGGGGAGGACATGAATCTGGCCTCTCCGTAAAGATTCCAACTAGTATTAAGTGGCAACTCCGCTCCGACCATTGCTTGCCAGGCGAATACTTGATCCTCAAGGTCTGTTTGGTCGGCCAAGCCAGAAAGATTTACATCTGAATCAATTTCTTGAAGGAACCCGAGACCTAATCCGATATAAG
>CAZWGK010000139.1:313-2013 GCA_964633685.1 uncultured Bdellovibrionales bacterium | reverse complement strand
GACCATGTGTCGGCAAAATCAAAGTAATAGTAGCCATTCGCCATTATGGCTACTGACGCCAAATCGCCACCGTTAGCTATAATGACCCCGCCTGTCCCTTTAATTTCATCAATATCATTACTTCTATATGAGTAATCTAACTCGGCGGCCAAATTACTATTAAATCGATATCCTACCGCTAGACCTGAGACCATGCCGTTATCTAGGCTCGCTTTACCGGACGGAAAAGAGGTCTGATTACTTCCATCGAAGTCGGAATCCTGAGTAGCGTTAATACCGCCGAATAGCTTGATAAAAGTGCCATGTTGTTCGGTATCATCAGCAGCGGCCTTTTGTACTGCTACCCCTAACGCAAAGCATCAGTCTAGGCGCAAGCCTCTGAAATCCTTTGATATTCATATTTCCTCTCCTGAATTAAATAAAAAAAGTTTTTCTGATACAATTACGGAAAAGTTGTAACTAGTCTCATCGTTAAAAGAAATATGAGGATGCACGAGTGGTTCGCTTAATGCACTAATGGCAAATGAAATGCATCAATGGTAACCTGTGGCCATGACTGACACAACGAGAGCGGTGAGACATTGGTTTGGCTCGACTCAAGTATCCGTAGAGCAGTATTTCTTTTTTAGTTCGCTTGCACTGGTCGTCGTTTTTGCATGGATGGAGCCATCTGGTGCGGCAGGAATTGGTTTTGCTAAAGGGCTCGTTTTCTGGACAATACAGATATCCATTTTAATCCCCCTGTTAATCGCAATCCAACACTTTGCTTCTCATTATATTACAGTCAAAAATACCTATACACCGTGGATACAGACGGCTGCTTCGGGGGTGTTTTCCGCCTTATTGTTTGTTCCAATCGGTTACCTTCTTGATTCGGTATTCGCTATCCCAGGCAACGAGTCGGCACTTGGTGTTCTACATGGATTGATTGATGAAGCTGGCGGCGTAGTTGTGCCCGTCACAGTGACCTGGCTCGCTCTTAATGCACCGTGGATTCTCCAATTAAATTTTTCAAAAACACCTCATATCCTAGCAACTCAGGAGCTTAAACTAGAGGAAGATAAATTTTATATTCAGCCAGAACGGTCGAGTAGATTTATGCAGGAATTAAGGCGCAGAGCCTCGGGGGATCTGATATCAATTAGTTCGGAACTACATTATGTTCGTGTTGTCACAGTCGATGCTGAGGTCATGTTTCTCTATAATCTAAAAGATGCGATTGAAGAGCTGCCGGCAAATGCTGGCTTGCAAATTCACAGGTCACATTGGGTAGCAAGAGAGCATATAAAAAATATAATAAAGAAAAATGGCAACTCTGAATGTATACTCTCAAATAGTAAAAAATTGCCAGTCAGTCGAAGAAAATACGCTGAGGTAAAAGCTCTTCTCGATTCTTCTTTTTAGTTCTAATAATAGGCTTGATTATTGCCTGATATTGAACAAAATTATCGATCCTAAATTTGCACCCTGAGCCATGCTCAAGCAATTTCGCTTGCGAGATTGTGACGGATGTTGATGTCTCTAAATGCTAGTCGCAGTGCGCCGGATTATAAACTGATACCTTCGATGGTGTTTTTAGAATCGAAAGCAGCCTTAAGCTCTATAGGATTGTGGATGGTGATGTCGTGGGTTGGGAGGCCGACATCCACCCCATTTTTCGCTACGAAAATGCAGCTAGATGCACAGTGTTTAGTGACTGT
>CAZWGK010000139.1:0-303 GCA_964633685.1 uncultured Bdellovibrionales bacterium | reverse complement strand
CGACATACACCCCACTAACCTATTACCAGGCTACTTTCCGCCTATCTTTATAAGAGGAGCAGACTTTACCTGTTCAATGATCTTTCCGAGTAATGCTTCAATCTGAAGTCCCTCAGATTGAGTTAGTGCAGGTTCGAAAATTTTGAGGATCTCTTTTGAGTAAATAGCCCAGGTGTCTTTCAAGGCTTTGCCACCTTCTTTGTTTAACTGAGCGAATACAACGCGCCCATCTTTCTGACACTGTTGGCGATCGATATATCCCTTAGTTTCTAACCGCTTCATGATTCTAGTGATCCCGCTCTT
>CAZWGK010000138.1:2377-6625 GCA_964633685.1 uncultured Bdellovibrionales bacterium | reverse complement strand
TCCGTAATTTAGCTGAAACCTAGTGCACATTCCTGGATTCTGCAGATACTTGCTATAATCACCGTTTAGAAAGTCATCTTTTGCAGTGACTAAGAAAGGCCAAGCCACACGCGTGGTTAAGAAAGTCAAGAATGAATCTGAGGTTAAATGATAAGGTATTCTATTGGGTGGATGGCATCTGGTTATTTCTAATAGCGCCCTAAGGTATGGAATTAATAGTTTCAGCACTACGAATATCTCATTAAATCCAGTCGGTCCGACATGATATTCCTGTAAACTTGTAGAGTTCAACATTCCACTCTGCTCTCTGAATTTTCGGTTTGAGAATCCTGAGTAGTTGGCTGGATAGTTTCCAACGGTAGGTGCTCCTATATGTGGTATGTGCAGATGTCTTACAAGTTCTCCTTTTGAAAATATATCGGCACGTAATAATCGGGTTTGTGTTTGTAGATTTATAAGCGGGTAAATTACGGATTGATATATCGGTGACGGATTAAGTATCGAGTAGAATCCCGATGGAAGATATCTATTCTGCTTATAGTGGTGGGTGTGAATTTTCTGAATTGGATATCGATAGCGCATTCGGAATTTCAACCGCAGACCTCTTCTCCAAGTAAACCGCCATCTCCAGCTCCAGCTAAAATTGACGCAGCTAAAAAATCTGCTAGCGATTCGACCTAGATCGCTAATATCAGCTTGAAGCACTCCACCTAAGGAATTACCACCATAAAAACCTCAGGATTTCTACCAGCCCAGGTGTTAACAATTTTATTCTGAACCGTCCCTTGTAAATTTGTAGCTCTTTGGCCAGCAGCAGGGTTGTAGGTATTTTTAGTGTGATCTATATATTGCTCGCGCGTCTCAGCCATTGCGGCAAGTGGTTGGGCTATGATCAAACCAATTAAAACACCTATTATAATCTCTTTGAGTGTTTTCATTTAAGGATCGTTTTCGCCTCCTTGTGAATGAATCCAGTTTTTTTGCCGCGACTGAAGTTTTGAAGCGCCTCCTTCCCATGAAGAATATCTGTGGTGCCAGCCGATATTCGCACACGCCATGGCAGGCACTTAGCTCCAAGGGCATGGGCTATCTGATATCCTGGTTCTTCCAGCTGATCATCGTACCCAAATACCTCTACCTGGGGACCAAAGACCTCTTCTGTATCTTCAGGCACCTGGTATTTTCAAAGTATTAAGATGTCTTTAAACACCACTGAATTTTCGGGTTGTTGAAGCAATTCAACCCTGAGAGTCTCTTTGCCTGAGTCAGCACAGGTTCGGAGCATTTTTGGCTCAATAACTTTTTTAAGTATGCGATCAAATGATTCCTTCGCACTTCTTTCAACATCTTTCATTTGCTCGTCCGATATCTCGGGTTTTGTTTTTACCTTGATAATGATGCCCTGATCGTATTTTTTGTGCTGAACAAGACCTCGGTAAGTCATAATTTGCTCATCTGAAAGAGGCTCCGCCCTATCTGAATCATCACTCGAGGGCTCTTGGTAAAATCGACTTCCCTTGTTAATTCCAAAGTCCTCTAGCTTCAGCGAAGCTGAACTTTGTGGGTCTGTTCCGGACGTATTTTGCGCTAATGCAAATCTGTGATCTGCCATGAGAATAAGGATGGTGATCAGAATTCTAATCACAAAAACCCTGCGGATAAAAAACCTCAATAGTACTAATAGTTATTAGTGTGATAATAATAACGGTATCCTAGGAGATAATCTGTATATAAGGGTGCGATATTTTGACTGTTTTTCTCTAATCGCTTTTAGGCCAAGGCCTAGTCCAAATAAAGAGAGATGCCCCGGCGATACAGGTAAGCGATATCCACTTTCCAGGCGGATAAACATCGCCAAATAGCAACCATGCGATGCTTATTAACATAATAATCGAAGCCATTACCCGACCCTTAAGGGAAATAGAGCGATTCTCGTGCCAATTTCGAATTGCTTTTCCAAACATTTTAGAGTTCTCAAGGCGATCTCGGAGCTCGGGAGAAGAGCGGGCAAAGAAGAAGCAGGCTAAAAGCGCAAAAGGTGTGCTGGGTAATATAGGCAACGGCACCCCTGCTATTGCGAGGGCCAAAGATGTGTATCCGGCTCCCAAATAAAAAAGTCTGCTCATGGCGATAGTATACCCCTAAGAGACGCAATTAAAAAAGTGGCCTCGGCAAACTTAACCTGCATTATGGTCAATCAGGGCTAAAAGAAGTCCCAGGTGTACTTATTCCGGCTTAAAATTGAGTCAGATAACCCTAGAATCAGGTCATCCTCGTTCCTTTCTAATCGACGAATATTACCCTTAATGCGCCGTTTGGCCTGTTGAATGAATATCTTTGAGATTTTTGAAACATCCTCTTTGTTGCTCTCTTTGTCATCGTTTAGCATCTTTGAGGCCCTCGATATGACACAGAGACTTACAAATAGATCGGTTGCGCAATCAGCTATTCTTTTGGTGACTAATTGGGTGCCTACTATATTTTTGCCATATTTTTTTAGGGTACTCTCAACAGCCTCGGCAAAGTCTCCTGTTAATTTTACAACAAGTTCACTTTCCTCTTTTAAAGATGGGTGGGCATCTTCTAATTTATCGGCACCGATATTTGTTAGGTGCGTTAGTTTCTTTGAGGCATAATTGGAAAGAACCCCAAATCCCTTAATTGGATCATTAAAGATCTTTCCAGCACTCTCTGAAATATCTTTTAGATAAGCTCCGGCTACCTTCATGCCAGAGAGTCCTACGTATAGTCTTAGGATTTCATTTGTCCCTTCAAAGATAAGATTAATTCGGCAATCTCTTACTAATCTTTCATAAGGAAAATCTTTAACGAAACCGTTGCCAGCAGCTATTTGAAGAGCCTCGTTGGCTGTGTTCCACATCGCCTCACTGGCAAATATCTTTGTCATGGCGGCTTCTACTGAGTAATCCTTAGCGCCTGAATCCATAAGGCTAGCCACCATAATGACTGCACTTTCTGCTGCAAAGCAGTCGACTGTCATCTGAGCAATCTTGCTCTTCACTAAAGCAAAGTCTTTAATGGGGCGACCGAACTGTTTTCTATCAGTCGCTTGCTGTGATGCCATCGCGATGGAGCGCTTCATGCCACCGACGCATCCACCACCCAAGCCGGTTCTACCGTTGTTTAAGATGGCCATCGCAATCTTAAATCCCTGCCCTTCTTCGCCTAGAAGGTTTTCAGCGGGGACTTTCACGTTATTGAACTCCACGGAATTGGTGATTGAGGCTCTGATTCCCATCTTGTCTTCTTTATGTCCGATGGATATTCCGGGGAACGATCTCTCCACTATAAATGCTGAAATCTTACCGGCCTCAGAGTCCGTGCGCGCAAAAACGGTATAATACCCCGCTATTCCGGCATTCGAGATCCACAATTTGGAGCCGTTCAGAATCCAGGACCCGTCGGCCTGCTTAACCGCTTTGGTAGAGATTGAGGCTGCATCTGAGCCAGCTCCAGGCTCTGTTAAACAGAAGGCGGCTATCAGCTCACCAGCCGCCAACTTGGGTAGATAACGTTGTTTCTGTTCTTCGTTCCCGAATAATAGAAGCCCCTTCATGCCGATTGAGGAGTGCGCTCCTACTGTGACCGAGGTCGCTGCATCGTAATACCCTGTTTGAGCGAATACACGTGAATAAGCGAGGTTTGAAAGACCGATACCTCCGTACTCCTCACCTATTATCAGTCCAAACAGTCCCAGCTCTTTTAAGGTCTCTATGTATTTTTGTGAGAACGCGCCCTCAGCATCATACTTCCGAAAGTTATCGGTCTCAGATGCCATAAATTTCTCAATAGACTCAAGCACGAGTTGTAGGGTCTCAGCCTCCTCTTTTTTCACATTTGGGAAGGGAAAGAGGTTCTCTTCAATAATTTTTCCTAAGAACAGTGACTGGGCAATTGATGACTCTAAGTCCATATTTTCCTATGTTTTTTTGCCTAAAGCGCCGATACCAAAAGTGTAACTCGTAACCGAAAAGGTGGGAATAACAAATCGTTCCCGTAGTTATGATATTTCAGGTATTGCCTTAGCTCTGGTATGATAATCGGACTAGGTTGTGCAGAAACTTTAAAAGAAACGTAGCTCTAAAATATGAAGCAGAGGTTTTTTTTATTATTAAAATCGGCGGCTTTGTCATTCGCCATTCTTACTAGCTTTGTCAACCTCTCCCTGGCCGAGAGCGCAGTCCCTGACTGGCGGGAGCCGGGATTGAACCTTTGTAACTCCCCGCC
>CAZWGK010000138.1:0-2367 GCA_964633685.1 uncultured Bdellovibrionales bacterium | reverse complement strand
GAAGGGATCGTTCTACTCTACTGCAAACAGTCTTAAAATTAACACTAGGGAAAATATCATTCAAAGAGAGCTTCTCTTCAAAGAGGGAGATACCTACGACCAGTTTCAATTAGAAGAGAGTGAGCGTGTTTTAAGAACACTACGTTATCTAAGAAATGTCTCGATTATACCGACTGTTCAGGGGGAATTTGTTGATATCAATGTTTATGCTCAAGACACCTGGACACTAATACCTTACCTCAGTGCGTCTTTTGGCTCGGGCAGCACAGATCATACCGCCTTTGGTAGAGTAATATTCTTGGTTATGGGAAAAGAGCTGAAATTCTCTTCCGTGACGAAGACGGCCGAGAGTCTGTCGAGACAGTCTGGGATGACCAAAGAGTAATGGGGACGCAGAATAATCTTTTGCTTGGATATTTCAATCGCTCCGATGGTTATGAATATATCGGGCGCGGTGGAAGGCCCTATAGAAGCCTGAAGGATAAATTCTCTTGGCAACTATCAGGGCGCACTCTAAATAACGTAGGAAAGCTCTACGGCAATGGCGAAGAGAGGTTTATTTTCGGTCAAGATAAGATCGATCTGGCAGGGTTTTATTCGTTTTCGCGTGGCGATGCGGATTCTTTAATACACCGCTTCGCAGTTGGATGGGACTACTTCGATTATAAATTTAGAGACGCCACTCAGGATGATTTCGACGATACCGACTTAGACCCTAGCGATGTTTTAAACGACCCAGATCTCCTTCCTCAAGATAGACGATTTAGCTATCCATTTATTGCTTACTCAAGAATTATCCCCGACTTCGTCTCACATGCATACGTAGATAGGTTTGACCGAGTGCAAGACTTCAATTTAGGGAATGTATTTGATGCTAAAATTGGATATGGCGCTGAGGCAATTGGCTCAGATGTGGATGCGCTTATTTTTAGCCTTAACGATAGTGATGGATTTAGAATTTCTGAGAGAAGTTTTGTAAGAGGAGAACTAGGCGCCGCCGGTCGTTACGAAGAGGGAGACCTAAGAAACGGTCTGATGCGGGGTGAAGCTAAATTTGTATACCTATTGGGGCCTCAAAAATTAGGTGGGATTTCTGTCGGTAATCATACTCTGGTAGCAACCTCTTCTCTTAACTACGGTTATGAGCTTGATGGAGAGCGTGAATTTTACATGGGCTCATCTACCGGATTAAGAGGGTACGATTCTAGGACTTTCTACGGAGATAAGTCATTCATTATCGGTGCTGAAGATCGATTCCATCTCTTTGATGACGTGTTACAACTTGTTAGTATCGGAGGGGCATTCTTTGTCGAAGCCGGCGGTGCAACTCAAGATAGTCTGGGACATCTTTTTAAGGATGAGATCTATGGCGATTTCGGTGTAGGTCTTAGGCTAGGATTTCCAAGGTCCACTGGTGGTCGAGTTCTAAGGTTAGATTTAGCCGTACCATTTCGTGATGGACCAGATGGATCAGATGGATTTCAAATAAGGTTATCTGTTCAAGGTGGGCAAGTTATTGATGCTATCTTAGAGAGCGAGAGATACAGCGCCTACAATGTAAACGTGAATTCAGGATTTGAAGATTAAGAAGATTAAAGAGAGTCGTGGGGCTGTCTTAGAGGAGCTTTGATAATGATAAATCTAGTACGAAAAGTTTCTCTAATGTGCTTGCTTTTCGCCTCTGCGGATGTCTTGGCTTTAAATCGAGATGAGGTAGAGTTGTTAATCAGCACAAACTCTAAGCGAGTCTTGTCAGGCGAGGTTAAATCAGAGTCTCCAATCCCATTTACTCTCCGGTATAGAGGGCGTTCTTTGGTCGGCAAGATTAGACCACGCGACATTCCTTTGACCACGAATTCAAGTATGGCTCCATCAGGGTTAACCCTTCTGAGGGGCTATTCGAGGTTGGGTGGCCTTAGGGATTCAATTGGAGCCTCAGTTTATAACGGTGGATTAACAATAAACTTCAAGGATAGAGGGGGAGTTTTTACTGCTGAGTTTGCCGCTTTTAATCATGGATCTTCAGGCGTAGTTAAGGGCTCACTATCCAGAACACCCCGTTTCATAAAGGTGGATGACGGTCATATTGCTAGTCCTACACACTATACGCAGTCTTTGCCCGCCTCATTGGGAGCATACGGCCAGAGCCCAGGAACGTCTCTCAGCTCTGATTACATGCTAGAGCTAAGGGTTGTTATTGACGGTGCTCTAATATCGGTCAAAGGCTCAAAGGAAAACGCCCTCGTGCACGTTTTGAGCGCAATTAATACAGCTGAGGTTATTTATACCACTCAGCTAAATACGATTATCAGAGTGGTAGATATTCAGACGGTTGCTAGTTCTAAGCTGGCCTCTATAGACCCCTAT
>CAZWGK010000137.1:4432-6655 GCA_964633685.1 uncultured Bdellovibrionales bacterium | reverse complement strand
GATGGCGATTCAATCAAAAAAAATCCGTATTTATTTATGTCTATCAGCTTTAATTGGAATCACTCTTCTAGGTATTTTTGCAAAGGCCTCACCTGACTCTTATAAATCAATAGCATCATCTCTCCCTAGGAGTATTGAGCGGGCTGCTCTAACACTAGCATCGAGTGAGGGAAATGACTCGGTTGAAAGTCGGCTAATATTTTTCAATCTTGCAAAATGGATTTGGCAGAATCAAAAAATTGGGGGAATTGGACCAGGGCAGTTTCACAATATTATCGATCGGTATGAACACCGCTTACCGGTGAAACTATACGGTTGGAGAGATAATTCAAATAATTTTTATATGGGTATTTTAGCCGAACTCGGTCTTCTCGGTGTAGCGGCTATCATATATTTCGTCATATTTTCTTTTAGGGGTTTTAATTTAGGAAATTCTGAGCATGCAAGCACAGCCGCTCAATCTCTATTGATTTTGGCTATGTTGATGATTTTAGGTCCACATCTAGATTTTCCAGAGGTGGGATTACTCAGTGGGTTTTTATTTGGACTAATGGGTGCTCCATTTACGGAGGTATCTACCAGAATCTCATTTGGTGGTTTTTTATTGTTCACCGCGCTGACTCTGCTTTTTGCAAGATTTTACCACGCTGGATTATTTTCGGGGAATTATCATCATCCAGAAATTAAATGGAGCTCAGTTTCGGCCACTTTAAAAATGCCGTGTATTGATAATTTGGTCAGTATAACCATATCAGGTCGCCCCGTAGAGTCTGAGCCCCTCCGATATAGAATAAAAACGGCAGAGGATACTCTAGAATATTCGATAAGTTTTAATAGCGTTAAGACTGAAAAGTTGAAATGTTCAGGTCAAGTTGCTGCAGTGAGAGTTCTTACTCTTAATCCATTTAAATTCTTTCCTCCGGGAAGTTCAATTGAAAAATATTCCCTACGAGGTGTTAAAATTTTAAATTATTCGGTAAATTAATAGAGCTATGCCGAGAAATTTTGATATACCAGCTTTTTACTTATCATCTGAAATAGCTCAAATTAAGAGTAGACGCTCAGAGTTAGATCCAAAGAAAAAAGATCTAACCCCTACGATTATAAATCTTGGGCGTTTAAAGATAAAAATCGCTCGACACTTCGGATTTTGTTTTGGAGTCCAAAATGCCATCGAGGTTGCGTATAAAGCCTTACATGATAATCCAGGCAAGAGAATCTTTCTTTTAAGCGAGATGATTCATAATCCTCATGTAAACGAGGATTTAAAAGCGAAAGGAGTTCAATTTTTAAGAACCACAGAGGGAGAGGAGATCATTCCCCTCGAGTCTGTTACTCCCAACGATATAGTGATAGTGCCTGCATTCGGTACGACTGTTGAGTTGTTTGAATATTTTAATAGTCGCGGTATCGACCCTTACAAATACAACACGACTTGTCCCTTCGTGGAGAAGGTATGGAGCCGCTCTGAGCAGCTAGGCCATAAAGGATTTTCGATTATCGTTCATGGTAAACTTAATCACGAAGAGACTAAGGCTACCGTCTCTCACGCCAGGCAGAGCTCGCCAACCCTGGTGATTCGGGATATAGAAATGGCCCATCTTTTGGCTTCTTACATCAAAGGCGAAAGGGAGATTGGGCAATTTTTCAAAGATTTTGCAGGTAGGTATTCCGACGGGTTCAATCCAGAAAAAGATTTGGAGAGAATCGGGGTTGTGAATCAGACTACTATGTTGGCCACGGAGACCTGGGAGATATCTGAGATACTAAACAAAGCCGCCTTGGCTAGACTTGGTGGATCTAACATAAATCATCACTTTGCAGATACTAGAGACACTTTGTGTTACGCGACTAGCGAGAATCAGAGATCTGTTACTGCTATGCTTGAGCAGGGGGGAGACCTTGCTATCATCGTAGGAGGCTATAACTCTTCAAATACCTCCCATTTAGTTGAACTCTGTGACAAGCAGATGCCGGCATATCATATAAAAGATAGTGATGAGCTAGTCAGTGCTGATATGATTCGTCACTTTGATTATGAGAGCCACAAGGTGATTGAAACTAAAGGTTGGCTGCCTAAAGATAAAGCGGTGGTGGATATTTTATTAACTGCAGGAGCAAGTTGTCCTGACTCTTTAGTGGATTTAGTATTGAAGAAGTTAGCTCAGCTCTATAACCTAAAAAGTGAATTGGATTCTCAAATTAAATCTCTGTAGTTTTAAC
>CAZWGK010000137.1:0-4422 GCA_964633685.1 uncultured Bdellovibrionales bacterium | reverse complement strand
AACGTATCAGCCGAGCTTAATTCACAGATAAAATCCCTTTAACTTTTAAGAAAAGATTTATGTCAAAGAAATTTCAGTTGTACAGCATCGGTAACGGAGTTCTGGATATCCTGGGTAATATATCTGAAAAAGATTTTGCACCTATGATGTTAACCAAGGGGTCGATGAATTTAGTCGATTCGACTGTTCAAAAGAAGTTGATGAATGCTCTTTGGCAGGCCAAGCTCTCTTTCGCTAGTGGTGGTTCAGCAGCTAATTCCGTGGTTGCGTTTCAGGCGCTGGGTGGTAACGCAGCTTTTGGCTGTGTCTTAGGTGATGATAATCACGGCAATTTATATAAGAGCGATTTTGATAAATTAGGGATAACGCTTAACTGTCGTATTGTCCCAGGAGGAACCACTGCAACCAGCGTCATTCTAATTACCCCAGATGGTGAGCGGACTATGAACACTTGTCTCGGTGTTGCTGGTGATTTTGATGATTCGGATATAGATCCTGCTGTTATCGCTCAAAGTGAATGGGTTTATATTGAAGGATATCTGCTAAGCAGTAAGGAGAGAGGCTTTAAAGCCGCTAAAAGGTTGGCTGAAATAGCAAAACAACACGGCACAAAAGTCGCCCTAACGTTCTCGGATTCTTTTTTAGTACATGGATTCAGAGAGGAGATAGATTCAATAATTGGTCACTGTGATTTAATTTTTGCTAATTCGGCCGAGGCTTGTGCTTACTCGAAGTGCGATTCGCAAGAAGCTGCCTTTTCAGCACTTAAGAGTGTGGTGCCTAATGTTGTGATGACCCGAAGCGAGAAAGGGGCTTGGATTAGATATAACGGAGAGGACATCTCGGTTACATCAACTCCATGTAAACCGGTAGATGCAACCGGTGCTGGGGATGCCTTTGCTGGAGCATTCCTATACGGAATCACCAACGGCTTTAATCCCGCAGTCTCAGGCCATGCCGCTAGCTATATCGCCTACAAAACCATCTCCCAGGTAGGACCTAGGTTGCCAAATGGAGATTATAAGGTATTCTGGAAGGAGGCGATTAAAGGTTAATTAAAGTAAATGGCCAACCCCACAGAGACTCCTAAAAAAGAAGATTCTCAAGAAGACCTCAAGGAGATATTCAAAAAGGTCGTGGGAGACTATGCAGTTGTCGGGAAGGCAACGCCCGACAATCTGAAGTTGTTCCTAGACATAGAGCCCGCTATTCAACCTCCGCCACCGCTATTAACGGCCCCGTCAGCCTCTGATGTCATAGCAGTTTTAAAAGAAAACGGCGTGAGCGCTATTTCTAATCCTGAGATATTAGACGATATGTTGAAAGAGGTTGTCTCTAATGGAGCCTCTCGAAAAAGGAGAGTATCCAGGGGAATCCCGCCGGTTGTTGGTCGCGATGGTAAACTTGTTTACCTGGTCAAGAGACTAGGTTCCTCACGAGAGGTAAAAGTGGACGACACTGGCAAAGCAGATTTTTTAAAGGTTCATCTTTTCGATAATATCTCCGAAGGGCAGATAGTCGCTCGAATTTATCCACCGAAGCCAGGAATTCCAGGAAAAGATATCTTCGGTAAGGAGGTGCCAGCTGAAGCTGGTAAGCCCGTCGATTTGAAACCAGATGAAACTTTAGAAGAGGGAGATGAAGATGGGCGACCTGAGTATAAAGTTCTTCGCTCAAAGGTTTCCGGATGCTTAACTGAGGAGGGTGATAAAGTAAAAGTTCAGCACGAGTTGGTTATATCAGGGGACCTTGATTATCGTTTTGGAACACTCGATTTTATCGGCAAAGTTACTGTAACTGGGGATGTAATGCCTGGCTTTAATATTACAGCCCATGATGGAATAGAGGTAAAAGGCTCGGTGCGCGGTGGTAGTTTAGTCGCACTAAAAGGGCCGATAAAGGTAGATGGTTACGTTTACGGAGGAGCGGGCTCTCGGGTTATCTCTGGGGATTCTTTTACCGCTTCGATTGTCCAAGAGGTCAATGCTGAGATTCGGGGAGACATAACTATTTTAAAAGAGGCGCGAGATTCATACTTAAGAAGTGAATCCACCATAAATATTCCGACTGGCCATATGTACGGTGGAAAGGCTTTGGTGGTATGCGGTCTTGATTGTGGCACTTTGGGTAGTGAAGTAGAGACAACAACTCTGGTTGAGTTTGTTGGCAATTTAGAGGCAACTGTTGCGTTTTCGCAGCTACAAATGCGAATTTTAAACCATGAAAAGGCCTCTGATTTGTTAAAACTTCACCTTGGCCCCTTGGCAACTAATAGGGCTCGAATAGATTTTCTAAAGCCTGATTACAAGGCGAAAGTTATGGCTCTGGTGCAGAAATACGACAAGGTTGAGAGCAGTCTCAAAGTATTACGGAAGCGCAGACTTGAGATGCAGATGAATTCAAAATCGAACACAGTAAAGCGTGTTAATGTTCACAAAACAATGTACCCCGGCACTAAAATTCAGGTTAAAGAATTTGTATTTGCACCCCGACAATCCATATCCGGGCCAGTGTCCCTAGATTTTGATGAGAGCAAGAAGGAGTTTATTCAGGGTGAGCTGAAGGGGCTTGAATGTAGCTATAGGGCATCGGCTGAAAATTCGGCTGATGGCGACAAGAATTTGCAGTGAGGAAAAAATGACAAAGGACAAAAATAAAATGCCAATGACAGATGATGAGCTGAATGCAGCCATCAGGATGTCGAATCAAACTGGTTTTGGTGCACTTTCGGCCGAATTCTTATCAAAGAGCTTAAGTGAACTAAAACCAAAGACACCTCTGTGCGTTAGTGAGAATTCGACATTGGCAGAGGTTATTGCCTTGTTGCAAAAGTATAGCGTAGGCTCAGTTTTAGTACTCAATTCAGAAGGGAAGGTATTGGGCATATTCACCGAGAGAGACTGTCTATTAAAAGTAATTGGTAAGGTCAAAGATTTATCGACCACTTCAATTTCAGCAGTTATGACTCGCAATCCTGAAACTCAGAAATTAGACGGTACTATCGCATATGCTCTTAATTTGATGTCTCTAGGTGGGTTTCGTCACATCCCCATAGTTGACGATGATGGCATGCCGGTGGGAATAATCTCTGTAAAACAGGTGGTAGATTATCTTGTGGGCTCTTTAAATCAGGATCTACTCGACTTAACCGAAGAAGAGTAATTTTTTAATATTTTAGGTGGGTTAAGCTAATAAAAGGTGCTTTTCTTGACAGCAGTTGAGTAAGATCTTGTTAGCCTTTACAATGTTCGCGCCACTTAAAGTTTTGCTCTTAGCCCTATGGACAGAAAAGCTATCGTTTACTCTTCCATCGCACTCATTGTTTTTGGGGCTATACTCTTTAAAGAGCCAATTATTAAAGCTTTGAATGATGGTACAGGTGGAGAGACTGCAAGGGCTTCTTTAGGCAGAAACGGAATCTCCGCGGCATCCCCACTTGAGAAAGTTTTGGCAGGGCTTCAAAGTAGTAGTGCTGTTTCTGAATCGGGGGATACTTTGTTAAACCCGACCCTCTCTCAAGATGAGAATCCTAAGATCATGCCTGCGGTGCTTACTTTTGCCGTGGACCGAGTAAGGGCTAACAGGAAAAACGGTAAATTATCTGTACGCGGTCAGATTCAAGGAGACCGAGTTCTCAAGATCGAAGTATACCGTGACGGTAAGTTCCTTTACGATGTATTGAAGGGAAATTCAAATCCAAAAAAGACCAGCTGCTCTTTTAGAGAAGATTACGGTTTAGGTGTGTATCGAATCCGAGTGGTAGGAGCTAATGGTGGTATCGTTGATAAATGGTACCGGTTTCTGCCATGGGTTGGCGGACCTGTAGATGTTGCTCCGTTTCATACGAGGGTTTACCGCATGCCAGCTATAAGCGATTGGGCAGCTTATTAAAATAACTTTCAGTGCGAGCTTTATTTAGTCGTGGGAATTTTTACCCGTCGTCTTTGCAATTCTTTAATATATTTTGCCTGTGCACTAGCGATATTTTCTTCAACTATTTTCTGAAGACCGCTATTTTTGATGTAATTTTTAATATCATTCTTCTTCATCATGATAACAGCAGGGTGATTAGTAACAACATCAACATCTTTGGAGATGTTTTTGATGGTAATTATTTCTTCGCCGTCTACGTTACCTTTTAATTCGATGTGCTTTAGTAACACCTCTTTTTTTGTGGCAAATTCTATCAAAACGTTATCGGACATCGGTACGCCAAAAGGGTTATCAAATTCGGGAATGACTACACGCCACTCCAGAAAGGTATGCATACGCTCAAGCCACGACCCGGATTCCTCTTTGGGCTCTTTGTTTTCTGGTTCGAAATCGTCCATTTTATTAATTCCTGATCCTATTATACGGGAGAGGGAGCGATTGCTGAAACTACTGAGCCACTCTTATCCGTCCCTTAGTATCTGTATATTT
>CAZWGK010000136.1:2464-6691 GCA_964633685.1 uncultured Bdellovibrionales bacterium | reverse complement strand
CCTGTTTATCTGCGAAGATAATGATCTGAGTATTCTCACCAAAGTGGACGTTCGACGAAATTGGTCGCCAGTCGAAGTGGCAAAAAGTATGGGCATTGCAGCTATCGATATTACAGATGACCCTTGGTTAATTGCTCACCATGTGCAACAGATGTCTAAAAATCTACCAGGGTTTATCAATATTCGGTCAGTACGAGTTCTCTGGCATTCTGGTACTGGAGTAGACGGAGCGCCTGAGTGGGATCGTTACAAAATAACAAATGAAAAGATGGTAGGCTTGGGACTAAAGTCAGAGATGGAGAAAATTGAAGCTGAAAACACAGCGCGGGTGAACCAAATCTGGCAATCTATCTTAGGTGATCAATAATATGACACAAACAGTAGCAGAAACAATTCAGCAGATTACGAGACATCATCTTGAAGAGATGAACGGACTGTTATTGGGACAATGCGTTTCAGCCGTAGGATGGATCGGAGGAACTGTTCCCGACTGCAGAGGCAAGGGGATTGTTGAAATTCCGATGACAGACGTAGCAGGCCCAGCATTTGCTGTCGGCTGCGCACTTGAGGGTAGAAGACCAATCTTTGTGGTGAGGTATCAGGGCTTCATGTGGTACAACGCCTCTTCTTTGGTAAATTATGCCGCCAGATCTAAAGCCGTCTGGGGAGTCCCATGTCCAGTTTTTATCAGGTCAATCGGCATGGAGGGCAACGGAATCGGCCATACAGCGTCGTCCTGCCTTCACAGTATCTTTATGCATCCCCCTGGCCTATCAGTCGCCGCACCCATGACACCAAATGAATACCGTGATGTCTGGGATTACTTCATGAAACATGATGATCCGATTTACGTAAGTGAGCATCGGCGCTCATTTACTATGAACATAGAGATGCCAAATCAGATTCAACCAGATTCGAAAATCACCATTTTGGCGATTTCAGCTGGTCGATTAAATGCAATTGAAGCTGTAAAAGCTCTCACTACCAAGGGCATAAAATCCGACTTGATTCATGTCTACTGGCTCAAACCATTTCAAATCATACCCGAAATAATTGCCAGCCTAAAAAAGACTGGTCTTGGGATTGTCATAGATTCAGACTTTGAAATTGCCGGGGCCTCACGCTCTTTAGCGTACGAGCTCATGCATGCATCAGGAGTACCAGTACATGCCCTGGGCCTAAAAGATGAGGTCTGCGGAGTCGCCCCTCGACTTGAAAATATTACACCATCTCCCACTCGAATTACTGAGGTGATCTCAAAGCTGATAGCCAATAAAAAGTAGAGGTAGAAAGTTCACTTTGACTTAATCTCAACAGACTATTACAGTGCGGCCATGTTTACAGGCATAGTAAAGGGTCTCGGGAAGATCCAAAAAATAGAGCAGCTTCCAGGACTTCACAAAATTGATGTGGAGCTTCCTCTTGGAGCCGAAGAAGGCGTTGAGCTAGGCGCAAGTATCGCCAACGATGGCGTCTGCCTTACTGTAGCCCATATAAACGGGCGGGTGGTTCGATTCGACGTGATGCAGGAAACCCTCAACAAAACGACAATCGGTTCACTAAAAGAGGGAGACCAAGTTAACATTGAGCGGGCTGCCAAAGATGGCCAAGAGGTCGGCGGACATATCCTATCGGGGCATATAGATACCACAATCGAAGTAAGCAAGATTGAACGCCCTGAAAATAATTATGTAATTCACTTCAAGGTACCCAAAGAGTGGATGCAATACATTTTTGCCAAGGGTTACATCGGACTCAACGGGGCAAGCCTTACTATTGCCTCAGTCAACAAAGCTGAAAACAATTAATTTAGAGGTCGAGAGGGCGACACAGGTTATTGTGGAGACAGTACAGAGATATCTAGATGAGAAACTAGCATCTCTCTTGCCTGGACTAACGAAGTCTAATTCAGACGACTCGCCTACTCTTGCATAGCCTCGTAGGTCTGGACCATATCAGAGCTACCGATAATAATTGGACACCGCTCATGGATAGCTGATGGGACCAGATCTAAAAGACTCTTTCTGCCGTCACTAGCTCTACCGCCTGCACTATTACAAATCATAGCCATCGGCAGGCATTCATATAACATTCTTAATTTGCCTCGAGGATTTTTTACATCTGCAGGGTAAAGAAACACCCCTCCCTTTAATAAGTTTCGATGAAAATCAGCTACCAACGAACCGACATACCGAGCCCCCCAAGGCGTTGCCAACTTTTCGTCTTTCGATTTTGCCAGTGCTATAAATTTTTTAGTTTGATCATTCCAGGTCGAGTGATTCCCTTCATTACAAGAATATATTTTTCCACTCTTAGGGATAGTAATCTGCTCTTTAGTCAGGAAAAATTTTCCAACTCGTTCATCAAGCGCAAACTCATGCACGCCATCACCCCAGGCCACTACTAATAAAGTTGTTGGTCCATAAACAGAATATCCAGCTGCAATTAGATTCCGCCCTGGCTGAAAATATTCGGATTCAGAGGGCTCTACCTTTAAATCGGCTCGCTGCCAAATTCCGAAAATCGAGCCTACTGGAACATTTACCCCTAAATTACTCGAGCCATCGAGTGGGTCATACGATAACAGATACTCGCAATTCTCCTTGGGCGACTCAGTCCTAATTGCAGCCTCATCTTCCTCAGAGACCATGATTCCACAGAATGACTCCATCAATTCCTCGTGAAATACTTTATTAGCAGCTTCGTCTAACCACTGGGTCTGTTCTCCTTGCACATTTGTAGCGCCTTGAAACTGAGACAGATCTTTAAATGGCATCTGCCGAACCAGGGGCGATATCTTTGAAATACAGAATGCCAATCTCCCAATAGTATCTTGAAGTCGATCTGGTCGTCTGACCCCCATTAATTTGGAAGCCTGTAGTTTTTCTTGAAGAGTAATCATAAACTTCTCCATTAAATCTTATTTACTTTTGGCACTCTCAATTCGGTTTGCTTCACTGGGAAAACAATAGAAAACATGGTGCCTCGAGGGGCATTATCAAAAACATTAACCGTTCCTCGATGATCAGATACCACGGAATTGACTATGGCCAATCCTAAACCTGTACCATCCCGCTTAGTAGTAAAATACGGTTCAAAAATTCGCCCCTTATCCTCTGGTTTTATGCCGGGCCCGGTATCAGAAATCTCTATTTTAAACCGATTTTTGTCGGAGATATATTGAGTTCTGACAATTACTTTTTGGATCTCTTTACCATCCCCGTTCCTTAAAGCATCTACAGCATTCCCAATAATATTTATCATTAACCGCCGTACCTGCTCTGGGTCTATCTCTGCCGTCGGAATTGTTCTATCAAGAATCACCTGAAACAAAATATCTTGATTCTCTTCGATGAATGGCGACACAACATCGCTTATCAAAGAATTGATATCAGTGGCAGAGAACTCTGCGGTTGGCATCCGGGCAAAATTAGAGAACTCATTGGCTAATCTTTTTATAGATTCAACATTCTCCACAATCGTCTGCACCGAATCTAATACATCTTGCCTTTTAATATCTCCGCTTGAGATTTTACCTAATCTCTGAGCTGATAATTTAATTGGCGTTAATGGATTTTTTATCTCATGAGCAATACGACGAGCTACTTCACGCCATGCGGCCATCTGATGAGCTATCGAAATATCTGTAACATCCTCAAAGATAAATACATACCCAAGATCATTATCTGTATCTCGCTGAACTTTAGCCGCAGAGCATAAGACTTCAAGCTGTCTTCCTCCTAAAATTATTTTTAAAGGAGTTTCACTCAATACTCTTTCTTCCGATTCTAAGATCTTAATAAATTTCGAAATTTCTTTGGAGATAGTGGAATCAGGCAAAGCCGCCAGAGAGCTCAGAGCATTTCGCTCAAAGCCGAGTATCTTCAGGGCAAGATCGTTGGTTAGGTTGATCTTTAACTGATTATCGACCGCCACAATTCCGATAGATAAATTTGTTAAGATAGCCTCCAGATATTTCTGCCTCTCCTCGAGATCGAATCGGGCTCCCTTAAGATCTCTGGTCATCTTGTTAAAAGAAGAGATTAATATACCCATCTCGTCATCACCGCCCTCACGGATGTGTAGGTCGAGATTTCCCAATGCTACTTCCTGCGTACCTTCGGCCAATCTCTGCACCGGACCAGTAATCTCTCGGGCCATGTAAAACCCGAACCAAATTGCGCCAAAAAGAATTAAGCCTGTGATCAGTGCTAATGCCAGAACGTA
>CAZWGK010000136.1:0-2454 GCA_964633685.1 uncultured Bdellovibrionales bacterium | reverse complement strand
ATTTTGCCACATACAGCATTGGCAGTTTGTATGCTGCACAATTCTGGGAAACAATCAAAATGAATTCATCTGAAATTGAAAAAGAAATTTTGTCCGGTAACACAATAAAAATATTTGAATGGCTTCAACAACATATTTATGCAAATGGCCGTTTGTACTCCTCGACAATGCTTTGCGAAAAAGCAACACAAGAACCCTTAAAAACTGATTTTTTTATACTCATCATAGGAAGTAAGCACGCCACCCAACGCTGCCGAGACCGCTGGATTCACCCTAGTCGTAAAAAGAGCAGCGATATTTCGATCTGCCACCCGTAGCGGCAAATATGTTCTTATGAACTGCCTAGCTCCCTCTTCTTCAAGAGCCACAACAGTTTCGCCAGCTAACGCCTTTGAAACTGAATCAGCTCTAGCTGGAGGCTCTTTAAAATCAGCAATCTCAGATGTAGCGCTGGAAGTCTCAGCGACAACTTCATCGCCCTGCCTAATAAGCTTCACGCTGTAAAATGCAAAACGTTGTCGAAGGTTCTCAATATCGTCTAATTTAAAAAGGTGGGTACTTTGATATTCCCGCGCTAATTCATTTCGGGCCACAGTAGCAGCCTTAGAGTTATAACTCTCCAGAGTATCAAAATGATCTCGGGCAACCTCTAGCGAACTCTGCACAATCTCTTCAACCTGCTTACCGAACCACCCCTCCATGGCACTACTGATTAATCCGCTAGCTAACACAAACAATATGACAGTTGGAACAAGTGTCAGGCCGACGAAAGCCAACACTAATTTGGTGCGTAATTTGGAACCTAATATCCCCTCTTGCCTATCAAAGACCAGCTTAATGACGTTACGAGCGATTACGAAGGCCAACACCCCCAAGCCAACAATTGAGGTGTTTATTATCGCAAAGAAAAGAAGACTGCTCCTAAACTCCTCAGTATCTATCTCTGGAATCTGAACGTACAAAAAAGCGGCTACTAATGCCGATAAAAGCAGGAAATATAGAAGTCTTCTCCACAGAGAAGAGTTTCGCCACCAAAGCACTGTTCTAGTTCTTAGGTTTACCAAGCGACTCTACTTTAGATTGAAGTTATACCACCCAGAATCATAATTACTGCGCTCGATGATTCCGAAAGTTAAGAGATATGGCAGCCAGGAGACTTTTCTCTCAAATGAGCTCTTACACTCTGCTATTACTCTAGCTCGCAAAAAAACGTCTGGATTATCTTTGAAACGAACACGCTGACTTCTAGCTCTGACTGTTTCAGAGGTGATGCTTTCGATCTTAGAGGCAAACTCAACGGCCTCCTCTGCAGTGTTAAAAGTTACAGAGCGCGGTTCAAAATCATCATCGTGCCTGTCTGTTGTAACTTTGTAAGATTCAGTAATAGGGTCAAATCGTACCTTATGAACCTCAACGATGGTGCTGCCACAACGGGGACCCAATATAACGCCTGGCTGACATCCCTCTACTAAGAATCTGTACTTAATCTCCTCTTTATCGTGAAGCTCTTCGATACAAGGTTTATCAGCTTTCCTAAATGAGAATTTAAACTCCTGATTGTCAGCACCCAGCCAATCAAGGGCAATAGGCGGAGCCGCGATAATTGATACCAGAATAGCCAAAAAATAATTCATTCAAACCTTTTCTTATTGTTCCGAAAATAATCTACCTTGATTATCAACAGGAAAAGCTTTTCCCACCTGCGAATATCCCATCGGAGTAACCTCTCGCCCTCTACGAGTCCGGGCCAAGAATCCTTGCTGAATCAGGAAGGGTTCGTAAACCTCCTCGCGGGTATCTTTATCTTCACCAATTGCCGCAGCTATGGCTTCGATGCCTACTGGGCCACCATTAAATTTATCAATTACTGCCTCCAGAATATCGCGATCCATCTTATCAAGCCCTCGAGAGTCAATCTCGAGAAGATCCAACGCTTGCCGAACCAATCCCAAAGAGACAACACCATCAGCTCTAACCTGAGCATAATCTCTAACTCTTTTTAGGATACGATTAGCAATTCGCGGTGTTCCGCGCGATCTACAACTGATTTCATCAGCTGCGTCACTAGCGATATCACTCCCCAAGATTTTTGCAGAGCGCTGAACAATCTGCTTCAGCTCCTGAGCGGAATAAAACTCAAGTCGCATAATCATACCGAATCTGTCTCTGAGCGGAGAAGTCAGCAGACCTGTCCTTGTGGTCGCACCCACTAGTGTAAATGGTTTTAGCGGAACCTGAACAGAACGGGCTGCCGGGCCACTTCCGATCATTATATCAATTCGACAGTCCTCCATTGCAGAATAGAGTATCTCTTCTACCGCTCGCGGTAGGCGATGAATCTCGTCTATGAACAGAACATCCATCGGGCTTAAGGCTGTTAGCACCGCAGCCAGATCCCCTGCCCGCTCTAATACCGGACCCGAAGTTGATTTAAATCCGACACCCATCTCTTTT
>CAZWGK010000135.1:0-6737 GCA_964633685.1 uncultured Bdellovibrionales bacterium | reverse complement strand
TATCTGTTGCACTGGTGCAAATTTAGAAGAGGATATCTTTAACTTAGTAGCGCATAGTCATTATGAGCGTGTGCCGCAGTATCGTTCTCTAAAAGCAGAGGAGGAGTTAGCGCTTCGAGAGAGAGGAATGAATCGGGTGACTGACACCTGTATACCTGAAGAGGAGGCCGTTCGCCGGATGGAGAAGGCCGTGCTTAAGCTCTGGCAAGCCGCAGATAAAGCCGGAAAGAGCTATTTCCCGTATGAATTTATGTATCAATTGATCGAGTCTGGTGAGTTAAAGCAGTACTACGAAATTGACCCCAAGAACTCCTGGATGATAGCCGCGTGCGAGAAGAAGTTGCCAATCTTTACTCCAGGCTGGGAGGATTCAACTCTCGCTAATATTCACGTAGCTCACGTTATTAAAGGGGATCTCTCTCGATATAATATCGTGAAATCCGGCATTGAGCAGATGGCGGCTCTAGTAGATTGGTATAAGAAAAATACCGCTAAGACTTCAATTGGATTCTTCCAAGTCGGTGGCGGAATAGCAGGGGACTTTCCAATCTGTGTGGTGCCACTAATTGCCCAGGACTTAGAGGAGGATGCCAAGTTGTGGGGATACTTCTGTCAGATAAGTGATAGCACTACTTCTTATGGCTCATATAGTGGAGCTGTCCCGAGTGAAAAAATCAGTTGGGGTAAGTTAGGCCCAGACACACCGAGCTTTGTAATTGAGTCTGATGCCTCGATTGTGGCGCCGCTTGTGTTTAATTATGTGTTGGATAGGTAGAGCTTAATAATTGAGCAGTTCTGGTAGTGCCGCATTAATTGTGCTGAATTATCGGCTCGCTTTCATAAAAAAAACCGGAGAGTCTTCTGACTACTCCGGTTTTTTATTTTTGGATCTGTCGTTTATAGAGTCGCTTACTCGTAAGTATAAAATCCTCTCTTAGATTTTCTTCCGAACCAGCCAGCTTCAACGTATTTTACAAGTAGAGGGCAGGGGCGGTATTTGTCCTCACCTAGTTCTCTATGAAGTACCTGCATAATAAACAGGCAGGTATCAAGTCCAATAAGATCAGCTAGAGCCAGAGGGCCCATAGGCTGATTCGTACCCATCTGCATGCCGTCATCAATATCCTTCGCCTTGGTTCCTTCTTGTAACAAGAAGATAGCTTCGTTGATCATCGGCATTAAGACGCGGTTGACTGTGAATCCAGGGCTATCTTTTGCTTCAACACCAGATTTACCCATCTTCTGTACCATCTCTTGAACAGCGTGGAATGTGGCATCACTTGTTTGGATTCCCCTTATTAACTCGACCAATTTCATCAGCGGCACCGGATTCATAAAGTGCATGCCCATGACCTGACTCGGTCTCTTAGTTGTAGCTGCAATTTTTGTTATTGATATTGAAGAGGTGTTACTTGTAAGTAATCCTGATGGTTTTACAACTGAATCGAGCTCAGCAAAAATCTTGGCTTTGATATCAAAGTTCTCAGTGGCTGCCTCTATTACCAAGTCGCAATCTGCCATTTCTTTCATGGTCTTAACTGGAATCAGATTTCCTTTTGCGCTCTCTGCTTGGGCAGGAGTTATTTTGCCTTTCTCGGCCATCTTATCAAGAAAGCCCGAGATGGATTTGATTGCTTTTGCTAAATTATCTTGGTTGAGATCCCAGACGAAGGTCTTTAGACCGGTCATTGCGCTTACTTGAGCGATGCCTGAACCCATCTGACCTGCACCGATTACTCCAACTGTCGAAATGTTACTCATAAAAGTCTCCTATAACCCAAAGGCTGCACTAATGTAGTGCTAACCGAGAAAAGGAGCTAGCCCGGTTCCCCAATTAGTTTAAATAGGGTTCCATGGGTTAAGTCTTTGATTTTTGGTCGCTATCTGGTAGTAATTACTCAATTATTTGATGACGGGATACTCCTCATGGTGTTCGATTTACTCTCCAAAAATTTAGCGGTGGACCTTGGGACTGCCAGCACTCTTGTTTATTGCCAAGGCAAGGGAGTTATTTTGAACGAGCCCTCCATGGTGGCGGTCAAGGAACGTGATGGCAAAAAGATCCCAGTTGCTTTTGGTCGTGAAGCTAAAGGTATGCTTGGCCGAACTCCTGAAGGAGTGACTGTAATCAGACCGGTGAGAACAGGTGTGATTGCAGATTTTGAAGTCGCAGGAATGCTTCTTCAGTATGTTCTTAATAGAGCGAGCAAAGAAATCAGTGCCTTTATTAAGCCGAGAGTAATCGTAGGCGTTCCATCAGGTGTCACAGAGGTCGAGCGTAGAGCTGTTGAAGAGTCGGTAGCCTCAGCTGGTGCAAGAGATGTAAAATTAATAGAAGAGACGATGGCCGCAGCTATTGGATGCGGTTTGCCGGTTACAGAAGCAACAGCCAGCATGGTGGTTGATATCGGTGGCGGCACCACAGATATAGCTGTAATAAGCCTAAATGACATAGTTTGCTCGGTTTCGTTGAGGGTTGGGGGAGAGGCTTTTGATAATGCGATTATCAATCATCTCCGACGCCATCACCGTCTTTTAATAGGCGAGCCGACTGCTGAGTTGGTCAAGATTACCATTGGCGCGGCTCATCCAAGTTTTGATGATCAAAGAATGGAGGTTAGGGGAAGAAGTCTCACGACTGGATTCCCAGCATCCGTTGTTGTTGAAGCAAAAGAGATTAGGGAAACTTTGGCTGAGGTCGTCGCAGCAATCGTAGCTGGTATTCGCCAGGCTCTGGAAAGCACTCCTCCTGAGTTAGCCGGAGATATCGTTTCAACTGGGCTTACTCTGGCTGGTGGTGGAGCTCTTTTAAAAGGTCTGGATAAGAAAATCAGTGAGGATCTAAAACTTGCCGTTACGGTAGCTCAAAATCCTGCCCAAGCAGTGGTAGAGGGAGCAGGTAAGTGTTTAGAAAATCCTGAACTGTATAAGAATATTATTGAGCGATAGGCTCATTCTTTTCGATATTTTTTAATTCTCCAGTCATTGCGGCTACTATGCCTCCGATGCAGCTAGAGGCTGTGACGGCGATAAACCAGATAGCTCCGAGTGTTAGGGCTTGTTCTCCTGTGATGTGATTATTCAAGAAGAATAGGAGAGCGGTTTCCCTCACGCCAAGCCCCTGCCAGCTTAAAGGTAGGGTGCCTAAAATGTTCACAAACGGAATAGCTGTAAAAAAGCGACTCCAGTGAATTTCCAATCCGATAGCTGTCGCCATATAGATGTGGGTTGCAATTTGGGTGATGTGAAAAATAGTTGAGATTGCTGTGATTACTAAGAGCCTGCTCGGGGTTCGCGGAAACTGAGCTGCGGTTCGCTCAACTTTATTCCGCCATTTGTTATTTGTCGGGGTGAATTTTAAAAGAAGCGCTGGTCCTAAAAACCATCCTGTAACTATAGCAGCCACACTGAACACTAGGAATATTTTGAACGATGGATCTATTTTATCCTGATCCACAAGTAACACTGAGATAATTCCGATCAGTGCTAGCACCAAAAGTCCGTGTGCTCTGTCAGCGATTACTGAGGCGAGAGATTCCGTTTTCGCTTTTTTGCCGTGTGCAAAAAGCAGGCCTCTGGTTACATCGCCACCCAGCGTTCCGAGACCAAAAGCATTTACATACATGCCTATCCAATAGGCACGCAGTGCTTTTTTATAACTACCCTCAACTGAATTAGAGACTATGAGCCACCACTTGAAGCTGCTTAGAAGTTGGCCGCAGGCATATAGCGCGGTTACTATAATGATTACTGTGATTGGAACTTCAGCGATTGTTGATTTTAGTTTTTCGAAATCAACGTAGCTGCCTACAAACCCTAACATGCCTAAGCTGACCAGAATCTTGATGATAGTCTTCTTCTGCATCGCTTAATTTAGAGGGTAGTTAGCTAGTTGTAGAATTGAAAAGTTTCATGGTGAGCCGTGAAGGATTTGAACCTTCGACCCTCTGGTTAAAAGCCAGATGCTCTACCGACTGAGCTAACGGCTCACAGAAACGAAGTGGAAAGGTACCTGGTACTAAGAAATGTGTCAAGTTACGGTTAGGACAGCTATTTTTTGGCGAAAAATGTGAAAAACCGGTCCGAGATCCTAAGTCAGACCGGTCAGTATGCCGTACCAGTATTTAGAAGAGATTCTTAATAATATTAAATCCCGAACTAAATAGGTTGCCAATTCCCCTTAAAGGAGAGCTCACCATTGAGCCCAAACCCCCAAGAAGTGGCTTGGCGAAATCTTTAAATGAGGTCCATCCTTCACGGACTGAGCTCCACAATTCCTTGCCGGAAGTGAACAGGTCCTTCATGGAGGTCCAGCCAGTCTTCAGTCCATCAAAAATATTGCCTAGGCGCGTGCCCAGGTTCTCAGAGCCTTCCTCTGGAGTAACTTTGAGGGGCAGAGTTTGAATGCTGCTTGGATCTAAACCAAAGCCAGGATCCACATAGCTCGGATCCATCTGCATCGGTAGAGAATCTGTAAGCGATGGAGTGCTATCAAAGCCAAGGATCTGTGAGTTTGATTGATTAAACCCAGTAAAATTTGTCAGTCGGTTAATAAGATTTTGAGCCATCGTCAGTAACATATTAACCAGTCTTACTATTGCACTTTGTGGGTCCGGTTGAATGGTGCAGTCGCAGCCTGGCTCTATGCTCTGGCCCGGGAATGGAAAGGTAGGTCTGAGACCAATTCGTGGCATCGGCATAACACCGGTATCACGCCCGACAAAATATCCCGCATCTCTTAAATTGACCGTGGGCATTACAGTTTGTTGACGGGGTTGATTCCACAAGCTGTCAACTGGAGCCTTCAGAAGAAGGTTCTTCATAATATCTGATTGATTAATCATCATATTTATCCTTTAAATTTAATTGAACCACAGAGCACCCGAATCGGTGTCTGATGGTCTCGCTAAGTAATCGCAGAAAGTGGAAGAAAGTTGCTAATAGCAGTAGAGATTTTTGAGCGTCTTTAGGGATTGTGATTTTAAGTGGCCGAGGTTGTTAGGAATTAAGATAAGCCACTGTCATCCCGGTATTGCCCGGCGGAGTAGCAAAGTTAGCAACCCCGGGAGCCGAGGCGAGGTACTTAAGGACGGCGCTTTTTAGAGCACCTGAGCCGATGCCGTGGATAATCTCGAGCTTTTCATGGCCGCTAATAAGAGCTCGATTGAGGGCTTCTTCGGCGGCTCTGAGTCCATCAGCCACCGTCATGCCGTGAAGGTCGACCTTAGAGGTGCCGCCTTTTTTGCCAGCTACGGCTTTTATCGAAACTGTGCCTCTATCAAATCCTTTTGCGGTGCCGGTGATGCGGAATTCCTCGGGGGCGCACCGAATCTTCATGTTGCCGATTTCAACTATTACAGAGCCATCTGTTTTTATCTCAACAATTCGGCCGTGTTTGTTGAGCTTGGTTACAAGAGCTTGGTCTCCGATTGATGGAGTAGGTGTCGAGCTCATTGCGACCTCTGGTGCAGGGCAATTTTGATTCCGTTTATATTAATTTCGGAATCACTTACTGCATATTGGAGTAAAAGTTGATGCGCTGCTCGAGTGAGTCGTGCTTGGTGACCTGAATGGTGAATAGAATGGAGCTTATAATAAATCTGGCTTTCGGGTCCTACAGAGAAATTATTTGGGTCGAGGGCCTCTTCATGCCCACCGAGAAGTTTTATCTGCATGGGTGAGGTAAGGGTGATTGTGCTTATAAAATAAGGCACATCCTCAATTTCAAATCGGGCCCGTTCGCGGCCTATTCGTATGAAATATTCCTTGTCGTTTTCATCCCAAATTATTGATCGGTGAAATAAATCCGATAGGGCTTTCCGCTCAAATATCTTGCCCTCGTGATACCAATCTCCGTCTTTACTTAGACGGAGGTGACCCTTTAGCTCGGCAGTATAGAGTGCTGGGGAAAGGGCTGAATCAGGAACCTTATTCATGCGCTCTGACGAACTAAATGGTAGCTCTTCTTGCCGGCGCGGAGCACCAGGAGTTCACCATCTATAAGATGTTCAGGTCCTATTTTGACTGAGATATCAGCGATACGCTCATTGTTAATGTAAGCGCCGCCACTCTCGATGAGTCGTTTTGCTTCGCCTTTAGATTTGGAGAGTTTAGTAGTGACCAGAAGATCGATCGCAGCGTGGCCGTGTATCTGTTCTTTGGGTAGAGCTGTTGATGGTACTTCAGCAAAAATATCGTTCAATTGATTAGCACTTATGCCTTTAATGTCGCCACCAAAAAGCACAGTAGCACTCTTACGAGCTGCAGCAGTTGCATCGGCCCCATGAACAAACGTACAGACCTCATCTGCTAAAGTGTTCTGGGCGAGTCTTTTCTCTGGTTGTTCTTTACTGTTTTTCTCGATCTCTTGAATCTTCTCTTGAGAAAGGAACGTAAGAATCTTCAAGAATTTTACTGCATCACTATCGGCGACATTCAGGAAGTATTGATGGAGCCTAAAAGGGGAGGTCATCTTAGGATCCAACCAGATTGCACCGCCCTCACTCTTGCCGAGCTTTTTACCTTGGGAATCAGTGATTAAAGGGAAGGTCACAGCGTATGCACCATGAAGCCCTTTCTTTCTGATGAGTTCTAGTCCAGCGGTGATGTTGCCCCATTGATCTGAGCCGCCAACATGGAGCTTGCAGTTGTTGTTTTGAAACAGGTGTAAGAAGTCATAGGCTTGCAGCAGCATGTAAGAGAACTTTGCGACCAAAACGCAAAGTTGAGAGCAATGC
>CAZWGK010000134.1:2143-6779 GCA_964633685.1 uncultured Bdellovibrionales bacterium | reverse complement strand
AGCAATTACTAACAACCGATTTAGGAGCAAGAAAGCTCTTATTCACCCCCATCAGGGAACTTGAGTCGAATGTCGAGTCACCAGGTGCCATAGCTATCGAGGAGATAATCATAGGGGATCGCTTAGACAGACTTCTCGAAAATAGACGAATAAAAACCGAGGTGAATAAGTTCTTCCCTCCAAACCACCTTAAAGAGGCGAAAGATTGGATTCATGAAAACTATCCAATTCTTAAGAGTCGAACCGACTCCATGTATCCCAGCTTTGTGAGGGAGATAAGCATCACCCAGAAAAGAAATCAAAGCGTTGAGAATTTTGTTTTGTTTGCTGTTCCTGTGTACGGTACAGACAAGGCTTTGTCCGGTATCGTCTCTTCTCTCACCCCAATGAGTTTTCTTAAAAGCCATGTTTCAAGCGACCAAATAACTATTCGTTCACGATTGGATTCCAATTCTGATAATCAGCTTATGAAATGGAGGTTGCTAACCTCTGGAGCAAATGAGAACTGGTGGATCGTGGAAAATATTCTTAACAAACGAACGGATCTTGATCGAGAAGCTGAAATTGGCATAGCTTTTTATTTTGCTACAACCGCAATCTGGATTATCGCCTTCGGGGGAATTTTCCTGATTCATTTCGGAATCAGTGCCTACAATTTGCAGATTGAAGCCCGAAGACATGCTGAAAAACAGGCAGCAGAAGGTGAGGCTGAGCTTGAGCAAGAGAATTCAAAATTTCAGGCTGTCTTAAAAAACTCATTAGATGCCGTAATTCTGATGACCTCAAGAGGGATAATTAATGAATGGGAAGGGGCTGCCAGTGCTATATTTGGATGGAGCAAAGAAGAGGCGGTGGGCAAAGGCTTAGCCGAGCTAATCATTCCAGAGCGTTTTCAAGACGCTCACGCTGCGGGACTAAGAAGGTACCTGCACACTGGAGAAACACGAGTTTTAAATAGACGAATTGAGGTTTTGGCAAAGCGACGAAATGGCGAAGAATTCCCTTGCGAGCTAGCCATCACCGCTATCGGAAGCGACCGCAAAAGCTGCAATTTCTCGGCCACAATAAGAGACATCACTGAGCGCAGAAAATCCGACGATGCGCTTGTCTCAACAAAAATAGAACTAGAGCAGGCTTTACAAAAAGCAAGAGTTAACGAAGAGCAAGCGTTAAAAGCCAACTCTGTTAAAGGTCTTTTCCTAGCGAATATGTCACATGAGATAAGGACACCCTTGAATGGGATTATAGGCATGACAAGAGCCGTCTTAGAAACAGAGCTAAAAGATGAGCAGCGTGAGCTTCTAGACATTGTACAGATTTCATCTGAGACACTACTTCATCTAGTAAACGATGTCTTGGATATATCTCGAATAGAGAGCGGAAGGCTCGAGCTTGCTATTAAACCCTTTAATTTTCATAACCTTATCTACAACGCCGCAAGACCATTTCTCTCAGCTGCCGCTGAAAAGGAAATTGAGATGGTGGTTCGATTCGATAACGATTTTCCAGTCTGGATCAAATCCGATGAGACTAGAATAAGGCAGATTCTAACCAATCTAATTGGTAACGCTGTTAAGTTTACTCCAAAGTCAGGCGGAATAGTGATAACCGCCGCAAACGATGGGCCTCCCAATGGATTAACACGGCCAATTAAGATTACCGTAAGCGATTCTGGTATTGGAATTCCTGAGGATAAATTAGCCAGCATATTTGAGCTATTTTCACCGGCAGACCAGTCGACGACGAAGCGTTATGGAGGAACGGGACTGGGTCTACCCATAGCGGCTCGAATAGCAAAGGCTCTAGGGGGGCAAATCTCAGCACATTCAATGCAAAATATAGGCTCGAGCTTTCATATTTCGTTACCCGTTGAAATCACCGAGTTTGATGGAGTCTACGGGGATGAAGGAAAGTCGAGCCCACAAAATGCCCCTAAAGCCAATAGTGCCTTAACTATAATGGTGGTAGAGGACAATCCGGTCAATCAGAAGGTGATGATTAAACTTCTTGAGAAACACGGCTATAAATCATCTGTCGTAGCAAACAATGGCCGCGAGGCTGTAGAAAAATTCGAAAAATATCTCTGGGATGATAAATTCTTTGATATCATTCTTATGGATTGCCAAATGCCGGAGCTAGATGGGTATCAAGCTACTGACGCAATTAGAAAGCTCGAGGAGCGGGCAGGAATCCCTCCCGAGAAGGCCGTTCCGATTATGGCTGTAACCGCAAACGCCATGAAAGGGGACAAGGAGAAGTGCTTGGCTGCTGGAATGAATGGTTATACTTCTAAGCCACTTAAGCCTTTGGAATTATTCGCGGAATTAAATCGTCTATTGGGTAGAAAAAACGATACATCTGAGCCCCAATCCTCAATAACTATAGGGTAGTTAACAGAAGTTACCCTAAGCGGTTATATGAGGTTCAATCTATGATTCCTATAAGACGTCCAGCTGCTCATCTTGCACCCGTCGCTGCACCCATTCCAACGCCAAGCCCGACTGAAGATAAGAAGACCGCCTCCAATTTTTATGTCGGCAGTCCGTCAGAATTAAAACAGAAGCTAGGAACTGTAGGATATCAATGTTTAGATTTCGTTGCATATCAGATATCGCTAGTTCTTGAGACTCCATCAGACAAAGTTAGATCTCTACTGCTCGAAGGACCATCTGGTTGCGGTAAATCTTTTATGGCCAAATCTTTAGCCAAGATAACGGGTGCCGATTTTATGTGTCTAAGCTGTTACACCGGAATGCCTACAGCTAATCTTATCGAAAGCCCATCTACACTTGCGATGGTAAACGCCATGACCGGCAAAGACAGCGATCCTGCCGCGATGATGAATTTAGGAATTCTCTCCAGGGCCTTTTTAAATTCACAAAAAAAGCCAACAATTTTGCTGGTAGATGAGCTCGATAAGCCAGATAGCGCGATTGACACTTTCTTTCTAGGACCAATTCAGGATGGTAAAATTTGGCTTGAGAGCCGCGCTCCGATCGAAGCTAAGATTGAAAATCTTCTGATTCTCTTTACAAAAAACTTTAATAGAACGCTCGATGAAGCCCTCTTAAGACGTGTGCATCCAATCACTATGACATATCTAGACTCGACCCTAGAGAAGAATATTCTCTCCCCACACTGCTTACCTAAATTGGTTTCGAATCTTGTTGATTTAGCTGATAGAATGCGCCAGAGCGACGGCTCATATAAATTTAATAGACCTCCTGCACCAGAGGAGCTTCTTTCCGCCGGACATTACATTCAGAAACTAATAGAGTGGGGTGCTGCGGATTTCTCTTTCATAGGTAAAAATATCTGGAATATTTTGGCAAAGTCTGAACGTGACAGAGCAGTGCTTGAGCACATGATGAGATTCCACCCAGACTTTATGGATCCACTTGTCACAGATTCCAGATATTGCTCAATAGACGTTATATACGCACGATTCGGTAGGCTCTTATTAAACGGCATTATAGCTGACCCTGACGAGGAGCTACGTGCCGAGGCGCAACGTAAAATGGATTCTGAATACGATTAATTCCTAATCTGAAAATAGACCTGACGAAATAGAGCCAAAACCTAAAAACATCTTAGCATGCTTCCGACCGTCTTTTTAGGGGGCAAGAGGGTCCGTCTATATGGTTAAGAAGATATCAAATAACTCTGAGTATATTACTACTGACATAAGGCTCCTGGCAATTGCGAAGCTAAAATTAAGTGATACCACCGGACGAGCGGAGATGAGTTTGGGTAAAGAAGAAGATAAGGGGAGTAAAAAGACATCCGATAACGAAAATCTCAAACGCTAGCTAGAAGAACAAGTATTGATGATTTACCTTGAGTCATCAAGGCAACACACCGCGCGGGGGCACTGAGAAGTGCCCCCTTTTTTTATATATCCAAATTCACAAGACATCGCTAAAATCATTGGTAAAAGGGGACTTATATGAACCACAACCAAAAACTTCAGGTCTATGCACAGATTCTAGTTAAACATGGATTAAATGTTCAGTCTGGCCAGATAGTAAACATATCAACAGAGCCTTATCACCGAGAGTTGGCCATTCTTGTTGCAGAGGAAGCATATAAGAGTGGAGCGAAATTTGTTAACATAGACCTTGCTGACCCCAGGGCAATGCGATTGAGAATAGAGAGAACCTCAGAGCAAGATCTATCCTACGTTCCAGCCTTTATAACACCAAAGTACAACGAATTAGTGGAATCACACGGAGCAAACCTAAAAATATTAGGGCCTGAGGAGCCTGATCTAATGGCAGACCTCGATCCCAAAAAGGTAAACGTGCACCGATTACATCAAAGGCTTGCTCTCCAAAGATTTTATGATGATGGAATTGGAAAATCACATGTACACTGGACTGTGGCCGCCGCCGCAACACCTAAGTGGGGGCAGAAGATATTCCCTAATTTAAGCCTATCTGAGGCTGAAAATCGTCTGTGGGATAATATATTCGCTATCTGCAGAATAGATAGAAGCGATCCATTAGGTGAGTGGAAAACTCACAACGAGGTACTCAGAAAGAGAGCACAAAAATTAAGCGAACTTAAGATCAAAGCTCTTCATTTCAAAGGACCGGGGACGGACCTCGTAGTAGGGCTCTCTGAGAGAGCTATATGG
>CAZWGK010000134.1:0-2133 GCA_964633685.1 uncultured Bdellovibrionales bacterium | reverse complement strand
ATGGAAAGGGGGAACCGATAAAAGCCCACGTGGAGTAGAATACGAGCCAAACATTCCAACGGAGGAGTGCTTCACAACCCCGGATTATAGAGCGACAGAGGGAGTGGTAAAGGCAACACGGCCATTTCTTATAAATGGCGTGCTCATAAAGGGCCTAGAGCTTCGCTTTAAAGAGGGTGAAATTATCGACTTTAAAGCGTCCGCTGGTACTGACACTTTTCGTGAGTATATTAACAGCGATCCTGGTGCAAAGAGACTTGGGGAGGTTGCTCTTGTGGGCATAGATAGCCCAATTTTCCGCACTGGATTAGTGTTCCAAGAGATCCTATTCGACGAGAATGCTGCATGTCATATTGCAGTTGGATCAGCATACAAGTTCTGCATAAAAGATGGCGCTACCCTGGATTCCAAGGGAGCAGAAACAATAGGCTGCAATGAAAGCTCGGTACATACGGATATGATGATCTCATCTGAAGAAGTGGATGTGCATGCATCTCTGTACGATGGCTCAACTGTCCAGATTATTCGAAAAGGATCATGGTGTGAGCTTTAAAGAAAGAGTTCTTGAGGCCGTAAAATCGATTCCCAAAGGAAAGACCTTAACCTACGGAGATGTCGCCAAAATAGCTGGAAGCCCGTTCGCCGCGCGCGCTGTAGGACAAATAATTAAAAAAAATTTCGATCCCCAAATCCCATGCCATAGGGTCGTATCCACTAGAGGAATAGGCGGCTACAATCGCGGAGTAGAAAAAAAAATTGCACTCCTACGCGGTGAGGGAGTGCCCTTAACGCCGATCAGGAAGCTCCGCAAAAACAAGCATTAAGCGCCTAGTATCACTAGATAATTTAATTTTTAAAACTAATTGACTTTAACTAACTTTTCGTATCTCAGAACTCTATAAAAAACTGATTTTAGGATCGTAGTAGAGTAGATCAAGAGGCGCCACTTTACTGTTGTCTTCAAGCGAACAAAGCATGAATCGCTTGTTCTAGTGCTCTCATCAAAAATAAAGTCTTGCATTAGAAACAATGTTGAGGCAAATTACACTCACACAGCCAGTTTCTTGGTTGTGTGATGTTTTAACAATTGCTTTATATATATAAGCACATATTGGAGATGCATTATGGCAACCAAGAAGAAGACAGCTAAAAAAGCTACTAAGAAAGTAACTGCTAAAAAGACTATGAAGAAGTCCCCTGCAAAGAAGGCTTCCAAAAAGTCTTCCAAGAAGTCTAAGCGCTAGTAGTTAGTTGTCTTTGACAGAACCCCTGTTGGCGAGAGTCAGCAGGGGTTTTTTATTACCTTAAGTAATAAAATTGGCCCTACCAGTTCCAAGCTATTTGCCAATCCGAGTCAGTTTAATACGGAATTACCGACATGTTCTTACTGTCGAGGGCATTAAGCCACGCTGATTTATTTATAGCGCCAGCAGCCCCCAATGTTAGAGTCTCAATATCAGAGAATGAGGTGATTCCAGTGCACTCGACCTTAAGTCTAAAATAGAGCCGACGGCTTCCTGATACATCCTTAGGCATCGCCGCAACTCTTAATTTAACTCGCCCTTGTGATGAGTTGAATGTTTGAAGAGGAATTGCAGACACGGAGATACTCTCCTCCTCAAGGTAGGCTTTATCCGTTGCACCAAAGAGGGAGACATCGCACTCATTATACACATTCGAGAAAGGGACTGCCTTTAAGAGGAACCTTCCTGAGTTTAGAATCTCGACTGACCTAATATAAAAATTCGCGAGCAATGGGTCTGGGTTCGATATGTCACTCTGGACGCAGGCTCCTGACGAGCCCAGGTAGGTATTAATCTCATTTAGACTGAATGCAGAGAATGAATTATTGTCAGAATCAATATAAGGTGACATCAAAGACGGCGTTGCCGAGTCGTGATCGGCACCGAAATTATGACCAATTTCATGGGCAAATATGAGAGATGTAAAGGATTGAAAGTTCTTTACTTGAGTTAATCCGTACTTAGCGGTGGGATAATCACAAACAACCCCCAAAAAAGCCAATCCTACGGTGGAGCCGTTGAGCTCTTTTCCGGTAAAAAGATGAGAGAGGTCGTGACCGGAACTCTGATTGGAGTTCTCGTACTCTGTAAACTGATCAAGAAGACAATA
>CAZWGK010000133.1:6232-6809 GCA_964633685.1 uncultured Bdellovibrionales bacterium | reverse complement strand
TGTCGTTTCTTGCTGGTTGGAGGGGGGGGGGGTGGGGGGTGTGTCGGGGGGGGGGGGGGGGGGGGGCGGGGGGGGCGGGGCGATGGATGCGTGTTTCGAAATGGAGATGCGGACCCGTGGTACGGCCAGTCTGACCGACATAGCCGATCAGCTGACCGCCCTCGACATAGTCACCTGCGGAGACAAGATTCCGATCATTATGCGCGTAAAAGGTCGTTAATCCCTTTCCCCTTATGGCTATAAAATTACCGTAACCGTTAAATCCTGAGCCGGCATACTCAACTTTCCCCGAATGAGCCGCATATATCGGAGTGCCCCGCTTTGCCGCCAAATCAACCCCATCATGCCACCTAACAAACCGCCGCCCGAACTTTGAAAATACCTTAGCCCCTGGAACCGGCCAATATAATTTGCCTCGATATTGTTCGGCATAGCCTAGCTCGGCGGACTGACCAACAAGCCTTCCTGCTCCCACACCGATTATCGGAGCAACCTGAATCTCAAGCGGCACATCGCTACTGCCACGAAAGAGCGAACAACCCGAAACGGTCAACAAGAGGAACAACGTTGCTAAAAT
>CAZWGK010000133.1:5695-6222 GCA_964633685.1 uncultured Bdellovibrionales bacterium | reverse complement strand
CTGACCATCCTTAATTCTAATCACTCCATAATTCTATCCCAACAGATCATTTCCCAAAACCCAGTGTTTAAGCACTGAAACCAATATTGAGGGATCCCTCTATCCCGTGTACTCTCAACCATATGCATGCCTCAGCCCTACAAGATATTACTATTATATTAGGCGCGGCTCTTGCCGTAACTCTGGTTTTTCATCGCCTTAAAATTCCCGAAATTATAGGCTTCTTAATAACAGGAACAATTATCGGACCTTCCCTCTTGGGTCTGGTTAAAGATGGACCCAGCCTTACCACCATCGCTGAGGTCGGTGTCATATTCCTTCTCTTTACAATAGGACTAGAATTCTCTCTCAAAGAATTCTTTCGCATACGACGATTAGTTTTACTCGGAGGAGGCCTTCAGGTCTTACTCACTGTAGCAATCACAGCACTAGGTGCTTTTTTACTCTCATTTTCACTAAGCGAAGCTATATTCTTCGGCTTTATTCTCAGCATGAGCAGCACCGTAATCGTGCTATCCGCTCTCGAA
>CAZWGK010000133.1:1757-5685 GCA_964633685.1 uncultured Bdellovibrionales bacterium | reverse complement strand
AGATATCGCTGTAGTACCCATGGCACTTATCATCCCTCTTCTAGCAGCGGATTCTCATGAAATACTGAAAGAAGGAGTCTCTCTTATAACCAAATTTGCAGCGCTAGGAATTGCTGTCTATATCCTGCATCGATTCGTAATTGGTCGCTTGATGAATTTAATTGCGAAAGCTCGAAGTCAGGAAATTTTCACTATCGGTGTTTTTGCAATCTGTATGGGAGGCGCTCTTCTCACTGGAGCCGCCGGAATGTCCCTCCCATTAGGTGCCTTTATTGCAGGACTAATCCTTTCGGAATCAGAATACGGGTATCAAGCTTCCAACACAGTCCACTCTTTTAGAAATCTATTTTCATCTTTCTTCTTCGTCTCTGTAGGTATGATGTTCAATCCTCAGATTGTTCTATCTGACCCAATTACGATTGGATCTCTATGTTTACTAATTTTTGCAATCAAATGGACAACAGGACTTGCTGCGGTGCGGCTTCTTGGATTTCCGACACGAATTGGCATAGCTTTGACCTTACTTTTAGGGCAAATCGGAGAGTTCTCATTTGTTCTTGCGCAATTGGGTGTTCAAAATGAGATCCTATCAACTAACGGCTATCAAGTTTTCTTGGCCGCCTCAATAATTACAATGATCCTGAGTCCAGCTTTTATCTCAGCAGCTCCCGCTCTTGCTTATAGAATTACAAAAAGTACCGCTACCGAACATGACATCGCTGATCGGGCTTGTCTCAAAGAGGAACAACCAACCTCCCTTTCGAATCACATAATAATAATAGGCTACGGCATAAATGGACGTAATCTTGCACTCGCAGCCAAAACTCATCAGATTCCATACACAATCATAGAGACTAATCCCGAAACTGTCGCCAAGGAAAAGGCAAAGGGGGAGCCGATCATGTTCGGAGATGCCTCCTTCCCCCACGTCCTTGAGAAAGCAGGAATTAATCAGGCAAAAATATTGTGTGTATTAATTGCGGACCCATTCTCAACTCGAAAAATCGTTGATACAGCGAACAGAATCAGTCCAGGTCTACATATCATCGTTCGCTCAAGACAAGTTGAGGAGGTAGAAAAACTACTTCATCTTGGAGCCGACGAAGTGATCCCAGAGGAATTCGAAACTTCCCTTGAAATTTTCTCACGTGTGCTACGCAACTATTTGGTGCCAGAAATAAAGATTGAGGAGATGACGGAGGAGCTCAGGCAACAACAATACCTAAAACTTGCCAATCCTACTGACGAAAAAATTCCATCTGCTGGAGCGATCGTTCCGCCTGACGTAACTATAGAGACAGTACTAGTTGGGCCAGAGTATGGAGCCGCTGGCAGCTCTCTTCAAGATCTCGACGTTAGAAATAAATATGGCGTCACAATTATCGGCATTCATCGTCAAGGGAAAGTCATCGAGCATCCTTCAGCTAAGGAAATTCTTCTTCATGGCGACTATGTTTTCGTGCTTGGAAAACGAACCGGGGTGCACAGATTTGCGAAATTTCTACTAGGTGCTTAACAAAAATAAAGCCGATTTTGCTGAAAGAAACTCAAGGGGCAAACTCACGAATCTGGCTAGATATCATCCTTGCCACAATTCAAGTTCATAACGACGAAGGATTGGGCCCCGCTCATACATGGTAACCTTCTCTTGTCCAGGAGAACCAAAAGCACCTACCAACCGACCACCCTCTCGAAGCTGGCTTAAGATTTCCTCAGACGGATTCTCGCTTGGGAATGTCATCACAATCGCATCAAAAGGTCCCATCTCGGTCCAGCCTTTCCGACCATCACCTGCTTTAAAAAGGATTTTAGAAAATCCTGAGGCATCTAATTTTTTCCGTGTCTGCTGAGCGAAGAGCCCTTCCTTCTCTATACAGAAAACTTCTGCTCCCATGGTGAGCATCAAAGCGGCGCCGTATCCAGAACCAGTGCCAACCTCAAGCACACGCATTCCCTTTTTTACCCCCAAGAGACCTATCAACCGCACCAGGGTGGAAGGCTTCAAACTATCCTGCTTAAATCCAATCGGAAAACTTTCGTCTTCATGGGCCCGTTCGGCATAGGTTGTGACTAGATATTTTTGGCGATCGACAATGGTTACGGCCTTCAACAGCTCGGCCTCTGTGGCTTCATCTATGATACCTGCTCGAGAAACTATCTCTTGAGCAAATTGGGACGGGGTTACTACGGATGCGGTTGAACTACTTCTTTGCATGACCTAAAGGTGTCTCAAAAGCCTTAGTATCGCAATGGAGAAATTGTAAGAGCACCAGAGTGGAATAAATAGCCGATATTTCGACAATTTGCGCCCGATAGAGAGTCCCTTAAAAGTTATCTACAGCTATGCGATAGGTAACATCGATAGGATTCGGCGCCGAAGCATTGCTAGCCACTGATACCCGGAATTCAGCTTTGCAGTGATAGGAGTTACCCTCTGGCTTATTCACTAGGCGAGAAACTATCTCTAGATTCTTACCCAAGGCTGGTCCACCGATTTTGCGGACGTACCCCTCAAGCTCATCCCTAGTCAGGCGGCTTAGGTCTTGTTCTAAAAATAAATTGCCTTTGTAACGATTAGTTCCAACAAAAGAAAGGTCGCGCCACTCGCTCACTCTATTTGGCCAGTCATTAAGTAGCGTAGAATTAGCTGGATCAACCAAACAATTTACCTGACGCTGCTGAATCTTCCATGACTGATCGCTCTTTTGGGAGCTCTCTATTAGAAAATAAACATTCTCCTCCCAACGCTTATCGCCGAGGGATACATCAACGACCTCTCCCGCTTTTAAATTTGCTGGGTCCGGCAGCCGTACCAGATCAGGCACCCCATTCATATTTATCATCACAATTGTGAACGAGTATTTCGGCAGAATGTCATCTGCATGAGCACTCCACCCAACTACCGCGGCTACCACAAAAATCCCTAAAAATTCTCTCAGAGACCGCGATATTACTGTAATGATTGAAATATTTGAGCTCATCTTTTACTAATTTTTATAAATTAAGGATTTGTTAAGCGATAAAAACTGACACCTCAAGGTTTTTTTTAAACGGCCTTGGAAAGAATCTTTACTAGAATGAGAAGCAACGGCAGTTTGCTCTAAAAAATTGGTCGGGCTGAGAGGATTTGAACCTCCGACCTCTCCCACCCCAAGGGAACGCGCTACCAGTCTGTGCCACAGCCCGACACGGAGCCCATACTAAGGGAACCTGCGGGAAAGATCAAAGCTCAGAAAGACAAAAAATAGCCCCCGAATCAAAGCCAACGGTGTACCGACAACTGAAAATACCCAACAAGTTCCACAACATCGCGGTCACTGAGACAACAAATTCAGATACCGGGTGGTGAAGAGGAAGCCCATCTTGAAGCGGGCGAGGGAGAGAGCTTCGTTGGGAGCATGCCAGTTATCCTCGGCTTTGCCGAAGGCTACCAGAATCGGGGTCGCGCCAGATATCTGCTGCAACTTCGTGAGCACCGGAATACTTCCGCCTTCCCACCGATAGGCTACATCTTTATCCGAAATCTCCCCAAGGGCCTCCCTAACCTTTGTCAGCCAGGGCGATTTAGGATCCAATCTCAAAGCGACCCCGCCATGCCCTTCCCCCTCAAAAGTTACCTTCATATTCTGAGGTAGCTTTTCGCGGATATAATTCTGCAACAACTTTCGCATCCGTTCTGGACACTGGCCAGTTCCTAACCTGGTTGTTAATTTCAAAACGCCCTCTCTCGGGATGATCGTTTTTCCGCCGGGTCCACCATAACCGCCATGCAGTCCATTCACTTCTAAAGTTGGTCTAAACCCAACCCTCTCAGCTGCGGTGAATCCTGCCTCACCCCCCGTCGGTAGAGTCCCCATCGTTTTCAAATACTCTTCATCAGGAGTCTTTCCAGTCTGACACAATTGAGCCTCCTCTGCCGTGTGCGGCG
>CAZWGK010000133.1:0-1747 GCA_964633685.1 uncultured Bdellovibrionales bacterium | reverse complement strand
ACTACCCTGCCTGAGTCATTATGAAAACTCCCCACAAGTCGAGCCAATTCGGTAACCGGATTTTTAATAGCTCCCCCAAAAAGGCCAGAGTGAACATCGCTTGGATAAGCCTCAACATGAACTCCCAAAGACATAAGCCCCCGAAGCCCCATCGTCACTGTCGGCGCCTCCCAGGGAACCATGCTGCTGTCACTGACATAAAGAACATCAGCTTTTATAAGCTCCTTTATCTCACTCAGCTTCTGGTCCATCCCATGACTACCAGACTCCTCTTCCCCCTCAATTAAAACTTTAAGGTTACATTTTAATGATTTATTTTTTATCGCCGCCTCAATTGCAGACAGCACAAACGTCACCTGCCCTTTATTATCTGAAGCACCCCTGGCAAACATTTTTCCATCCCTAAGGGTAGGCTCAAAAGGAGGGCTCTGCCATTTATCAAGTGGATCTGGGGGCTGCACATCGTAGTGCCCATAAAACAGAATTGTCGGCCGACCTGGCTCCCCTTTCCATTCACCATAAACCATCGGCTTACTCTCAGTCGGGATCAACTCGGCCTTAAGACCCATTCCAGCTAACTCTCCCCTTAACCAATCAGCACACCGACCACACTCGGCTGCATACCCCTCATCAGCACTTATGCTTTGAAATTTAAGGAGAGTCTTCCACCGCTCTATTATGCGACCCTCATTCGCATCAAACCATGAAGAGATCTCTTTTATGTTCATATCGATTCCGCTTTATTTTTGAGACTTTCGCAACTTTACCTTTACTGTTAGGTTTTCAAGGTAAATATTTGTAGCACATTAGTCTGGAGCTCAAAATGAAAATTGGTCAGTACATATTAGTCCCCACTCTCGTAATAGCAGGCTTAACCTTGGGCGGTTGCTCTTCAAAAAAAGACAAGAGCCCTCTCGACCCTGGGTATCTATCTGAAGCCGATCTCAACTCTCAACTTGAAGGTCGTTATGCTGACGGATCAATTCCGATGGCAGAAGGCGAAGGTCCGTTCCGTAACGTAAACTTTGCTTACAATTCTGCGGAGCTTGATGACGTAGGTCGTCAGAATGTCGAGTACAACCTTGAAATTCTCAAAGCAAATCCAACCGTGTCGATTATTCTTGAAGGACACTGCGATGAACGCGGAACTGCCGAGTACAACCTAGCCCTTGGCGAAGAGCGTGCTAGAACCGTTAGCCGAGTTCTTCAATCCTATGGATTCGCAGCTGATAAAATCAAAACCATCAGCTACGGAGAGGAAGTTCCTCTAGCTCAAGGTAGCGATGAGATGGCCTGGGCTCAAAATAGAAGAGTTCACTTCTCTCCTCACAGATAATTAATTTAACTTCTTAATTATCGACAAAAGGGCCCCCGCGGCCCTTTTTTTATATCATTTTTGTGACATTTCGATGAAATTTGATTGCCCGACAATCGCTCGGTATACTCACTTCGATAAGTTCACTTCCAAAATACTAGGAATGTAAAATGACGAAACTCATTGATGCTCTTTCCCTTCCAGAAGATATTCGCAAACTCACAATGGCGGATCTTAAAACCGTCGCTAAAGAGTTAAGAGAAGAGCTCATCAATACAGTCTCCTCCTCCGGTGGACACTTCGCATCAAGCCTTGGAACAGTCGAGCTCTCAGTAGCGCTGCATTATGTTTTTGAAACTCCAAAAGATAAACTTGTCTGGGACGTAGGCCACCAAGCTTACATTCATAAGATGCTTACCGGCCGCCGGGATC
>CAZWGK010000132.1:0-6809 GCA_964633685.1 uncultured Bdellovibrionales bacterium | reverse complement strand
GATGCCGCCTTTGGCGGTGCCATCTAACTTAGTGATAATCACACCGGTGAGCTTGGCTATATTATTAAACTCGCGAGCCTGAATCAGGGCATTCTGCCCTGTTGCGCCGTCCACAACTAACCAAACCTCGTGCGGAGCACTCGCCTGGTGCCTCTGTAGTGAATTTTTAATGCCTTCCAACTCACTCATTAGGTTCTGTTTATTATGGAGCCGCCCGGCAGTATCAATCATCAAGATATCAGCATTCTCTTGCTGAGCCCTTGTTATGCCATCAAAAACCACTGTTGCTGGCTTAGCGTTCTCTGCTCCGTGAACAACTGGCGCCCCAACTCTCTCGCCCCACATTATTAACTGCTCTACAGCGGCAGCTCTAAAAGTATCAGCGGCACAAAGCACTATATTCTTGCCCTCCCTCCGCCATTTCTTTGATATCTTTCCAATCGTGGTTGTCTTGCCTACGCCGCCCACTCCGATAACAAGCACGACACTTGGACCATCTTCTCTCTTTGTTGGAGTTGGTACCTGCGCAAAATTAAAAATCTCCATCATCTTGGTCTTGAGCTTTTCCCTAAAAGCCTCGGCTGAAACATCTCTTCCAGCCTTAACTTCTTCTCTGGTTGACTCAAGAAGCTCCGCAGTTGTAGCCACGCCAACATCTGCTCCAATAAGTATCGCTTCCATCTCGGCGATGGTTTCTTCATCAACTTTTTTTGATAACGAAAATAATCCCTTAATCCGGCCCCACAATCCTTCACGGGATTTGGCTAACGCTGAGATTAATGGCTTACTGACTTCGGTCTTTACCTCTGGGGATATCTCTTTTGCAGGCAGAGTCGCGGGCGGAGCTTCAACCCCCTGCTGCTCTTCCTTCTTCTTTCCCCTTAAGAATCCAAACATGAAATTCCTATATGATTAGAAACAATCCCCCAGGTCGACTATAGAGTCGATTTCATGAGCCAATACCCTCTTATGAATACCTCAGGCTGGCGCAGAGGCTGAGCCGGTTTCATTTGCATGAGCATACGCTTCCTGCAGTGATACTGTCACAATCTTCGAAGCGCCTGGCTGCTCCATTGTAACACCCACTAACTGATCGCACACCGACATAGTCTGCTTGTTATGAGTTATCAGTACAAACTGAGTAGTAGAACTCATCTCTTTAATTAGAGATAGGAATCTAACCACGTTTGCTTCATCCAACGGAGCATCAACCTCGTCTAATACACAGATTGGACTTGGTCGCTCTAGGAACATCGCCATAATTAGCGATATCGCACAGAGGGTCTTTTCTCCACCCGATAGTAGCTCAATGCTCTTTAGCTTCTTGCCTGGAGGACGTGCTGCAATTTCAACACCTGACTCAAGCGGATTACTTGGGTCAGTGAGTTCCAAATGAGCACTGCCGCCGCCAAATATCTTCGGAGCCAACTCCGAGAAGTTTTTATTTACAGCGTTAAAGGTCTCAATAAACCGTTGCTGCGATATCTCTATTAATCGCTCCACGGTCTTGGTAAGAGTCACGTGCGCACTCTGTAAATCCACTCGTTGTTTCTCGAGATCTTCAAGGCGTTTGCATTCTTCATCGCATCGCTCAATTGAAGAAGGATCGACATCACCTTCTCTCACGATACGAGCTTTTAACTTCTGAACCTCGTCGCGGAACTCGGCTTGTGCATCATCAGCTAAACGACGCTCCTCAAGCTCAGCTGCTCCGAGCTTCATTACTTCATCGACAATTTCTGGTGCTAAATGCTCCATAGCCATATCTCGACTGTGAGATATCTCTAGCTGTACCTTCTGAAGATTCAGAGTAGCTTTAGATTCAGCACTACGAGCTGAATCTAATTCGGCCCTAGACTTATTAAGACGATCTGTCACTGCCATGAGCATCTGACGACCTTCCCGACGGACTGCCTCTACCCCTTGAGATTTCTGAGTCAGCTCCTCTAGCTCCTTCCTCATTGCTCTCTCTTCATCGGTGACCTCATCAGAAATCTGGGCCTTCATTGATTCCTGATCCTGCTTTAGCTTCTCAATCCTATTCAGAGTGTCTTGAGTTTGCTCAGCGGTACGCTCTAAATCTTTACCGAGCTGTTCTAACAAACGCTCCTCAGCATTAAGACGGCCTCTCGCACTGCCCAGCTTTTGACTGAGATCCTTTACTAATCGGGCGCGCTCCTGACTCTCTCTGAGAACCTGAGCATGGTGCTGCTCAGCTTTGGATACATCATTCTGACGTTGCTCCTTAACGGACACCAACTCAGCTTGACGAGTTTTGTAAGTCGCTACTGAGGATTCCAGCTCTGAAATACGATTCTTGAGTTGAACCAATCCACCTTCGTGTCTTAAAGAGTAGAATCCGAATCTGGTGTAGATATCTCCTGTTAGAGTTACAACCACGGGCTCAGTCACTAGCTCCATGTCTTTTATCTTAGCGATAAAAGCTTGTGCTAATTCAGCCGAATCCGCGCAGTACACTTCAGCCAATAAATTAGAGGTGGCTAGTGAGTACTCAGCCTTTACCTCCACAATATCGAGTGCTGAACGCACTCCTTCTATCAGCTGTGCTTTTAATGTAGCTACTCTGTAAGCAGGGGCAGCTCCAGCTTTGAAAATTCCTAAAGCCTGACCCTTTTTGTTACTTTTCTCGTTCTTAATTACTGCGTCGATAAAACTCTTACTTAGCCCCTCAACATCATTCGAGACCAAAAATGAAGTCTTTTCGGCTAAAACTGCCTGAATGGCCGCAGCATATTCATTCGGAACTTTTAACCCATCTACTAAAAGTCCCATCGCTCGGCTCAAATACTCCCTACCCTCTTCGCCAAGGGTCTCTTTCAATTTGGAAGCAGGCGATGCGGCCTTTAACTGTTCACTCAAAGCACCGAGACGGCTCTCATCGGCAACTAATTTTTCACGGATATTTCTAATCTCGCCCTCTGCGGCTCTAAGTGCTTCCCTTGCTTGCTGGAGCTTCTCGGATGCTGTCTTAAGGTCATCATGAGAACCACTCTCTAATCCGGTAATCTGATTGCTAATCTCGCCCTCTGAGGACTGGAAAGATTTGATATTCTCTTGGCATACGCCTCTTCGCTCATTCAAGGTATTTTCGCGCTCTTTGAGCCGTTTCACCTCAGTTCCAGCTGCCTGCTCTAGCACCACTAACTCTTGGAGCCTAGATTTTTTAGCCTGCAGTTGACGCTCTCTATTATTCAGATCTTCTCTGATTGCATCGATGCGGCCACGAATCGCATCAGCCTCAACATCAATACCCATCAGTTTATTACGAGCCTCACCCTCTTCAGTGAGAACTGCATTTAGAGCCTCCTCCAAACTGCCCTGCTCTTCTTTGGCTTGAGTTAACAACCTTGAGAGACTTTCTTGCTCTGAATAGAGCCGACCAACTTTGTCTCTAAATAGGCAATCCTCGAGCTCTACCACTCGCGCTTTTAAAGACTCACGGTTCTTGGCCTTTGCAGCCTGTCTCTTAAGGGAAGCCACGTTGCGGTCTACCTCTTTCACAATATCTGTAACGCGCGCAATGTTCAGCTCGGTCTCCTTCAAGCGGCGATTTGTGGATGCGATACGATCCCTAAATCCTAAAACACCAGCTGCCTCCTCTATAATAGCTCTCTTGTCTTCTGGCTTTGCGGTAACGATTCTTGAGATCTCGCCTTGAGCCACTATGTTATAAGTGCGCGCCCCCATGCCAACTGCTCTGAAGATATCCACGATATCTTTGAGACGGCACGGCACTCTATTGATAAAATACTCAGATTCACCGCTCCTGTAGAGCCGTCTTGTGATCTGCACTTCGCTAGCAGAGCGGAGCCATGCAAATTTATCAACCAGCGAACTAGCCCTTTTAGCTGCCAACGATGCTGAATTACTTGAACCCTCTATCTCGATCTTTGCAGCAAGCCCCTCGGCTGCGGTGTCTGTGGTGGCTGTTCCACTACCCTCTAGGGCACCACCATCAATTACTTTTAGATGACCAACTGATCTTTCTTCGGTAGGTAGCTCGGCTGCAGTGTCGCTCTTTGAATCTTCGGCTTTGATCTGAGCTGCAGCGTCGTCTTCAAACTCAACTGAATCAATTACGTTATCTGCCTCTAGTCCTGGCGAAATTACATCTTCAAAGAAGTTTTTATTTTCAGAGGCAATAGTGATTGAAACCTCAGCTAATCCCAGTGGACGGAGCTTTTCGGTGCCGTTGAATATTACGTCTTCGGCTATGGCACCACGAAGATTCTTCGCCCTAGTCTCACCCAACACCCATCGCAGGGCATCTACTATGTTAGACTTGCCGCAACCGTTTGGACCCACAACGCCGGAAATGCCGGAATTGAAGGGCAACACTAGACGGTCCATAAATGACTTAAAGCCGAAAACTTCGAGACGGGTAACTCTCATGAATCACTACTACTTTTGGGGCGACCAGCCGCCCATAAAAGACAAACTCACGACCAATTAGGCCAAAGGCTAAGGTCGCAGCTTTCCATAAAAACCCACTAAGTTCAAGTAACTTAAAATAGCGGGTCTGAACGGAGGCATTATACACAAAAACTACCATTTAAATAAAACTTTTTAGAACTTTTCCATTATTTTCTGAGATAGTCTAAAGTGCGGTAAAAATAAGGATATTCCCCATGGCCAACCCATTTCCCATAATAACCGAGGCAGATCTCAAAGGAGTTCAAAAGCCTGCCCAATATTTAGGGGGCGAAGTGGGCTCCGTCACCAAACGCGAGGAGGATGTGGACATTCACTTCTGTCTCGCCTTCCCTGACCTCTATGAGGTAGGCATGAGCCATGTTGGTCTCCAAATTCTTTACCATGTCATCAACCAGGACCCAAAAGCGTGGGCTGAGCGAGCCTATGTCCCCTACCACGATATGGAGAAGCTCCTAAGAGAGAAGAATATCCCTCTTCGCTCTCTTGAGAGTCAGCGCCCACTAAAAGATTTTGATTTACTTGGATTCAGTCTCCAATTCGAACTCTCAGCCACAGGCATCTTGGCGATGTTAGAGCTCGGGCATATTCCATTCTTTGCAAAAGATAGAGATGAGAGCTTTCCGATTATCATCGGCGGCGGACCAGTATCTTACCATCCTGAACCATTAGCTGATTTTTTTGATATATTCTTAGTTGGTGACGGGGAAGAAGCGGTGCCCGAGTTAATCTCTGTTGTAAGAGAGTGCAAGGCTGCAAACCTAAATAAACAAGAGACCCTGCAGAGACTTGCTCGCGTAAGAGGAATCTATGTTCCGGCATTTTTTGAGCCTGAATATGATTCCAACGGAAAGTTGATCCGAACCCGACCTCTATTTGATTGGTATCCCCAAGTTGAACGGAGAATTATTCCAACTTTAGAGGGCGCACCATTCCCTACTAATCCAATCGTGCCGAATATTAAAGCAGTGCATGACAGATTAGCTGTGGAGGTTATGCGCGGCTGTGTCCGCGGTTGCAGATTCTGCCAAGCTGGATACTTGTATCGCCCACAAAGAGAGCGAAAACCCGAGGAAGTTTTGGAAATTGTCGAGAAAGCCCTTGGCAACTCGGGTTTTGAAGAGCTCTCATTATTATCGCTCAGCACAGCTGATTACTGCTCAATATTACCTCTTTTAAGCTCAATTAAAGAAAAATACTGCCAGGATGATAATGTGGTGGTCTCTTTCCCCTCCACCAGAGTTGATGCTCTAAAGCCCGAACTTTTAGCTGAGGTTCAGACCATTAGGAGATCAGGATTCACAATTGCACCAGAAGGTGGCACTCAGAGACTCCGCGATGTGATTAATAAAGGCGTTACAGACGAAGAGATCATAGAGACCTGCTCCAACGTATTCAAAATGGGGTGGGACCATATCAAAATGTATTTCATGTTGGGACTCCCAACCGAGACTGATGATGACATTTACGGAATTATCGATATTGCCAAACGAGTAAAGGCAATCGGAAATCGTCGCCAATCGGTAATAGTCAGCGTATCAACTCTGGTGCCGAAACCTCACACTCCATTCCAGTGGGCGGAACAAGTAACAGAGGGAGAAACTCTTAGAAGACAGAAGATTCTCTACACCGAATTAAAAAAGATTGGAGTAACTTTCAGATACCATAAAGCCTACTCTACTTATCTTGAAGGCGTATTTGCCCGGGGAGACCGAAGGTTATCTCACACTCTAGTAAGAGCCTACGAGTTGGGCTGTCGTCTAGATGGCTGGGTTGAAGAGATTAAACGCGAAGCCTGGGATCAGGCTTTTGCTGAGACGGGGATCGATCCACTTCATTATCTCCATGCTCGTGGTGAAGAGGATGCTTTACCGTGGGATCATATAAGCTCCGATATCTCCAAACGATATTTTCTAAAGGAGTGGCATCGCGCCATCGAGGCCAGAGAAACCCCTGATTGTCTCACAGAAAGCTGCTCAGTTTGTGGAGCATGTAATTACGATTCTGTTAGAAATGTGCTCTTTGATAGAAAGAGAACCGAGGGGCGATTAAATATAATTAATCCTCCGTGGGAAAAAACTATCGCAGCTCGCGACGCTGATAAAGAGAAGATAGAATCAACAAAGAGGACTGAGATTCGCCCTGCTACGACTGAGCTTGAAGATCTACCAGAGGATAGTGCTGACCCTGAATTTGGCTCAGGTTCGCTTGATTATATGCCGGTCACAGAGTCAGGTGTGGATTTCCCTTTTCAGAGTCCTAACAGACCAGTTGCGATTCATGAGAATGTAGAACACCTGCCCATTGCGGGTGCTGACGACTCCAAGTTTAAGGGCAACAACCCTCTTGGCAAAGCT
>CAZWGK010000131.1:4936-6856 GCA_964633685.1 uncultured Bdellovibrionales bacterium | reverse complement strand
ACTCCGCAATCTTTTTGACTTCCTCAAGAGAGGTCTCCCAACTGCCATCCTCGCCTAATTTGCGAGAGAACGAGCAGAAAGAGCAGGTGAAAACGCAAACATTGGTGGGCTCGAGATGAAAATTTCTATTAAAGTAGACGTTACGCCCGCTTATCTTTTCCTTAGCGAAACTTGCAAGCTCACTCAATAGTCCTAGATTATTACTTTTGTATAAAATTAAGCCTTCTTGAATTGATAATCGTTCCGCGGCAATAATTTTTTTTGCAATTGGAGCCTCCTCGTTAGAGAGGTTCATACGATCGATGGATTCGGTTGAAAGCATGGAGGTAGACTGATGATTATTCATATAATTTTAGTTGCGACCGTCCCTAAAAATTAAGTATCCCCCACCCACTAGTCTATGATGAAATAAATTAGTGAGGCAATAAAGCTCCCGCGTGCAGATAGGATAAAAGATAGCTGAGGAAAATTTCGATGGCGCGACTCTAGATTTCCATATAAATTTGGTGGGGATTTGAGACTTTTCCTAAGTTTAGAGAAATTCGATGAAAATAAAAGTAATTCTGTTGTTGGGGATTTTAGTTTTAGTTGCCTCTACTACTTGGGCTGCTGATGAGGGAGAGTCTTTAACGTCTCATGAACTTGAAGATGAAGAGCTTATAGAGGAGGAGATGCGAGCCGAGGGCTTCATCAATGTCTATGATGCCTGTGCAGAAGAGCTGGCGGCTCTGAGAGTGGGGAATAGCTCATTAACGATGGCAGAGGCCGTTACTGCTGGATTTTTGCCAGCACAGTGCAAAGATGCAGATAAATGTATGTATAATGACCCCAATAATCCGACTTATGATCCAAAGGGTAATGGCCGCACGAAAAAGACAATAGACCACTGCATATGGCCTTAAACTGGAAACCTTTGTCACAAAAATACCTGTTGTGATTTTAAGGAAGGGAGTGTTGCTGCAGATGGGACAAAAGACGCAACCAAATGTGACTGCAACAAAGATGCCAGGGGTAAGTGTCAAAAATGGGAAGATTGTGCCAAGTGCATGTGCTTAGCTGAATCTGAGAATGAGAATAATGACTGTAAATTGATGACAGTGTGCGCTCTTTATAATAGAGCCAAGGAACACAAAAAGAAGGATCCAAAGGGTCAAAAAAATTCCCCACAGGAGTATATTTGTGACGCAGCTGTTTATCAGGGCGGCGATGCAGCCCAATTCTCGTCCGCCAAATGTATCTGTGATGAGGCTCAGAACGATAATGATCAGAGAGGTGGAAATAACTATAACCAAAAATATTGTCAGTGCTGCACAGGTGCGGTATCAGCTTCAACTGGTTGTGAGGATGTGATTAAGGCCCTTGATAAGAAATGTAAGGTTAGCCCTTACTCTGAGGTGAACAGCTTTAGGACAACCAATCTAGCTGCCCCTGCTGGTTGTACTAGTGTTCCCGCCCCCAACAATGGATGTAAGCACAAATATTTTAAGTGCACATATAGTCCGACCAGCAACCCAGTAACTGGGGGTTAGCGTTAATTCTGACTGCTAAACACTAAATGTCGTAGATGAACTTCATCTCTATGATGATATCTTGATTCATAGATTTTTTTACTGGGCAGGTATGTGCAACCTTTTCCAGTTTAGCTCGCTGTTCAGGATTTAAATCTTGGGGTAGGTGCAGAAGGAGCATTTACCGTAGGCGCAACCGCGCGAGGCCTGGACCGGCAAGGTCAGGCTGCCTTGGCCATAAGAAGAGAGATCAAAAGCGGGCACCGTCGTACCGTCTTCTTTGGCACGACGGGAAGCCGTACCGGCCTTGAAGACTTCGGGCGGCCAAGGCTTGTGGCTAGCGACTGCATCGAGCAACTCGACCCAGGTCTTTTCGGCATAACCGACCACGAAGCCGTCTATGCCTTCGCCG
>CAZWGK010000131.1:0-4926 GCA_964633685.1 uncultured Bdellovibrionales bacterium | reverse complement strand
GAAGAATTGGAAGTCTGCCCACTTGCCGCGGTTGGTCGTGCATGATTTTTTCGAGTTCAAAACGAGCACCTTGAAACGTAATGCTATTTCTCTCAGCAAAAATAGCCATCGTTGTGAGGATGCAGGTCCCAAGAGACGTTGCAAATAGATCTGTAGGAGAGAAGGTAGAACCTTCGCCGGCATTGTCTTTAGGGGCATCTGTGACCAAAACGGAGCCGCTGGGCTCGTGAGTGGCTTCACATTTCTTATTGCCGATGTAAGTTCCTTTTATTTTTACGCTCATAGATTACCTTTACAATCTCGGGTCATACTTTTACTATTACCCTAATTTAGCTCAGACTAAAGAGATTATAGCATCAGAGTTATTCTTATGGCCAAGGCAGAATCGACCGCAATTACACCCACTAGGGCTCAAGACTATCCAGAGTGGTATCAGCAAATAATTAAAGAGGCCGAGCTGGCTGAAATTTCAGTTGTCCGCGGTTGTATGGTGATACGTCCGTGGGGTTACGGCATTTGGGAGGGTATTCAGAGAGATCTTGATGCGCGCTTTAAGGCTACAGGGCACGAGAATGCATACTTTCCTCTTTTTATCCCTCTAAGTTTTCTACAGAAAGAGGTCGAGCATGTTGAGGGCTTTGCCAAGGAGTGTGCGGTAGTAACTCATCATCGCCTGGAGGTGAAGGATGGAAAGCTCATTCCTGCTCCAGATTCTAAATTGGAGGAGCCTCTGATAGTTCGACCAACCTCGGAGACGATTATAGGCGAAAGTTTTGCAAGGTGGGTTGAGTCTTATAGAGATCTACCAGTTTTAATCAATCAATGGGCCAACGTTGTTAGATGGGAGATGCGGACTCGAGTCTTTTTGAGGACGGCAGAGTTCCTATGGCAAGAGGGTCACACTGCGCATGCCTCTGAAAAGGAGGCAATGGAAGAGACCATGAAGATGCTAGATGTTTATGCTGCATTTTCTGAAGAAGTCTTGGCGATGCCGGTAATTAAAGGTGAAAAGAGTGAGGGAGAGAGATTCCCAGGTGCCGTTAGGACTTTCTGTATCGAGGCGATGATGCAAGATCGGAAAGCATTGCAGGCTGGCACCTCTCATTATCTAGGGCAGAATTTCGCGAAAGCATCCGATATTAAATTTTTAAATGAGCGTGGAGAAGTTGAGCACGCTTACACTACATCCTGGGGTGTTTCTACCCGTCTAATTGGAGGCTTGATTATGACTCATGCCGATGATGACGGCATGAGAGTGCCTCCGCGCATAGCGCCGAAACAGGTTGTGATAATTCCAGTTATTCCCAAGGATGAATTGAAAGGAGCCGTTTTAGAGTATGCTGATAAGGTAGCAGCCACCCTCGGTGAAGCTCGTTATGCTCAAGATAAAATTAGGGTTCATGTCGATAAGAGAGATATTCGGGGTGGTGACAAGGCTTGGGCTTGGATCAAGAAAGGGGCACCCGTGCGAATTGAAGTAGGTCCGCGCGACATTGAATCTGGTTCGGTAGTTCTGCTACGTCGAGACAAGGGCGTAAAGGAGAAGGAGTTTGTAAAATTAACCGAACTTTCCGAGCGAATCGAGGATGTTCTAGAGGAGATTCAGAAGAATTATTTCAATCAGGCCGCGGAGAGACTGAAAGCTCATACCGTCGACAATATTGAAAATTTTGAAGATTTAAAGAAGTTTTTAACGCCACAAAATGAGGCTAATCCTGAGATTCATGGCGGATTCATTTTAGCGAAGTGGTGTGGGGAAAAAGGAAGTGAAGATAAGCTTTCTGAGCTTAAGGCAACTATTAGATGTATTCCGCTCAATCAGAGAGGAACGTCTGGTCGGTGTGTTCTAACCGGTAAGACTGCCACTACCGATGTGATAATAGCTAAATCATATTAACTATGGATGCTTCTCAGGATCTATATCGACCTACATTCATCGATATTGATTTAGGGGCGATATCCTACAACTTTGCCGAGGTAAAAAAACTGGTCGGGTCCACTAAGGTCATGGCCGTAGTGAAAGCAAATGCATATGGACATGGCCTTATAGAGTGTTCAAAGCATTTTGAGCAGTTGGGAGCGGATTATCTGGGTGTAGCTTTAGTTGAAGAGGGAATCGAAATCAGAAAAGCCGGAGTAAAGCTTCCTATCCTGGTTTTTGGGGGAATTGTAGGTGGTCAGATCGATCAGTACCTACTCTACGACCTGGATTTAACGGCATCCTCACTTGATAAATTACAGGCGATTGAGCAGACAGCCGCAAAGCTAGGGAAGAAAGCCCGCATTCATATAAAAATTGATACAGGGATGAGACGAATCGGGGTTAGGCCCGAGAGCGCCAGAGCGCTAATTGATGCTGCACTTAAGGCCCAGCATTGTGAGTTGGCGGGGATATTTACTCATTATGCTAATGCAGATATTCCCAAACCAGAGTTAACACTTGAGCAGTTACGATTATTTAAAGAAGCAATCGGGGATATTAAAAATAAAAATCCTAAAATAATTCTTCACGCAGCTAATTCAGCCGGCATGATGTTGGGTGCAGAGAATTATTTGGACATGGTGCGTCCAGGGCTAGCGCTTTATGGAATTACTCCAGCCTCTCATTTATCAGGAAAGTTAAATCTACGGCCGGCGCTTTCCTTACATTCTCAACTTGTTTTCTTTAAGGTAGTCAAAGCAGGGCAAGGTGTTAGTTATGGCCATACCTGGCGTGCCCCGACAGACACCCGTGTAGTTACTGTGCCGATTGGATATGGAGACGGCTACAGCAGGGCACTTTCTAACAAAGGGAATGTGTTGATTCGCGGCAAGAGGTATCCGATAGTTGGCACTATCTGTATGGATCAGATGATGGTCGATATAGGAAAAGATTCAGCTTATAACGGGGACATTATTACAGTAATCGGGCGTGATGGCGGTGAAGAAATTACGGTCAACGAGATTGCTGACCGAGCTGGTACCATCTCTTATGAGATCTTTACTGGTCTGAATTTAAGGTTGCCACGACGCTATTCGTAGCTGCGTTTGCTAGTTATAGTTCAAATTAACCACAGTATCCTGGGGACTGCTGCTCCTTAACCTGACAGAACCCTAGATTTGCAACGTTGTTAGTTGATGAGAGATCATAATGAGAAAGAGCTTGTAATTTGCCCAGAGTTGAGGTTGGTATAGGTTTAATTTTATGTAGGCTGCTTTTTAAAGCTTGCCAAAGAGCAGTGTTGTGGTCCAACAACGATCCTGCAGCGATTGTCAAATGAAATTCACCCGCATCTGGCCCTCCATTAAATGCATCGGTCTTACAGGCTGCTGGGACATCGTTCCAATTAGAGAAAATCTGATTCGGATTTGAGCCACCAGCAACCATGACGTTGCTAAACTGGGACGCCCAGTTGTTTTGTGGCCAAATCAGGTCTAAATTCAATATTGATTGTACGGATTTAGTTAGAACACGCTTTGCTAACCCAGAGCTCGCTGGCGACATTTTTCTGAATATCCTCTCTCGTGTTGCCATGTTGGCTAAAATCAAGAAATTCTCCTCTCTTGAGATTGCGACATTACAATTTCCCGTAGGCGATGTTTTTGAGAATGCAGCCTTATTTATTAACTTGCCATGCCACATCTGAGATCGAGCCATTATCTCTTTCATTACGTACTGATGATAAGGGAGCATGAGATTTCTAAAGCTAGAATCGCCGACGGCGTAAGCCATAACGCGCGCCATCTGAGTATGAGCAAAATCTCGGCCTACTAAAGTTCCTGTTGCTGGAGTGACTTTTCTAAAGCTTCCTAAGTGGGCAGGCTGAAACTTAGGGGTAGTGCCAGCGTAGTATTGGGGAAGATTAGGGTTAGCGAAGTATGAGTAGTAACCCTCTGCTAAAGTCATATCAATAGATCTCGGATGCGCCATGAGTTGCAGAACTGCATAAAGCCCGTTTGTTGTTCGTACTTTGTGCTGCTCATCTTCTTGCATGAATCCTTTAATCACGTTGTAGTAATCGGGCAGAAGATTATTGTTAATAACGTAAGTAGTCTGAAAACTAGGGGCATTATTAAATCCGAAAAGAGAGTCGCAGGCAGGACAATATGAAGGGTTGTATCCTCCAAATGCTCTAACGGGAACAAAGGGTCCATTTGGTCCCTGAACTGCTGCGTCCATCGGACTTACAAGTTCTCCATCCAGTTTTCGTAATACCTCTTGTCTTAAGAGTCTTGAGCTGGTGTATAGATATAAATTTAATGCTCCTTTCCGAGACCTTGCCGCCCATACGTCAAATCCTGTTCCGCCAGGTCGTATTTCGCTTCCGCTGGTCATGCCCCCATATTGAACGCCCCATGGTACGGGTGCAAAAAATGATGTTGGAATAGTATGGGGATTAGGTCCGTTTGGGTTGATTACTGTATTACTGCCTAAATATGGATAGTCACACGTGGTGGTTGAGATGCCTGTAGTAGCGTCGGTAACAGTTTTAAGCGGGCACATTCCCGACTTAAATCTATTATAAGTGGTATTATAAGAGTTATCCAACGAGTTTTTAACGTTGGAGATTCCTAGATGGTAGAGGGTCGGCCACGGAGTTCTAGTGGTAATCCCGTATCTCGCAGTTTTTATATTGTGAGGCGAGTAGAGCTTGTAATTGTTAGTAGTGCTATTGCCTTCCACAGCAAATGCGATGTCGTTATAATTTGCTAAGTATTGGCCTTGGGCGATGCCTGTTGCCGACTTTGTATGTAATGAAAACTCAAACGGATACTCCCATCGAGTTCTAAGCCACTGCATTTTGCCATCGCTTCTAGCTGGAATAAGAGGAATGGTTGTGGCTCTGCCATCAAAGGTGGAAGGTGTAGTTACCGGAGTTTCCCAGACATAGGTGGTTCCATAATCGCCAGCAACTTTTAGATGGAGAAACTTAAAAAATATATCTT
>CAZWGK010000130.1:0-6866 GCA_964633685.1 uncultured Bdellovibrionales bacterium | reverse complement strand
TTACAATATAAGCCTTAATCCACCATGTGGCATAAGCAGGAAATCGAACCTCTTTATAAGGATCGAAGTTTTTAACTGCTTCCATCAATCCGATATTACCTTCTTGAATAAGATCCAATAGGCTTCGAGCCGCCCGCTGGTATCTTCTAGCTAGCGCTACGACCAGCCATAAATTTCCGACTGTTAATTTGTAGGCAGCTTCTTTATCTCCTAACTCTCGATACCTTACGGCCAGAGAATGTTCCTCTTCTTTAGATAACTTGGGATGTTGGGCTACTTCAGCGAGATATGCTCTTAAAGCATCATAAGAGACTAAAGAGCCTTTCTCTTTCTCCTCTGCCTCAGCTACTAACTCTGGCTCATCTAGATCGGCGAAAATCTCACCCTCTACCTCGGAGGCTTCTAAAACCTCTGGCTCGTCTGTCTGAGTCTCCTCTGCCGGCAATACCTCTACATCACCCTCTGTAATGGTGACATCTTCAGCTGTTTTTTTTTCTTTAGAATCCGACATGTTAGATAACGATTAACCGCTCTGAGCGTAACTTAAAACGGCCCAGTCTTCAATTCATCTGCAATTATTGTAACCCCTCAAACTAATTTTAGTTTTAACAGTAAACAGCCGACTTCATTAATCGGGGCGGTGTATCCATTCGAATAGCCCCCAATTGGGAAGAGGGTCATGTCGTTTCAAATAGGCGATGTATTGGTCGAAAGGGGGGTGATCTCACGTGAGCAACTTGCTCACGCAGAGAAGGAGTGCTCTCAGAATGGTAGTTCCCTGCTCGCAACCATAGTTGATATTGGCCTTGCCCCAGAGAAGCAAGTTTATGAGCTTGTAGCCGAAAAATACGGGATTCCCTATAAAGACGTCAAAAATTCGGTAGTTCCACCCACGCTGATTGAGATTCTCAACCACGATATAGTTTCCAAATATGCAGTTCTTCCACTAGCTTTAGAGGATGGGCACCTTTTAATTGCGGTGGCAGATCCCTCTAATCTCACAACCATGAACGATCTTAAGTTCATGACTGGAAAAGATCTTAAATTAGTACTCAGTTCCGAATTAAGTATACGACTGGCCCAAGAGAGAACATATGCTAAGCCGATAAATTACGACGAAATTGTCAAAGCTATCGAGGCTGAGGCCTCTCAATCTGGCGAACAAGATCAAAAAGATAAACAGATCATACTCGAGCGAGTAGTTGAAGAGGCCCCAATTATAAAACTTGTAGATGCGATACTATCTGATGCAATTCGCAAAAACGCCTCAGATATTCATATCGAGCCCTATGAGCAGTTCTACAGGGTCCGCTTCAGAATTGATGGGGTGCTGCATGAAATAATGAGACCCCCAACTAAACTCAAAAATTCCCTTATTTCTCGTATTAAAGTGATGTCTAATCTGGACATCTCCGAAAGACGGCTGCCCCAGGATGGACGCATAAAAATAACTCTGCCGAATAAAATTACTATGGATTTCCGGGTTAACTGCCTGCCAACTCTGTATGGTGAAAAGATTGTTTTAAGACTACTTGATAAATCCAATCTTCAACTTGACGTATCTAAACTTGGATTTGATCCTCGGCAACTTGAGGATTTTAGGGAGGGGATTCACAAGCCTTACGGCATGGTGCTCGTAACTGGACCAACAGGTTCTGGAAAATCTACAACATTATACTCTGCACTATCGGAATTAAATGATTGTGAGACAAACATTTTCACAGCCGAAGACCCAGTAGAATACAACCTACCAGGAATTAATCAGGTTCAAGTAAACGACGAGATAGGATTCTCGTTTGCCTCGGCATTGCGGGCATTCCTTAGACAAGATCCTGATGTAGTGATGGTAGGAGAGATTAGAGACTTACAAACAGCTGAAATAGCAATCAAGGCCTCCCTGACCGGTCACTTAGTTTTGTCGACACTCCATACAAACGATGCTCCCTCTACAATAGGAAGATTATTAAATATGGGCGTTGAGCCATTTTTAATAGCAACTTCGCTTAATCTTATTGTCGCACAACGATTAATTAGAAAATTATGCTCACAGTGTGCTGACTCATATAAAGCTGACGATGCGCTAGTTCAAAGTCTCGGCATCAATCCATCAATATGCCCAGACCTCACTTTTAAACGCCCCGCTGGGTGCTCCAATTGTGGTGGCACCGGATATAAAGGGCGAATAGCGATTTACGAGGTCATGCCAGTGGATGAGGAGATGCGTAAATTGATATTCCAACAAGCTTCAAATGCTGAAATTAAAGAGCTTGCTGCGAATCAGGGAGTGGCCACATTAAGGTTAAGTGCGATAAATAAACTGATAGAAGGTGTAACCTCGCTTGAGGAAGTTTATAGAGTAACGGATAGCAATTAATAAAGAGAGGCAAGGATGCCGGTTTTTATCTGGGAGGGAACTAACGCCTCCGGCAAAAGAATAAAGGGGGAGCTAGAGGCTAAAAATGCCAAGGTGGTTTTTAACGCCCTAAAATCTCAAAAAATAAATCCAATCGCTTCGAAAATTAAAGAAAAGGGCAAGGGGCTCGATATGGAGATCCCTCTTCCTTGGGCTATGAACAGCGTCAAATCCAAAGACGTAGTTCTTTTTACCCGACAGTTCTCGACGATGCTTGATGCTGGACTTCCCTTGGTTCAGGCGCTCGGCATTCTAATTAAACAAGCCGACAATTCTGCCATGAAAAGGGTTTTGAATAGTATCAAAGATACAGTTGAGTCTGGCGGAACTCTTGCAGAGGGGCTCTCGCTTCATCCAAAAGTTTTTGATGAGTTGTATATCAACATGGTAGCAGCCGGTGAATCTAGCGGTGCGCTTGATCAAATTCTAGAAAGATTAGCAGTACACATGGAAAAGACCATTAAATTAAACCGAGAGGTCAAAACGGCGATGATTTATCCGTCGGTAGTTGTAGCTACTGCTGCAATTGTAACCTCGGTGCTTTTGATATTTGTTATTCCCACTTTTGCTGAGATGTTTGCTGATTTCGGGCAGGCCTTACCACTGCCTACTCAGATAGTGATAAATCTCTCTAATTTTATGGTTGATAATCTTGTGATTATTGTGGGTATTTTGGTTACGTTATTTACTTTATTTTTTAAATTCGCATCGACTACGCGAGGTAAGGAAATTCTTCACCCTGTGTATTTAAAAATCCCAATTCTCGGGCGATTGATAAAGAAAGTTAGTATTGCTCGATTCTCTAGAACACTAGCCACCATGTTATCATCTGGGGTGGCTCTGTTAGAAGCGATGAGTATCTGCTCTCGAACTGCCGGCAATAAAGTTGTAGAAAAAGAAATTTTAAGAGCTCGAATAGGTATCTCTGAAGGTAAATCAATTATGGAGCCGCTTATGGACAGTGCGGTCTTTCCAGGCATGGTTACTCAAATGATCTCCGTTGGTGAGCAATCAGGTCAATTAGATAAAATGTTATCTAAGGTGGCTGATTTCTATGAGGAGGAGGTGGATACTGAGGTGGCATCTCTCAAGCAACTAATTGAGCCAGTCATAATTCTAGTCCTTGGTATAGTGGTAGGAAGTATTATCGTAGCCATGTACCTACCGATATTTAAGCTGGGATCAGTTGTAGGCTAGTAGCCAACTGCCTGTTTTTACAGGCTAATCTGATCGTTTTTTTTATGAGTCTTTTGTTTTTACGGTGTCATCTTAACAGGGCAGGGTAGGTGGCAGGTATGCAAATCCCTTCACCTAATGGCATCCAAATTCACACTTGGCTGCACATCTCTGCGAGTTTTTCCTACTTGCGATGGTAGGCGTCCTCCTAAGAGCTTAATTGGAGGCTCAGTGAAAAATAGTGCTAAACATTTTTCATATGGCATCCGATTTGCTTCTATGGGGAGGCTGGCTTACCACCAGCACTAGTCGACCTAGAGTTTTTTCATACGGAAAGAGCTTAGGGAAGACGAATTAACTTTGATTGACAAAGGTGTGGTTATGAAAAGAGAGCACGGTTTTACACTTATTGAGTTACTTGTAGTAGTAGCTATCATCGGCGTGCTTGCCGCGATTGCTATTCCTCAATTCTCAGCTTACAGACAGAGAGCTTTTGATGCTCGCGCTAAGAGCGACATCGTGGCCCTTGCTACAGCTGAAGAAGCTTATTTCGTAGATAAAGAAATATATGTTGCGTGTACTGATGCTGCTAACTGCAAATCTCTTTTGCCTGGATTTATAGCATCAAATGGCGTACAGGTCGCAGGAACCGTTCCAGCTCCTACATACTTCACAGCCACAGCTCATCACTCAAAGGGTAAAGGTATAACATTTACCTGGAACAGTGCGAACGGCGGACTTCAATAAAAGGTTTCTTTATAACTACCATCTCCTTGTTTAAGGAATGGATAAGCGCCCTAGTTTAATGGGGCGCTTTTTGCATTTTTTAGCTGCAGAATTCAATTCAGTTAAGACCTAACTCTACTGAATAATAAAAGTAGTAAAAAAGACGTTAGATACAAGCTCCTCGTCGAGCTCGACTATCTGATTAACCGCATCTGCAATCTCTTCACTGAGTTCTACTTTACCTTCAGCGTCTAATAATTGCTGGGCTCTCTTGGTTGATAATATCTTTATAACCCGGTCTTTAATATTGGCCTCCTTGGTACCAAGCACACCTGGCAGCTTTGAGGTTGCCTCGCCACCACCATGACCTCCTCCACCTTCTTCTCCACCTGCCGCATGCCCCTCATGTAGCAAGTCGCTATTAACTTCCAAAACAACAGTTGCTTTTAAGAATGTCGCATTCTCAGAAAGATTAACTAAGAAGGTACCCAGTTCTATTGATTCTGAATGATGATGTTCGTGGATCTCCTCTTCAATGACTTCCTCGCCTTCACCCTCTCCCTCTTTAGGGGCGCTTCCCAAAGCAAAAAATGCTCCGGCTCCTCCCAACACCAAGACAACAACGGCTATAATGATAATCAATTTTTTGCTTCCTTTTTTAGGAGCTTCGCCTTCTTTTTTTGCCTCTGCTTCTTCTGCCATGGTTTCTCTTTAAATCAACTTTATAAACCGCTTAAATCAACACTTAAGTTAATAGTGCCTTGTCATATATAAATGCACCAGTAATCATAAATAATCATCTTATTTATAGAAAGATAGTTTAATTTTAGAAGCGTATTATGCAGAAAGAATCTCGTGATTTCCTTTATAAGCTACTCAAGACCCCATCTCCGACTGGTCACGAACAGAAAATCCAGAGAATTGTTCGCTCAAGAATGGAAAAGTACGCCGATTTAATCGAGACTGATTATCACGGCAACGTCATTTGCGCGATTAATCCAGACGCTAAGATTAAGGTCATGCTAGCAGGACACTGCGACCAAATTGGCATGATGGTCACCCATATTACCGAGAAAGGATTTATATATTTTCAGGCCCTTGGCGGTATCGATACCGGAGTATTAGAGGGTGCCACTGTCACCATCCACGCCGAGGAAGAAGAGATAACCGGTGTAATCGGGCGTAAACCTATCCATATTCAGAAACCAGAAGAGAGAGGAAAGGGCGTCTCTGATATAAACCTTCTTTGGATTGATACTGGAATGTCCTCCAAAAAGGATGTCGAGAAAATCATCAAAATCGGAGACCCAATAACATTCAAGCTTGGAATCACCGAGCTTAATTCAGATCTCGTCTGTTCCCCAGGAATGGACAATAAGGTTGGTCTATTTGTTGCGATGGAAGCATTAAGATTATGCGCCTCCAAAAAGATCAAAGTTGGATTATTTGCTGCCAGTACAGTTCAAGAAGAAGTAGGACTGAGAGGCGCGAAGACCGCTGCTTACCGTATTCAGCCAGATGTTGGAATTGCAATTGACGTGACCCATGCAAATGATAATCCGGCTACTCCTGCTGAAAAATCTGTGCCGATATCATTAGGAGCTGGACCCTGCATCGCTAGGGGACCAAATATTAATCCTGTGGTAGAGAAAAAACTTATAGAGGCTGCCAAGAAATCAAAGATCCCGTATCAGTTGGAACCAAACCCAAGACTTCTTGGTAATGATGCTAATGTAATTCAAGTTAACGGTGCTGGAGTGGCAGCAGCCAGCCTTGAGATCCCAAATAGATACATGCACACCCAGGTGGAGGTGTGCTCCATGAAAGATCTTGATAATGCCGCCAAACTACTGGCTAATTTTATCACCGGATTAACCGAGAGAAGCGATTTCGTGCCTAGATAAAAGAGCAAAGTGCCTCTTTGGTAAGATCTAAGATTCGAGTACTATTCTAAGGTCGCGAAGCCTAAGGCTTCCTGTTTAGTTGTACCGGATTAGTTGTAGATGAGCATTATCGAGAACTCTCCCGAAAATCATCCGAATAAAAGCGGAGAAAATCCAACTCCTCCAAAAATTCAAACTAGTAGAAATGTTTTTCTATCGTTGCCAGAAGAGCTCGTTGCTCATTCTTCTAAAAACAAAAAGATAGAGTTAGAAGATTCCCCTCCATGCCTAGCATTCGCTGGATTAGCCGCTACTGCGGATCAATGGACTGATGTTTTGGAGAATCATTATGAAAAGACTGGAGCCAGATACGAGGCTCACTGTCTAAAAGGGCACGAAATTGGCTGGACAGGTCTTATCAATACCCACGCTGAAGATTGGGTAGAGGATGTGATAGATAAAGCAGTCAATCTTTACACCGAGACTGGCTATCGTCCCATCATCTTAGGTCATTCAACCGGTGCTTTAGCCTGTATAGCGGCGGTTGCTAAATATGCCAAAGAAAATCCTGGGGAACAGTTATGCTCTGGTCTTATTATCTCATCACCCGCCTTTAGACTTCAAAGTATTCTTTATACAGGAGCGCTCGCTGGAGCGAGAGTGCTACA
>CAZWGK010000129.1:0-6979 GCA_964633685.1 uncultured Bdellovibrionales bacterium | reverse complement strand
CTACAAGGGCAAGCCTCATGGCTTTGGGACAATGTTCGAATTTAAAACCTCAAAATACCCTGAAACATCTAGTGAGCGAGTCATCGCATCAACAATCTCACGAGCAACCTCATCGCTACCACCTTGTAGACATAATCTCGGCAAAGCTATTGGATAAAGCTTATTCGCTCCTCTAACAGAAAGGTCTGTTTGCGCAGTAACATTTTGGGCTTTAAAAAACAGTGCGACAAACAGAATCAAAAATGCTCTTAATAGAATTATACCTTTCACCTTTACTCTCCTGGAACAAATGTAATTCTTACTTCCTTAAAAAACTGATAGACGCTCTCGGGCGGAATAGGCACCGGACTTGCCTTTTGAACAGCTCTCAAAACTGACTCGTCGTACTGACTCACCCCTGAGCCTGCCACCAATCTAATATTAAAAAGCTCGCCATCTGGCTTCATCTCAAATGCCACTTGGGCTTGAAGAGTAGCTCTGGGATCATACCAGCGCCAACCAGATTTCAAAAAATCCTCTAAGTCCGATTTATACCTGAAGAATTCAGGGGGCCGCTGAACTCCACCGCCCATGGATTCACCGCCTAGACGACCTGCTCCAAACCCGACTCCACCTGCAGAAGCCGATTCCCCTGTATACCTCTGAACGGCTTGTTGTAATCGTTTGTCTAAGTCAGCTGGAGATTCCTTTTTCGCTGCCGTCTTTTGAGGCTCGACTTTTTTAGGTGTGGGAGGAACTTTTTTAGGCTCTGGCTTTTTTTGAATCTCCTTTGGCTTGAGCTTTACCTCTTCTTTTTTAGGCTCCGGCTTCTTTATCTCTTTCTTAATTGCAACCTTAGGCTCTTCTTTTTTTACAGCGACTTCACTCTTCTTTGGCTCCTGAATCTTTTTGGGAGGTGCCATCTGGGTTTTCTCTTTTTTAGGAGCCTGAGAAATCCCACCTAGATTCTTTCCTCCCTCAAGTGTTACCGAATAAACAACCTGAGGTGGAATCCTGTCTGGACCAAGAATAGAGCCGATGGTTAGTGCTATAACAACGCCTAGATGAATAGCCGTTGACAAGGTTATGCCAGCTCTGAGGAACTTATCCTTGACCCCGAGATACGTTAAGATATCCCTCTTAAACGGCTCTATTGGGGGCATATTACTTCTTTTCTGAATCGGGCTCTGATACGAGTCCGATCTGTTCAATGCCGGCAGCATGAATTTTCCCCATTAAGTTCATGACCGTGCCATAAGGCACACTCTCATCCGACTGAATAAAAACCTTCCGCTGGGCCTCATCTCGCTGTGCCATGATAGCTTCGAGTTTGGCTGGCAAAGTCTCTAAATCAACCTTATTTCCTGCCCCTATGTAAATCGCTCCTGCTGCATCCACACTAATCACAACCTGCTCAGCTTCTCCCTTAAGTGGAGCTGTGGTCGCCTTAGGCAGATTTACTTCAACACCCTGTTGAAGAATCGGAGTGGTAATCATAAAGATCACCAACAGAACCAACATCACGTCCACTAGTGGCGTGACGTTGATCGCCGCCATCGGGGAATCATTATCAAATCCTCCTCCAGCCATTTCTACCTCACACTAAATACCGCTCAGCCATATTAACAAATTCCGAGGTGAAGCTATCCATAGATTCCCGAAGAGCTTTCATTCTCGAAGCAAAATAGTTGTATGCAATCGAAGCTGGAATAGCCGCAGCCAAACCAATTGCAGTTGCAATCAACGCTTCAGAAATACCAGGCGCTACAGCTTGAATCGATGCTGTTTTTGCCATACTCAAACCCTGGAAAGCTGTCATGATTCCCCACACAGTGCCGAAAAGCCCAATGAATGGAGCCGCTGTAGCTGTCGTTGCTAAAAATATCGTGCCTGTAGACAACTTACCGAACTCTTCTAATTCAGCTCGCTTAAGCGCACGCTCAATAGTTTTTAATTCAGTATCAATATCGATAGGAACCTCACGCTGCTTCTTGGCCGATTCGATAAGTCTTTGAACTTCTCTAAATCCTGCCTCAAATATGGCCGCCAGAGGCGAGCCCTTTAAGCGCTGCACACCATCATGAATTCGGGGCAGATTTCTTACCTCCCAAAACATCGAGACAAATTGCTCTGACTCTCGTGTGGCTTGACGCAACCGAAGGTACTTAGCGATTGTTATTGTCCAAGTCCAAAATGACAGACCGATTAATATGAACAAGACAGATTGAACGACGATGCCACTTCCCGAGGCCATCGCTAACACTGACGGCGTAGTTACTTCCTCCACGGGCCCACTCCTAAAAAATAAAATCATCAAAGCTAATCTCGTCCTAAACGAAAATAGCAGGCAAAACAAAGTCCCATTTTTCGAGCTAAGTATAAGCCACTTAAACTATGTCACGCCAGCCTTCTTAGCGCCAGCCTTACCCTTATATTTCTTGACAGACTGGGGGTCTATTTCCTAGGCTCAGGGCGGCTTTAATAACATGGAGATCTCAATGGCCTTAAAGATAGGAATCAATGGATTTGGAAGAATTGGGCGTAACGTTCTGAGGCAGATATATCTCCAAAACCTTGAAAATGAGGTTCAAATAGTAGGAATCAATGATTTAACTGACCCTACTACTCTCGCTCACCTTCTAAAGTATGACTCAATTCATGGACGTTTTAAAGGCGATATCTCCGCACATGAGAAATCGATATCCATAAACGGTAAGGAGATTAAAATCAGCAGTGAAAAAGACCCTGCCAATCTTCCCTGGAAAGCTTTAGGGGCAGATATAGTTATGGAGTGCACTGGTATTTTTACTAAAAGAGAGGGTGCCGCCAAACACCTTGCGGCGGGCGCAAAAAAGGTAATTATCTCCGCTCCGGCTAACGATGCTGATATTACGCTATGTTTCGGAGTCAATGAAGTTTCCTACGACTCCGCAAAGCACGATGTGATAAGTAACGCCTCTTGCACCACGAATTGCTTAGCTCCCGTGGTGAAAGTTTTAGATGAGAATTTCGGAGTAGTAAGAGGCACAATGACCACCGTGCACTCTTATACCAACGACCAGAACGTTCTAGACCTTCCCCACAAAGACCTTAGAAGAGCCCGGGCTGCTGCACTATCAATGATTCCCACAACCACAGGGGCAGCCAAAGCAGTGGGCTTAGTGCTCCCTAAGTTAAAGGGTAAAATAGATGGGTTCGCGATCCGAGTTCCTACTCCGGATGTATCTGTAGTCGATTTCGTAGCCGAGCTTGAAAGGGAGGCCTCCGCCGAGGATATTAACAGAGCTCTAAAATCCGCGTCCGAAAAGGGCCTTAAGGGTGTACTGGGTTTCAGCGATGAGCCCCTAGTTTCGTGTGATTATATCGGCAACACTAATTCCTCAATAGTAGACGGTGCCTCAACCATGGTGGTTGAAAAGAAGCTTGCCAAAGTGATCGCCTGGTACGATAACGAGATGGGTTTCTCGGCTCGAATGATCGATGTGGCCCAGTTAATGGCCAGAAAAATGAGATAATGCGTGAGTAAATTAATCTGTGGCAATTGGAAGATGAACTTGGGTCCTGAAGCGGCCCACTCACTAGTTCAATCGATTGTTCCATCAGCAGTGGCGTGTAAATCAACTCGGATCTGGGTAGCACCTCCAGTGGTTTCAATTGCAGCGGCGGTAAAAGCAGCCGGCTCCTCAGGCATAAAAATTGGAGCTCAAAATTGCCACTGGGAAGAAACTGGCGCATTTACCGGCGAGATTTCAGTGCCAATGATAAAAGAAGTCGGCGCTGAATTTGTAATCGTAGGACACTCTGAAAGAAGAACTATTTTCCAAGAGACCGAAGAACAAATAGCCCGTAAGGCAGAGAAAGTTCTTAACTCTTCCCTCTTTTTAATTCTGTGCATCGGCGAGTCCATTGACGAGAGGAAACGGGGCGAAACAGGGGCAGTACTAGAGCAGCAGCTTAGATGTGCTATCTCTGGTAGGACCGAGCGTGAAATCGCTTCCCTAGTGGTTGCATATGAGCCAATTTGGGCTATCGGTTCAGGAGCATCAGCGTCGGCCCTCCAAATAGAGCAAGCTCATAAGGCTATACGAGATACGCTGAGAGATTATTCTAAACTAGTTCGGCCCCCAATTCTCTACGGTGGCAGCGTTACCCCAGAAAATTTAAGAGACATCCTCAAGATTCAAGAAGTAGACGGAGCTCTTGTAGGGGGAGCTAGCCTTAACTCAGAGAAGTTCAATAAGATGGTTGAAATCGCCGATACTGTTTAGCTAAATTTTACCGGTAACTAGCCAATTATTAGGTCAGCTTCAAGTTCTCCTCGCCGCATAAAACGAGAGAGATTTTTGGCGTTAAGAAGAGAGTTCGGGGTCTCTCTGTGATCCCAAGTAAGGCAACTTACAGTGTACCGATATCCATCAGGGGTCATCTTTTTTGATACGAAATAATGAAACGACTCCTGATTATTTTCAGCATCAGAGCTTAGGAGAGTAACGCCACCAGTTTCATTATGCCAAGCAACACCCTTGGTGTATTTTAACATAAATATCCGAGCTCGCTCCCAAACGTAGTAATCCTCCTCGAAAAGAATAGGAAACTCAGTCGGAGTTTTCATAATTTCTTGAAGAGCTAGATCTTTATGGGAGTAATACTCAACATCCCAGTTAATGGCAGCGCGCTTGGTGCCATCAGATACAAGAGAGTTTCTATTTGATGTGGTTGAGGAGCATGCACTCAGAGCTACGATGCTCAGTATTACTACTGATAACAACTTTAGTTTGTGCACACCCCTCCTACAAGACTCAATTAAACGCCCTAAAATCTATAATTTTAGGGCAATATTAACTGATTTAGAGATCAGCTAAATGAAGAACCGCAACCGCAGGTGCGTTTCGCATTTGGGTTATTGAATTTGAATCCAGTGCCGTTTAGGCCAGATACGAAATCAACAGTAGTTCCCTTCAAGTAGCCAGCACTTACTGGATCGACGAACACACTCAATGTATCAAACTTTAGAGTGATATCATCCATTCTTGGACTCTTCTCGAAATCCAACCCGTATTGATATCCAGAACACCCACCACCAACGACGGATATTCTAAGACCATCACCTGGCTCACCCTCTTCGCTTATGGCTTTAAGAACGGCTTGCACAGCGGCCTCTGTAAGAGTAATACCTGCTGCGTCTGCGCTCTCAATCTTTACCGCGCCACCGCAACTTGTGGTCTCAACGGCTTTACCGCTTCCACAACCACCACCTGAACAACAGCTTCCACCCATGGGGGACTCCTTAAAATTGATATAACTGTTTAACTCATTTAAATTGTAAGCATCGTCTGTCGGTATGTCAACTGCCGCCAGAGCTAAACTTCGGATATTTAAGGAAAATAAGAGGTATTAACCCCTGTAAACATCCATTACTTTCCTTAAAAGAGCCATTCCATCCTTTTTGGAACGTTGGAAAGAGTTACGGCCCATGATGCTTCCGAATCCTCCGCCCGCGTTAATTCCGGCAACTTCAGATAGAATTTCGTCATCGGTCTTTGCAGGCCCACCTGAAAATATGACTATTCGCTTGCCGCCAAAGGCACTCTGAATAACGTGACTAACTCTGTCAGCCAGTGAATCAATCTTAATATTGTATTTCTGATAAACCTTCTTAGCTTCTTCCTGTTCAATGTGAGCTGTAGGTGGTTTTACCTTGATAATATTAGCGCCTAATTGAGCGGCGATCTGTGCGGCATAAGCCACAACATCAATAGCAGTTTCACCATCTTTACTTAGGTTTTCGCCACGAGGATAAGACCAAACGACTACAGGCATACCGTAACTCTTCGCCTCTTCGCTTAGCTCCGCAATCTCTTCATACATCTCTTTCTTAAATGATGACCCCGGATAAATTGTAAATCCAATCGCAGTTGCACCGACTTGAAGGGCTTCTTTAACTGAGCATGTAATCGCAGGAACTGGGTTCTTTGAGCTATGAAGAGAGTCTGAATTATTCAATTTTAAAATGACCGGAATGCGTCCAGCATAGTCGTGGGCCGCCGCAGCAACCTGCCCATAAGGTGCAGCATAAGCGTTGCAACCTGACTCAATAGCTAGCTCAAAATGGTACGCTGGGTCGTAACCTGCTGGATTTGGTGCAAAACTTCGAGCTGGGCCATGTTCATAACCCTGGTCTACTGGCAAAATTACGAATTTTCCTGAGCCTGCTAAGTACCCGGTATTCATCAGCCTAAAAAGATTAGCTAATACTGCATTATTTTCCGACCGATACCAACTTAGGATCTCTTGAACACGGGTAGTCATAGAAAAGTCCTCTAAAAGGGTTTTACCAGACGACTTTTAACCCGAAGAAAGCAGGAGATCAACGAAAAGAAAGTGTTTGTTTTCTTTCTGCAAGGTAGACGGGCTGTGGATAGAGGTTGGTTAAGGAGTTTATTACTGGTTCTATTTTGGTGCGGTTATATTGCATCCCCGAGCACACCTGCATTTAGTGAAACCAAAAAGATAACCATTCCTAAACCCCAGGTAATGGCGAGCTATCGAAGCCGCCCCATGGAACTGTCTGGCGGGGGTCGGCTAATGTTGGTGTCCCCAAAGGAGTGGTTCTGGCTAGCTGAGCGTTTATCAGACCACCTAAAAAAGGCTCACCTTCACTACACTAAAATATTTGGACCCATCCCTGCCGGAGAGACTACATTAAAGCTTATCGATGCCGAGGTGTTTTATCGCGAAACTGGAGCACCTGGTTGGACTAATGCCCTTTACTACAAAGGCATTATGTCTATCCCTCTAAATTTTGAAGAGCCCATAGACATGGATGAACTCTTTAGATCCGTGAGTCATGAGTATACCCATGCAGTCATCAACGCCCTCTCAGGTGGAAGAACCCCGGGATGGCTTGATGAAGGGCTGGCCCAAGAGGCAGAGGGTGATGTTAATCCAGCTCTAGAGCCAGCTCTAAAAAAGTGGCTGTACTTTAATCAACCCATATCTT
>CAZWGK010000128.1:1281-7124 GCA_964633685.1 uncultured Bdellovibrionales bacterium | reverse complement strand
CAAGGTTCTCATCAACAGAGCGCGCCGTATGCAATGCATGGTCAATCGCCTCTTTGGTAATCTCGTGAAAGACCAGACGTTTTACTGGTATTTTAGGCTTTAAAACCTCTAAAAGATGCCAACTGATAGATTCCCCTTCTCGGTCTTCGTCGGTTGCGAGTAAAAGCTCGTCGGCCTCTTTAAGGTTGGCTTTTAGCTCTTTTATTCTCTCTCGCTTCTCTGCGGGAACTACATAAAGCGCTTCAAAATCTTTATCGACATTTACACCCAACCGGGCCCACTTCTCTTTCTTAACTTCAGCTGGAATTTCTGCTGCGCTTGTTGGGAGGTCTCGCACATGCCCGTAGGAGGCAAGTACAGTAAAATCTTTACCTAGAAACTTACTGATAGTTTTTGCTTTGGTTGGTGACTCGACGATGGCGAGATACTTTGACATGAGCGTGCTATTTCAAAAAGGCGTTCGCAAAAACTACTACAAGAAGATAATGGCGTACCCGAGAGGATTCGAACCTCTGACCCTTAGCTTAGAAGGCTAATGCTCTATCCAGCTGAGCTACGGGTACGTGAGGTCTAAAAGTAAGGGAAAGATGAGCTCTGGTCAATCCATCCCCTGACTTCTAGCAAAAATAACCCTCCATAATCGAGTTTTAACCCAGCTAAAATGGGGTCATTAAAGGTAATAAAATTTCTTAGAACCCTCGGTTTTAGCCCCTTCCAGCCCTTTTTTAGTCGAATTTAGGCTAAAAACTCATAATTCTTCGCAAATGGTCTACCAAAATTTAAGATTATTTGAACTTCAGCAGCACAATAAGTGAAATTTTAACAATAACTTAAGTGGTATTCCAGAAAATCCAAAGCCTACGTTTAGGCTTAGGTTGGAAACGGAATCGGGATTATAATTTTCATCCCGAACCGTTTGTCTGGAGAAAATAAAAAGCCGGTTTTCATGGTTGCAACGAGTAAAAAGAAAAAAATTTTTGATGGACGATTTGAAATCGTCGGCATAGTTGGCCGAGGATCTCAAAGCGTGGTCTATCATGCTCAAAATGCAACTAACCCCAACAACCAAGTTGCACTTAAAGTCTTAGTAAACCACGGCAAGACAAAATCAAATCAAGAGATTAACGAGAGACTCCGCAAAGAAGCTTTAGCGATGGTGGCAGCTCGTCATCGCTACGTAATCCGCATCGAAGATTTTCATTCACTCGACTCTCTCTGCTATCTCTCTATGGAATATGCGCCAGAGGGAGACTTGCGGCGTTACGTCTCTACTACAGGTGGAAAACTACCAGCCTTGCAGGCTGAAAGATTGTTTATGCAGATTGTTGAGGCACTCTGCGCTGTCCATAAATCAGGTATCATTCACCGCGATATAAAGCCTGATAACATTCTGGTTTTAGACGACCAAGAGGTACGACTGGGCGATTTTGGAACTGCAATCCTTCCCGGAGATGAATCCTCTATAGAGGAGCTCAGAAAAGGCGTAGGAACATTTTCCTACATGGCTCCTGAAGTATTAGAAGGAATTGAGTATTCAGAAAGTGCCGATATCTATTCTCTCGCAGTTACATTCTATGAGTTGTTAACGGGCAAACATCCTTTTGAAGGGGTGCCGTTAATGAAGCAATTAACCGTGCGCCAAAACAATAATATCACCCCGATAAATAAATTAGTGCCGAATATATCTCCGAATTTCGCCACCGCTATAATGAAATGTCTCTCTTACAGTAAGAACGATAGACCAAGATCCGCAGATGACCTTCTTGAGTTTATGATTTCAGGTAAGGGTGATATCCTTAAAAAGACAGCTGCACCTGCTAAGCCCTTGGCTAACAAGGTTGAAGTCGTCAAGGAGAAATCATTACCTACTCCGCCTCCAGTTTATATCAATGAGACTCGTGAGAAAGAATTAAGCATCGAGACTCAGGCTATGAGTGGATTTAACGCCCCTACTCAGAGATCTTCAGCTCTTGTAAAGACACCTCCAGACACTAAGGTCGCTACGCCATCCCTGGGATTGGGTACTGCTGAACTACAAGTTGAGCGTCCTGCGATAAATAAGACAAATCTTCAATCTCCATTGAGTCGGATGATGGAAGAAAGCAATCAGGCAGCAAGCCTCCTAAATGGGCACCAACTGAATCAGGCGACTTCTGTTAAAAATCTTACAGCCAAGCCAAACGATGAATTAGCGGATGAAACTCCTATTGCGCCGACCCCATCCAAGAGCATAGCCCGAGAGCTAATTGCAAATAGTTCGAAAAAGGGAGGCAAAAAATCAGCCATCGCCTCTCCTAAATTAGAAGAGCCCACATCAAAACGAGTGCCTAAACAAATTATAGTATTTGGTCTTCTATTTTTGGCGGCTCTTGTTTGGCAATTTATGCCGAGCAATGAACCCTCAACAAAGAAGAGACAGATTATAGCTGAAGATAGTGCTGCGGGTAATGAAGAGTCATTCGAGGCTCCGACTAGTGAAGAACCATTGATTCCGGAGGCCTCGACAGAGCAATCCCAGTTCCCATTGATGGGGGCCGGCATGTATCACGGTGAAATTTCTGGGTTGTATCCAAACTCCCATCACAGTCTGACTCTGATTTCATTCCCAGAAGCTAATAAGATCGCAGTCATTGTTGGAATTGAGGGCTGGATACCATCGGTCGTATCGACTGAAGGATTAAACGTGGGTGACTCAATATCAGTAGCTGCTAATGGCTTTGTTCTAAAGTTAACAGGCCAAATAGTTGAGGGTGGCGAGGTAATTGGTTTCTTTAAAAATGTTATCAACAACGCTCAAGGTGAGTGGCGCGTGCAACAGCTCTCGAAATCTGATGAGGAAAGCCAATGATAAAAATTAAGGGAATACTTCTCATCGCTACTGCACTTATCTCTTCTTTTCCAACATCAGTTGCTGCTGAAGACAAGAAACTCACAATGGTTCACCGCCAAATGTTACCGGCTTTACTCCCAGATGCTGGCAGACCGACCACTTTGGAAGTCTTATTACCTAATAATAAAGACCTAAGCGTTAAGGTCACTGCCGAAGTAATTCTTGATGGAGTTCTAATAAACATCCCAATGGAAGGCGGCATTGGAGAAAAGGACCGCACCATTTATAAAACTGTACTGAAAGCTCCAATCAAAGATTTAGCTTATCGGTTCCATGCCCAAGCATCAGCCGAATCTCATTCAACCACTGAGCAATTTAGGGTTGAACGAATGTGTGAATATCAAGCCTCTAACGTTGATGTCACAATCCCAAAAGATAAAGAAGGAATTGAACTAGCCCGCTCGCTGTCTGAGTTATCCCGCGAGCTAGAAAAAGAAAACGAGAGTTATAGCGAGGTACTCACTTCCCTTAAGCGTTTACAGGAGGAGATACAATGAAGACCTTTGTGATTGCATTAAGCTCTCTCCTTTTTGTGCAGAATGTTTTTGCTGTGGATGTGACAGTGGCTATTCCTACTGAACATCAACCAACCAAGGTAGTTGGGTTGGTTGTTTCAAAAAATGGTGTCCTCGAGAAAACTGGGATCGAGGTCAACGAATCAGCCAGTAACCTCGTTACCGCTACGGTACCAGTGGCCTGGACCGAAGGGTCGGATGATTCTCTGGTTACGACGATGTATATGACTGAAGAGGGAGAGATAAAATTTAGCCCGCTAAAATCTATTGCAACACAAAAACGAGACGAAAAGGCAGCTCAAAAGGCTAAATGTGCACTGCCAGCTCCGAAAGCGAACGATCACCGATTACTTCATAATCTCGGGGCCCTTCACTCCTTGGTGGATGTTAGAAGAGTCAAGAGAGATGTCACAAAACTAGAGATCTCAAACAAGCTCAAGGGAGACTTCTTGATGAAGCTGCAAAACCTTGAGACTGGCTTCGGACTGACAACAGATGTTCCTCTGAGCGCAGAGATTCCTCCAGCCGAGTTAAACATTAGGCTATTTAGAATTCTGACGGCGCTAAAAGCCTACAAGAGCGCCAACTAAGGTCCCCTAGAACTTAGAAAATCCTGGGAATCGTGGGCACGGAACGACATCCCGAATGTTCTGCATTCCAGTCATGTACATTAGGAATCTTTCAAATCCCAAACCGAATCCAGCATGAGGAACAGTTCCAAATTTACGTAGCTCTAAGTACCACCAAAGGTCCTCTTCTTTTATGTTTTGGGCGGCGATCTTCTGCTTTAAAACATCATGACGCTCTTCACGCTGAGAGCCGCCGATGAGCTCACCGATTCGGGGCACTAACATATCCATAGCGCGCACAGTTTTGCCGTCTTCGTTTAATCTCATGTAAAAGGCCTTAATCTCTTTCGGATAATCAGTCACGAAAGTTGGGCCTTTGAAATATTCATCAGTCAGAAAACGTTCGTGCTCTGATTGCAGATCGATGCCCCACTTCACTGGGTAATCGAATTTTTTACCGCTCTTAAGAAGGATATCAATCGCCTCAGTATAGGTTATTCTGCCGAATTTTGAATCAGCAACTTTTTGAACCGCAGAAAGAATTCCCTTCTCAACCCATTGATCAAAAAATGCCATCTCCTCATCGCATCTCTCAAGCACATACTTGATGATGAATTTGGTGAAATCCTCGGCCAAGGCCATGTTGTCATTCAGATCATAGAATGCCATCTCTGGCTCAATCATCCAGAACTCAGCCAAGTGTCGGGCGGTGTTTGAATTTTCTGCCCTAAAGGTTGGACCAAATGTGTAAACTTTGGAAAGAGCAGTTGCGAACATCTCTCCCTCCAATTGACCCGAAACTGTTAAGCTAGCCTCCTGCTTGAAGAAATCCTCTTCGTAATTAATCTTCCCGTCTTTAAGTTTTGGCGGGTTCTCCATGTTTAGAGTAGTGACTCTGAACATTTGCCCGGCTCCTTCGCAGTCTGAGGAGGTAATGATTGGGCTATTTAAATAATAGAATCCCCTCTCCTGAAAATATGTGTGAACAGCCATCGCTGCGACCGAACGCAGGCGGAATACGGCTCCAAAAGTGTTGGAGCGTGGGCGGAGATGCAGAATTGTACGAAGGAATTCTAAGGTGTGGCCTTTCTTTTGGAGCGGATATTCCTCTGCTGAGGCATCGCCCAGAATTTCAATCGCCTTGGCGTTGAAGTCGAAGGCCTGACCCTGTCCTCCTGATGGCGCGAGGGTTCCAGAGACTTTTATGGAGGCTCCTGTGGTTAAACGATCTTTAATCGCGTCGTAAATATTCGACGAAGTATCCACCACTACCTGTAGCCCCTTTACTCCGGTGCCGTCAGTGAGATCAATAAAGGCAACATTTTTGGAAATTCTATGGCTTCGAATCCAGCCTGAAAGGGTATAGTCGCCAACGGGGACCTTATTTTTGTTTATGTCTCTAATTCTAACGGTATTCATTTGAAATCCAGTAAATATAAACCCTCTCCTAAATACCCCAAAATCGGGGTTATTAACCAGAGAGCCGTTTTAATCCCCCTAAATTCCAGGATAAAGTTCTACAAAAAACCCCCTCTCCCCCTTGATCCTTCCAGCAAGTACCGTTACAGTCTGTCCCTCATACCTTTTCGGGGCGTAGCTCAGCCTGGCTAGAGCGCTAGTTTTGGGAACTAGAGGTCGGAGGTTCGAATCCTCTCGCCCCGACCAATTGGTATCATCCACTTCAGATACATCAACCTAATAACTGATTCGAACCGACGACCGACAGGCGGCCGACTTCGTAAATCCGAAGGATTTACAATCGGAGGCCGAGACTGGGCCAATGCGAGCTGGCGAAGCATTGGCCTCCCTCAGTTGAGGTTCGAATCCTCTCGCCCCGACCAATTGGTATCATCCACTTCAGATACATCA
>CAZWGK010000128.1:0-1181 GCA_964633685.1 uncultured Bdellovibrionales bacterium | reverse complement strand
ACCTAATAACTGATTCGAACCGACGACCTTTACCCCCTATTCCTAGCCTGATTATGTCCAGCACAAAGAAGCCGAAGATTTTCAGGTGTACGCCTACCCCCCAAGCGCATAAGGCTCAATATGATCCAGATGAATATGAAATTTAGAATTACATCGAGAACCATCGGCAGAAATGAAACTGCACCTAGATTCATCTCTATCAAGAACTTCTCTGCGAATGGCTTTGGGAATGTATCGGGTTCTTACTCTTGGTGTCGAGCTTAGTTTTGAAATGGCCCTATCTCCCAGTCGATTGCCTGCGCCATTCTCTGATTGGGTGGGCTCGGCTAGGCTCTCTGATTTAGGCCGAGCCGTTTTCAAATACCGATTCATTAGTTCATTAAATATCTCTTCAACAGATGCACCTGAGCCTAATTTATTTGAGAGAGCAGCTTTGACCTCTTCTAATTTTTGAAATGATTCCTGAGAGAGTGAGAATTTTATTTCGACTCGGGTTTCGAGGCGGTGTTCGGGGGAATGATCATGATTAAAATTGGGGGCCGATGCCTCAACTTTCAGCGTTGGAAGTGGCAAACACTAAGTAAGGGGAGCTCACTCCTAACTCTGGCAGTCGACATGCTCTGGGAAGGCAAGTTGTACTTTAAGAATTAAAGTCGGATTTTTGGTTATAGAAGCTCCTCACCTTCACCGCCGCAATTTTTATTTTTTAAATGATTGGATTTTAAAAAGCTGTATCGTCCTTGGGCGGTATATAATCCTTATGAGAACTTTTTGTGCTGAGATCAGACTCTCTTACCGACTTAGTCCGGTTGAAGAAACGTTTTGATATCGCGAATTTTCACGAAAATATGATTGGCTGAATGCTATTTTTAGGTCCGTTTAGGTCTCTTAAGCTAAAATACTTAATCATTTCAATGTTATCGCGGTCTCTGAGACAAAGGATTCAGCGAAGGATTCTTGTAGGAATTGGGGGATACGGGTAGCCTAGCTGGACGGGAAATAATAATAAATTGATATGGCCTACAGAGCGAAACGCCCCACACCTAAACTAACCTTCAAAGATTTTGCGCGGCAAGTCACCAACAACTTTAAAAGGTCGTCGATCTTAGAGCGGACAGTAATTATCCTCCTCGTATTCTTAGTGGGGCAAATTTTTTACCACATCGTCTTTGTTCCTGGAG
>CAZWGK010000127.1:1935-7185 GCA_964633685.1 uncultured Bdellovibrionales bacterium | reverse complement strand
GTCTTTATTGATAGCAACCACAACTTTTGAATCTTTCATTCCTGCTAGATGTTGAATAGCTCCTGAAATGCCGACAGCAACATATAAACTCGGCGCTACAACCTTACCGGTCTGCCCGACTTGCCAATCATTTGGTGCATATCCCGAATCAACCGCCGCACGTGAAGCTCCAATTGCAGCCCCAAACACATCGGCCAGCGGAGCCATCACCTGCATAAAAGTCTCAGATGACTTAAGCGCACGACCACCACTCACTACAATAGAAGCATCTGATAGCTCTGGTCGCTCACTCTTAGAAGTCTCGTACGATACGAACTCAGTGAAGACCTCACCAGATGGAGCAAAATCGAAGCTCACCTTAGAGCCGCTAGGAGCCCCCTCGATCTGAGGAGCAAAGGCAGTGCCTCTTACTGTAACCACCCTATTTCCAGCGCCAACTTCAACATCAGCAATAACATCTCCGGCATACATCGGGCGTTTCAGCGTGCCATCAGTATTAATACCGATAATATCCGAAGCCTGTATTGCATCCATCAAAGCAGCCACTCTAGGCATAAGATCTTTCCCTGTTGTGGTCGCCGCTGCTACCAAAGTCGAGCAGCCCTCAGTAGAAGCAATTTTAACCAAAAGCTCGCTGTAGTTCACTGCCGTGTAGTTCTTAAGTGAATCGTGTTCACAAAAAACTACCTTCGATAGACCGAGCTTCAAAGCCTCATCAGCAGCACCACTGGCACCGACTCCAGCAGCAACGCCAATAACGCCAGAGTGCCCCCAGACAGCCTTCAGCTCGTGAGCAGCCTTGACGGCAGACTTAGCCACCTTGGGCAGCTTGCCTTGATTATGTTGGAGGAATACTAAAATGTTACTCATAAAAATTGACCGATAATATTATAAAACTTTCGCCTCATCTTTGAGTGCTTTTACCAGGGTCTCAACTGAATCAACTTTTTTACCACCCTGTCTCTTTGGTGGAGGACTCATCTTGATTACCTTTATCTTAGGAGCCAATGTCACACCCAAAGACTCTACCGATACTTCCTCTAAAGGCTTTTTCTTGGCCTTCATAATACCTGGCAGAGATGCATATCTTGGTTGATTTAATCGTAAATCTGTTGAGATTACAGCTGGAAGCTTCACCTTAATGGTCTCAAGCCCCCCGTCAACCTCCCTAGTTACAGTTGCAATATCTCCATCTAGTATTACTTTGGAAGCAAAGCAGGCCTGACCCATTTTTAGACGAGCAGCAAGCAGTTGCGGGGTCTGGCTAGCATCTGAGTCAATCGACTGCTTGCCCATTATTACTAGGCCGTATCCACCCTTCTTAAATATCTCACCAATAATTCGTGCAGCAGAATCTGAGTCTACCCAAGCATCTGTTTTGACATGCACACCAGAATCGGCACCCATCGCCATGGCATACCTAAGTTGTTGCGAAGCATCTTCAGGTCCGATAGTAGCAACCACCACCTCGGTAGCTTTACCTGCCTCCTTTAATTTGAGTGCCTCTTCAACGGCTATTTCATCAAAAGGATTTACTATCCACTTGATGTCTTGGGTCTCGATGCCAGAGCCATCGGCTTTTACTTTTACCTTGGCCTCATAGTCAGGCACCCGTTTAATTGGTACGAGAATCTTCATAAATTACCTATGTTTTATTTACGACTAGAATCTAGCCTTTGAGCAACTCTCGGGCAATAACCAGTCTCTGAATTTGACTAGTCCCCTCATAAATTTGAAGAAGCTTGGCGTCTCTCATTAACTTTTCAACCGGATAGTCTTTAGTGTAGCCATACCCCCCAAATATCTGGACCCCATCAGTAGTAACCTTCATAGCCGTATCGGCCGCAAATCTTTTGGCCATACTGGACATTTTTGTGGCATTGAGCCCTTTATCTAAGAGTCCGGCAGCCTGCCAAGTCAAAAGTCGCGCTGCTTCATTTTCAGTAGCCATATCCGCCAACATAAACTGGACAGCCTGAAAATTAGATATCGAGGAACCAAACTGCTTGCGCTCTTTTGAGTAAGCTATGCTGGCATCTAAAGAGGCTCTGGCAATTCCTACCGCTAAGATTGCAGTTAGAGGCCGAGTTAAATCGAGGGTCTTCATGGCAACGGTAAATCCCTCACCCTCTTTCCCTATTAAATTGGCAGCGGGGACCCTAACGTTATCAAAAGTCAAAGTAACTGTATTAGAGCACCTCTGGCCCATCTTATTCTCATGGTGACCACGAGTTATTCCCCTGGTCTCAGCGGGGACAACCACACACGATATCCCTTTGTGTTTTTTGGATTTATCGTGGGTGGCAAAGACCGTGAACTGTGATGCTATGCCACCGTTAGTTATCCACTGCTTAGATCCATTTATTACGTAACTATCACCATCACGGGTGATGGAGGTGGAGATTCCTCCAGCATCCGAACCTGCGCCCGGTTCGCTTAGACAAAATGAGGCAAACTTTGCATCCTTAACAATCGGGGCTATAAAAGCCTGCTTTTGGACATCTGTCCCGCCAACATGAATAGGAAGAAGGGCTAAATCATTGGCTAAAATTGAGGTAGCCATGCCTGCACAGCCGACCGCTAGTTCCTCAATAATTAAGCATGTATCGAATATAGATAATCCAGCACCACCACAATTTTCAGGAAGAGTTAGATTCATGAAGCCCAAGGTATGGGCCTTTTTAAAAACCTCAAAAGGAAACTCCCCAGAAGCATCAAACTTTGCTGCAACTGGGGAGATTTCGTTGGCGACGAACTTTCGCACCTCCGCTTGGAGAGCCAACTGCTCTTCAGAAAGTTGGAGGGCGAGAGTCATCTACTACATGCCTTTCGACATTCTTGTATCTTTCATCTGAGAAGATACCGTGGTCTCTTTCTCTAAACCAGATACCAAGCCACGCTTCATAGATCCTAGAGCTGTGGATAACTGATGAGCTGCCTCTTCAAGCTTCGGAACGATCTCATCCGCTCTTGCGCGATACTGAGGAGCCAACACTTCAATAGCTGCTACGACTTCGTTACTTACTCCAGTAACCACTTTCGCCATTGCAACCACGTCAGCCTCGATTGCTCCGCGATCTAGAATAAAGCCAGAGTTACGAAGCTCATTCAGTTGATTCTTAATTGCAGCATCTTGAGGCTTATTAGCAGCTAAAATCTCGGCTAAAACTGCATCAGAGAGTTGGGCTGTTAATAGTCTACCAGCAGCGTTCTCTTTAGCTGGATGAGCCACAGCAACACGTTGGTTTACTTTGACTGGTCTCTTGGACTCTACAGAGATTGGAAACTGAACATTTCCGTTTTGCAGAGTGGCAAGAGAAACTGTCTCCCCGATTGTCTCAGAAAGACGTTTGATAATCGGATAAGCTCTTGAAACCAGTGAGCTATGTGTCAAGTATGCCTGGCCTAGCTGAAGAGCCTTAACGCCTAAACGGTAATCTTCGCTATCTCTGTTTTGCTCTACATAACCACGTAACTCTAAAGTTGCGAGGAGGCGGAAAACATTGTTCTTATGTAGCTTCAACCTCTTTGACAATTCGGTAACGCCGATCTCAGGTTGAGATCCAGCTAGCTCCTCTAAAACATCTAAAGAATGCGAAACTGACTGTATCAGATAATTTGACTTGTCTCTCTTAACCATAATCTTTCCTAACTTTAAAAAATTCGTTTCAGTTCGATTGCCTCCTTACAACATGATCAGAAACTGTTCTGATCTTCAATCGAACATCACATGATTCTGTATATAACGTAGTAAACATTAAAATAAAAATGAAAAGAGAAGTAAAGAACGATTTATTAGTAAGCTAAATTGGGACCGAATAAGCGAAACAATTCGGCAGGGTTATAAACACTAGGTTTCAGATCATGTAAAATAGTAATTAACTCAAGTACCCCCCTGGCAAAGATATCACGAGAAAATGCACGATGTGTTACCTCAAGTCTCTCACCGTTTCCAATAAAATAAACTGTATGTTCACCAATAGTATCTCCACCTCTAATCGAGGAGATGCCTAATTCGTTTTTATCGCGACAAGAGGCCGATTTACTTCTGTCTGTTATGACTTTCAAATCACGATGACAGCAGATCTCCTCTGCTAGGGTCATAGCAGTACCAGACGGCGAATCTTTTTTATTTTTATGATGGCTCTCTACTATCTCGATATCAAATTTATCACCTAGAATTTGGGTCGCTATGGAAACGAGCTGTCGCTGCGCAAAGACGCCGAGAGAAGTATTCGATGCCACCAGCACTGGGGCTTTCACTCCCAACTCTCTAATCCTTGATAACGTTTTTTGCGATAATCCAGTAGTACAAATAGCAGTCGGCTTTGGGCAATCCAACAAAACTTCCACCAATCTCTCAGTGCTCTCAGGGGCTGAAAAATCAATCACAGAATCCGTACTTCTAACACCAGCTTCGATGCTATCAGAGTATTTCAAAGATGCCTGCTCAAAATTGGAGCTCACACTCTTGCCAATTATCTCTTCCCCTGGCTTATCGATTGCGGCTTGCAGCTCAAGGTTTGGGTACTCAGAGATCAATCGGCACACAGATTGGCCCATTTTCCCGCCTGCACCAATTACTGCTACTGAAATCTTATTCACAAGCCATTCAACTTAATAAATTATCAATTAACCTTCGCTCTGAATCACGTCTCTAATCTTAATACAGGTCTCCTGACTAGCCTTTAAAAGCGGAAGTCTAACTGAGCCACTTTTAATAACTCCCCTTTGCCGTAAAGCCTCTTTAACAGGCACAGGATTACTCTCAAGAAACATCGCAGAGATAAGCGGAAGAAGCCGAAACTGTATTTCTCGACTCTTCTTCAAGTCTCCCGAATTAAATTCAGAATATATAGATGAGAATAGATGTGGAACTATATTTGCAGTTGCTGAGATTACTCCGGCACCACCCGCGGTTAGATTGCTAAAAGTCAGACAATCTTCACCCGATAAAATTGAAATCTTATGCCGACACAACCTTAAAGTCTCTAGCATCTGCTCCATCGAACCTGAGGCGTCTTTTAGTGCCACAATAGTGCCTGCCTCCGCCAGTTTTGCGACTGTTACTGGCAACATATTGGTCGCAGTCCTACTCGGTACATTGTATCCAATAATTGGAAGATCTACTGAGTCTCTTACTGCACTAAAGTGAGCAATAAGACCTTCCTGGGATGGCTTATTATAGAAAGGGGCTACTAATAAAATCCCATCAGCCCCGACCTGTTGAGCCTTTTTCGCCAGCTCTAT
>CAZWGK010000127.1:0-1835 GCA_964633685.1 uncultured Bdellovibrionales bacterium | reverse complement strand
ATCATCTAAGAGTATCCACCTTGGAAGCATCACCAGCGTACTCTACTCTTATCATCCGATCGACTTCCGCCTCAACTCCATTCTGGTTGAATCCAACCAATCTGTAGGCATAAATTTTTCCATTAACTAAAGATGTGTCTTTAAAAGAAAATGTTCTTAGTTGAGGCGGAACAACTACCTTACTGGGATTCCTTCCTTGCACTCTGGCCTGCTCTCTTAACTGATCAAGCGCCAAAAGGTGTTTATCTTGAATCGTGGTGAGCAAAACATACCCATCTCTTTTGAATATGCTTGTCTCTGCTGTGACAAGCTCTTTCCGATAAAGGTTGTAACCTTCGAGAGATTTGAGGGCCTTACCCCTGACATCCTCATCACTTGATTCAAAGGCAAAAAGTAGACCGTCAGTCATCGGAGCTACGGTGAAATTTTTAACGGGAGCCGGAGCCATCATCTCAGGTGCGACTGCCTTCACATAACGACCACAACCGGTTAATGCCAGCAACGCGATTAGAACTAGTTTGGATTTGAAAATGTTCATACCGTTAAGCCCCTTAAAAGTTGCTTAACGGTACCATAAAGAAGGGCCAGCACGAAATAGTAGACTACTCGTTTACAAACCCTTTCAGCTTCTTGCTGCGGCTCGGATGACGGAGTTTCCGGAGGGCTTTAGCTTCAATCTGACGTATACGCTCCCTGGTAACATCGAAATTTTGACCTACCTCTTCAAGAGTATGATCACTCTTTTCTCCGATACCGAAACGCATTCTCAAGACCTTCTCCTCTCTCGGAGTCAGAGTCGAGAGCACTCGACGGGTCTGCTCCTGGAGATTCATATTCACAACGGCATCGGCTGGAGACAAAACTCTCTTATCTTCTATGAAATCCCCAAGCAGAGAATCTTCCTCTTCACCTATCGGTGTTTCCAGAGATATCGGCTCCTTGGCTATCTTCATAACCTTACGCACTTTATCTACCGAGATATCCATTTTCACAGCTATCTCTTCTGGAGTTGGCTCACGACCGAGATCTTGTACTAGTTGTCTCGAAGTTCTCAACAACTTGTTGATAGTCTCAATCATGTGCACTGGGATACGAATAGTGCGAGCTTGATCTGCAATCGCTCTCGTAATGGCCTGACGAATCCACCAAGTGGCGTAAGTCGAGAACTTATAACCACGTTGATACTCGAATTTGTCTACGGCTTTCATCAAACCGATATTGCCTTCCTGAATCAGATCTAAAAACTGCAACCCTCTATTGGTGTACTTCTTGGCAATCGAAACCACCAATCTAAGGTTGGCCTCAATCAATTCACGCTTGGCCTCTTTGGCTCTCATTTCGCCGTCTTTTAACTTATAGACGGACTCTTTGAATTCCTCGAAGTCGCTCATGATGTCGGCTTCAAGCACTACCATCTTATCTTTCAAAGATTGCAGTTTTAATCCGATATCTCGGGCCTCATTAGCTTTCAACTTGAGTCTGCGACAGGCTCGCTTAAACTCCATCTGATTGTCGCTAATCAACTCAGGCACTGCCTCTATTAACTCCGCTCTCGGACGACCTAATTTCCTCTCCAGATCTCGTAATCCAGAGGAAACGGTTATGGCCTGATTAAAGATCTCTTTAACATACTCAGCCATCGCCTCCATCTGTTTGAGACTTAGGTTGAGCTCTTTAATTTTAGCCGCATTCTTCTTTAGGTGCTTACGATACTTCTTCTCAAGATCACCGAAGTTCTTCTTGCTCTTAACTTTCTGCCAAGCCTCAAAAGCAATTTGAGTCTCTTTTAATGCACGGCGGTAGTTATTGCCTTGCTTTAGAAACTCGTTCTTGGC
>CAZWGK010000126.1:1224-7282 GCA_964633685.1 uncultured Bdellovibrionales bacterium | reverse complement strand
GGGAGTAGAATTGGCAGATGCAGAGACGTTAAAGCTTGAAGCTAGTGCCGGAAAATCCTCGGCAGATGAGAGAGTCATGAGTGTAATCCAAAAGAGCAGGAGAGCTTTAGTGGCTGACCTAGATCGTCAAATCAGAATCATGTGGAATGCTTGCGGAGTGGATCAAGAGCTAGGTAAAGTTTTTCTATCTGGTGGTGGAGCTTTATTAGAGGGCTTGCCAAAAGAACTGTCTGAGGCCTCGGGAGTTCAGGTCGAATTATTTGATACTCTGAGAGGAATAGAGGTTGGTCCCGAATTTAACAAGGAGTACATAGCAAAGCTTGGTCCAGCGATGACTATTTCGGCTGGATTGGCGATGCGCGCATACGGAGACAAGGTGGAGGGGGGCGCAGCCTTGTAATGTATGATTAAAATAAATCTAATTGGTGATAGAACAAGCTCTGATTTTAATGCCCACTTTCAGGTGGCAATATTTGTTTTATCTCTTGCCGTAGTCATTATATTTGGGTGGACTTATGCCTCTCATCTTGATTACGAGATTGCCTATCTCAAACAATCCGACTCAATATTAAGGTCCCATTTGACCGACTTAAAAAAGCAAACCAAGACGGTTCGTGATCTCGAGAAGAAGAGAGAAGTTCTACGGAACAAGCTTTTTGTAATTGATGATTTAAAAAAACGTAAAGTTGGACCCGTTAAGGTCTTAGACCAGTTAAATTCGGCTATCCCAGAAAAATCCTGGCTACTGGAGATTCGTGATAAGGGGGGCTCACTAAGGATTGATGGATTAGCTTTAGATAACCAGACCATCGCTGATTTCATAAAGCTTCTCGAGAAGTCAGAGCTATTTCAGCGAGTGGATTTGCTTGAAGCCAGACAAGAAGAGGTGCGCGGAGTTAAGATGAAGCATTTCGCCATCTCTGCAAAAATCACCTACGGAAGCAATGAGAATTCCGCAGACAAGGAGATATCATGAACCCTTTTCTGGAAGAAATAGTCGAGCGGCCGGTTCAGCAGAGAGTTGGAATTCTGATTGGTGGTATATTCATGATTGCTTTGCTCATTTGGGCTAATGTGATTTCTTACCGAATTGAGGAGCACCATGAGCTCTCCCAGAAGATTGATGGTCTCAACATGGAAGTTCAGAAAGAGAGGCGCTTGGCCATGAATAGGCAGAAATTCGAAGTGGAGGTTGCAGATCTCGATATGAAGTTAGAGAGAGCTCTTCACGAGCTCCCAGATAGTGGCGAAGTGCCAGAGTTGCTGTCTGCAATTTCTAGCTCAGCTAAAGAGGCCGGTTTGGAGGTCGTTTCCTTTAAGGTTAATACGGAGCAGTTTGAGGATTTTTATTCAAGATTACCAGTGGAGATTACGGTGTCTGGCTCTTATCAGCAGGTAGCGTCGTTTCTAGCCTCAGTAGCTTCTCTGCCTCGAATAGTAAATGTCAGTCAGATTGAGATGTTAGAGCCGACTGTTCAGACAAGCTCCGCCACTTTAAAGGTGAATTGCATCGCTACAACATTCAGGTATCTAACCGCAGAGGAGCAGCAGCGCATGCAGGCTCAGGTCGACTCTGCTAGAAGACGGTAATACCCCACTAAAACAATGTTTATTTAGTTCAAGCTACTTAAACCAAGATAGCGTTTTTTCCCTAGCTTTTTCGCTAGGTTTCCAATATTTAAGTTGACAAGTTACTTTAAATCGTTTTAACCAAGGGGTACCCTGGGCGTTTTTTTTGGGATGTTTTTTCGCCTAGGTGACCGCTTAGTTAGGTCTATTTTTAGATTAAAAGCGGGTGAAAATTTTTCCTGATAGGAGTTGGTGCATGGTCATTGCTAAATCTGCGAGACCTTCCTTTGTAAAATATATTTTTATATCCGCGCTGATTTTTTTCATCGCTGGCTGCGCCGCGCCGAAGTCGCAGGTAATCTCACCTGAATCTGAGGGTGAGATGGCTAGCTCCGAGGTGGCAGCTCCAACTACTGAGGAATTAGTTGCTGCGCTTGATAGCTCCGAAAGTGAGAGCGGAGAGGCTCTGGCGACAGCCTCTAAGTCTGAGAATCTAAATTTAGCAACCGAATCTCTTGAGCCGAAGCTTATAGGGTTGTCTTTGGAGAACTTATCCAAGGGGCAGAATCGAATTGTAGCTAACGTAACTTCAGCTGGCGTTTTCTCTTTAACTAAGACAGCCCCATCTGAGTTCGTTGTAACTCTTGAGGGAGCAAAAGCTGAGCCTCAAGCGATGAGAACTCTAGTGTCGCCACCCGAAGGCGGACTTATTCGCTCGGTACGACCAGTACAGCAAGGCGAGAATCTTCTACTTAGAATTTTTGCTCAACCAGATACTGATATTAGTGCTTCCGCCGCAGCTGGTCGTATTATAATTTCCGCCGAACCTGCTGAGTCTGGTCCGTTGGCCCAGCTTTCTGATGAGGCAACCTCTGCATCTTCCAGTGGTGATCTTTCTGACTCAGGCTCGGGTACCGCCAAGCCTGAGACTGTCTCGGAGCTTCCAACCTCTGCTCCTTCAGAGAGTGAGATCTCTGCACTTCTAGAGGGCGAGCCGAAGTATACTGGTCGACTGATCTCTTTGGATCTTCAAGACACCGATATCGATAACGCACTAAGAATTATCGCCGAGGTTTCCAATCTGAATATTATCACGAGTGATAACGTCACTGGTAAGGTTACTCTTAGACTCGTCGATGTGCCTTGGGACCAAGCCTTGGATGTTATCCTAAAGACAAATGGTCTTGATAAGGTTCAAGAGGGTAACGTTGTAAGAATAGCTCCGTTGGATAAATTGCGCTCTGAGCGAGAAGCTTTAAAGGAGGCTCAGAGAGCCGATGAGGATCTACAGCCTCTTATGGTCCGTTATATTCGTATTAGCTATGCAAAAGCATCAGAGGTCAAAGCTCTGGTCGAAGCAGTACTCACTGAGCGTGGTACAGTTGCAGTTGACGAAAGAACTAATCAGATCATCGTAAAAGATATTCAGAAGGGTGTTCAGAATGTTGTAGAGCTAGTTCAGAAGCTTGATCTTAGAACTCCTCAGGTGCTCTTAGAGACTCAAATTGTTGAAGCCAACAGAAGCTTCCTTAGAGATCTTGGATCTGAATTTGGATTCGACTTCATCAGATCACCAGAGACTGGTAATGCCACAGGATATAACTTCCCAAATTCAGTAAGTATCGGTGGGAGTCAGGCTGATTCTGGTAATAGCGGCAGCTCATTCCCTGCCTCAGTTAAGGATGCCGGCTCTGCGATCACAGCGCTATTTAGCAGTGCTGATGGCACCAAGAACGTTGGTATAAGATTATCCGCACTGGAGAAGGAGGGTCGGGTAAGAGTTGTGAGCAGACCTTCGGTTGCCACTATCAACAATAAGAAAGCCACGATAAAGAGTGTTGAGAAGATTCGTGTAAAAACTCCAGATAGCGGATTGTCGGTCGCAACGGGAGAAGGTGCTGCTGCTAGCGGTGCTTCTGCTGTTGCAACTGAGAGCTTTGAGGTTGGTATTGTACTAGACGTTACACCTCAAGCTTCTCCAGACTACTACGTGCTTTTAGATATCAATGCCAAGTCATCAACTCTTGGTACTACTCAGGTTGATGAAATTCCATCTGAAATTGAGAGAAGTGCAACATCCACTGTCTTAGTCTCGAGTGGACAGACCTTTGCGCTTGGCGGGATCTATAAGATTACAGATTCGGATAGTATCTCAGGCGTTCCGTTCCTTAAGGATATTCCAGTTTTTGGTTCGCTCTTTAGAAGAACACTTATCGACGATAAGGATGAGGAGTTAATATTCTTCATTACTCCTCGAATTGTCGAGGGAAGCTTTGATGATGCTGCCATGAAATCAACTTTGTAATAGGGGTCGATAATGAAAAATAAAATTATAAAATACTTTTCTTTCGCTTCTCTGTTTGTTTTTGCTGGGTGCGGATCCAGTCCGACGAACGATCAAGGAGTATCTTTTACTCTCACTGGTTTCTATGCAGACACAGGTGAAGGAACTACAGCTCCAGCTGGCGAGGTAGGTCAGTCAGTACCCCTAAGTGCGGCAAATCCTGAAGGTATCGATAGCTTTGGTGGAATAGTAACTACAGTCGCTGGATTGAGAAATAATATGACCAGCCAAACTGTCAGGGTAGACCGCATAGAGATGAAGTACTACATAGAGGGTGCAAAAGCGCAGCCTCCAAGAACTGTTGTTCCGCTAACCGTTTTTTTGGGGGTTAGCTCAGGAGCTGGTTCCTCTACAAGCTCTAGCGGATCTACTACAACTACAGTTTTAAATTCTCAATCTTATGCTGAGTTCCCTGTCGTAACCACCGACATTATGACTTGGTTAAATTTCAATAAAACTAACTTGCCGGAGTTGCCATTCACTATGGCTGTTGAGGTCACAGCTGAGGGAATCAGCTCCGCAGGCAATAGATACGAAACAAATCCAGCGAGTTATTTCATAATTTTTACGCCGGATAACATTATTGCTCCCACGGCTAGTGAGTTTTAATTTTTAGAAGAATTTTTGTTGAGGTAACGGTATGAATAAAAGGCTACTTGCATCGGTCATAGGTGGATTGATAATCGCTGGTACTCTGACTTTCCTCTCTAGCTGCGGAGGCACTTCCGGAGGTGAGGATAGTCTAGTAGGAGATGCATACGTTGCTGATGACTCTGTTGGCTCCATTTCGTTTGCCACACTGCCGTCGACTCTACCGGTTTCTCAGGTTGGAGGATTTTTGATATCCGTTCGTAATGGAAGTGGTCAGGCGGTTCCTGATATGAAGATATCTTGTGATACCGAGTTGGGCTTGGCGTTAATCGAACCTACTACCGGTGTTGAGATGACTGATTCCGGTGGTTATATCAGCGGAAAAGTGGGCTGCGAGCGTCCCGGCAGTTACCAAATCGGTTGCAGAACCCCAGTCGGAGCTAATAAGAGGACATTTCAACGTGTTATATGCTCAGGGGAAGTGCCAAATGGATTCGCTGGATTTCCGGGCGCAGGTGGTGGAGGCTTGGGTGGTGGCAATTTAATCTCTGATGATGGTGGCCCAGGCGGAGCGGATATCGCTGGCTTTGGAATCATATCAGCGATTCTATCTGACGGTAAAGTTGAAGAGACTTTTACCGTGGACACAACTAGAGAAAATGTTTGCGGTGATGATGGCAATGATGATGAGCCTTTCGAAGACGGAAAAGTAAAATTTAAGTTTTTAAATGACAGCAATTCGTCAATTGACTGTGAATCTTATACCGTCACGGTGCCAGGTGTCGGAGTATACGGCCCGATATCTACGGGAATCTTAGTCGATAGCATTGTAGTTAATGCAGAGGGTGGAGAAAAAGAGGTTACCTTGCCGTTGGCAATAGCTACTAATCTTTCCAAAGTATGGGTTGGCTCCTCGGATACAATCCCCTCCGCGACAGGATTTAAAAACGTTAAGTTTTCATTCTCCTGCTCTAAACAAGATGGTGGTTCTGGTAATGATTTTATAAAGAGCACAACTTTGGGTATTAACTTTATTAATATTAATCGATGCTCTAACTAATAAAATTGTTAGTATATACTTACGAATGGGCCGAGTTTCTACTCGGCCCATTTCGTTTTAAGGGCAGGTAGTGAATTTAAATCGGCTAATATGGCGATTTTACATCATGAATAAACCATAGGCCTTGATAATTTGAATAAAATCTAGACTTTAGCTATTATCTCTCGGATGTTAAATCGATGCACCTCGGATGGGAAGGGTGCCAACTCTCTAAAGGATATTGACGTGAAAACTGACGAACTAGAGGCAATCGTAAAGATTCTAAAGCAGAATGACGTGTCTGAGTTTGAACTCACCAATAACGGCACTCACATAAAGTTAAGTAGAGCTGTGTTGCAAGGGGGCGCTGGTCGCTCTCCTGTTCAGCCAGTTGTTCCAATAACTGTAGCTCATCATGCTGAGGTGCTGTCGGCCCCCGTTGCAGCCGCCCCCTCAAGTGAGATCCCTTCTAATTGGGTAAAGGTAGAGTCCCCTATTGTAGGCACATTCTATCG
>CAZWGK010000126.1:0-1214 GCA_964633685.1 uncultured Bdellovibrionales bacterium | reverse complement strand
GATAACTTCGTATCTGAAGGAAAGACCGTAAAGAAGGGCGATACCCTGTGTATTATCGAAGCGATGAAGCTAATGAACGAGATTGAAGCCCCCTGCGCAGGTAAAGTAGAGAAGATACTAATACAGGATGCTACTGTTGTTGAGTATGGTGAAGTTCTTTTCTTCATCAATCCAAGCAAGTAATAGTCAAACTATCATTATTGGGTGCCAATGAAGCCTCCATTTAAGAAGATTCTTATTGCCAATCGTGGTGAGATAGCGGTTAGAGTTATCAGAGCTTGTCACGAGCTAGGTATTAAAACAGTGGCCGTTCACTCCAAGGCCGATGCTGACGCTCTGCATGTTAAGTTAGCCACTGAGAGTGTTTGTATTGGGCCCGCTCTAGCTAAGGAGAGTTACTTAAACATCACAGCCATTATGTCTGCTGCGATTGCAACTGGGGCAGAGGCTATTCATCCTGGTTACGGCTTTTTGAGCGAAAATGCAGGCTTCAATGAGATCTGTACTAGTTGTGGAATCACATTCATCGGACCAACTGCAAGGGCTATGAGGACGATGGGTGATAAGGCCAGAGCAAGGCGAATCGCAGATAAAGTCGGTGTGCCCACTATTGCCGGCGATAGCCGTGGTTTTACCGATTCCAAAGAGGCTTTGTCGGTAGCAGAGGGCGTAGGATTCCCCATTCTTCTTAAGGCTTGCGCTGGTGGTGGCGGTAGAGGAATGAAGATAGTCAACGATCCTGCTAAATTTGAAGATACATTTCAGACCGCTAGTGCTGAGGTTTTAGCAGCGTTCGGTGATGGTAGCTTGTTGGTTGAAAAATATCTTCCACGCGTTAGGCACGTCGAGGTACAGATTGCCGGAGATAGATTTCAAAATGTAGTGTCGCTTGGATGCCGTGATTGCTCAGTCCAAAGAAGATACCAGAAGCTAATTGAGGAGAGTCCTCCATTTGCGCTAGATCCGAAAATAATTCAGGCATTGCAGGATGCCGCTGTTGAGATCGGTAAGGCGGTTAACTACACAAATGTGGGTACAATCGAGTTCCTGGTGGATATTGAGACTAACAAGCATTATTTCATAGAGATGAACACCCGCTTGCAGGTTGAACATCCTGTTACTGAGTTGGTAACTGGTGTCGATCTTGTAAAAGAGCAGATTTCTATCGCAGCTGGAAATGAGCTGTCATTTAAACAAAGTGATATTCAGGTGCG
>CAZWGK010000125.1:0-7325 GCA_964633685.1 uncultured Bdellovibrionales bacterium | reverse complement strand
CGGCAAGTACCATCTCTTTACGCCTGAGGTAAGCATTGATATGCAGCGTGCCATCGGCAGCGATATCATGATGGTATTGGATCAGTGTATTCCGTCAAAATCAGACGAAGCCACCGCTCGAGCGGCCATGGACCTAACCTTCAGATGGGCCAAGAGATCTCTTGAGGCACGGGCTGATTCTTGGCAGGCATTATTCGGAATTGTTCAGGGAGCCCTGTTTCCGAACCTAAGAAAAGAGAGCGCCGCTCAAATAACATCGATTCCCTTCGAAGGATACGCAATTGGTGGGCTTGCGGTGGGCGAAGGAAAAGAGGAGAGGGAGCTCTGCACCGAGCTGACCACACCGTTATTGCCGAAGGATAAGCCTCGATACTTAATGGGTGTGGGCACTCCGATAGATCTACTGGAAGCGGTGCACCGCGGTGTCGACATGTTTGACTGTATCCTTCCAACCGCGCTTGCTTTTCAGGGTGTGACATTTACAAGTAAAGGCAAAGTTTGTCTTAGACGTGGAGCCTATAAGTTCTCGAAGGAACCACTGGATGCAAATTGTAAGTGCCCGACGTGCCAGCGATACTCTCGAGCGTATCTGCATCACTTAATAAAAACCAATGAACCTCTCGGAACTCAACTTGTTGGAATTCACTCGCTTACCTTTTACCATAATTTAATGAAAGAAATTCGCTCGACGATATTAGATGGAACATTCATCGAATATTATAAAAATAAGAGACTTATTTTAGATGTAGACGATCAAGAAACACCGATAACTGCCCCAAAAACTAACTTTTCAATTACACCAACTCTTGGAAAATTTGAGTTGGTATCAGGAGAAGGCTTCTCGACTATCAAAGACACCTCTCTCTCTGAAACCATGCACTCAGTCAACAATCCCTTAGAGGAGTCCAACGCGATATATATCCAGCAATCGAAGCTAAAGGAGAGGCTCGAGCAAGAATCCGATACCCCTTTAGTTGTATGGGATGTCGGCTTGGGGGCAGCCTTTAACGCCATGAGTGCAATCAAGTTAGCAGAGAGCTCAAATCAGCGACGGCCACTCCATTTAGTGAGCTTTGAGAACGATACAGATGCATTAAAATTAGTTTTAAAGCACAATACTAAGTTCCCACACGTATTTCATCAGGCACCCAGTAGACTTCTAAAAAGCGGAAGGTGGAGCCACTCTGATCTTCCTATTTATTGGACGCTCTTAGAAGGGGATTACTTTCAACACGTTCGAGAAGCCCCCAAACCGGATATTATATTTTACGATCCCTTTTCCTCCAATACAGACAATCATTTCTGGACACTCCAAGCTTTTAAATTATTAAAAGATATCCTGGGAGATCATCCCTCGATTCTCCTTACTTACTCTGCCTCCACAGCAGTTAGGTCAGGACTATTAGCAGCAGGATTCTTTGTAGGAGCAGGGGTTCCAACGGGTCCAAAAAAAGAGACTACGGTAGCATTGAATGGTTCAGGTCAGAGTCACTACGATAACATTCGCCTCCTTGATACCGATTGGCTTAGTAGGTGGCAGAGGAGCGATGCAAAGATGCCTTATGGTGAACTCCCTTTGAATTTCTCAGTTGTAGAGCATATCTCTCAACATCCCCAATTTATTGGGCTTAATATAGCAAAATAACCAGACCTCCGATTTGTCTAATTTTTAATTATATATATAATGCTAGGGTTCGGAGAGTTTCGGTATTTCGGATAAAATTAGGCCAAAATTCACGGCCAGTTTTATCGGCAGTATCGCAGATAACTCAGTTTCTTAATCGCTAAGGACTTAGCGGTTAAGGCCTTGATAGTTTGAGCTTTATAAGGACCTCAAACTCACTCTCCATATCTTTTATCTCGAAGGAGAGAACTATGCGATTTGGAATCGTCAAAAGAACTGAAACAAAGAAGGGGACCGGAGAAGACCTTCAACCAATTCCCCAAAGAGTAATCACAGAAGAAGAGTACTCTGCACTAGAGGTTTCACTTGCCTATTCATTCAAGGATAGAGCATGGCTAGAGCGAGCCCTAACTCACAAGTCCGCCCCTGCTGAAGGCGAGAAGAGCGATTACGAGAGACTGGAGTTTGTTGGGGACGCTGTGTTTGATCTTAGCGTTGCTCACCTTCTCACAGAGAAACATCAAGAGGCAAAAGAGGGTGACTTATCCAAAATGAGAGCCGCTCTGGTGAACACAGCGTCACTTGCCGAGATGGCTAAAAAGCTGAAACTTGGCTCGTTTATCAAGTTAGGTAGGGGGGAGATGGCAGCAGGTGGCTCCGAGCGCCCATCGATCTTGGCCGACGTACTAGAAGCTGTAATCGGTGCCATTTATCTTGATGGTGGATACGACAAAGCGTTTGTATCTGTAAAAGGACTTTTCGGCGATATGATTCTCTCCGTAACCCCTCGAGATCCTAAGACTGAGCTGCAAGAGGCCCTACACGCTGCAGGTAGCGAGGCCCCTGTTTACCTTCTTGAGTGCATGGAAGGACCGGAGCATGCCCCGACTTTCGTATCTGTAGTTGAAGTTGATGGCGAGATTGTTGGTCGTGGTCGAGGCGCCACCAAGAAAGCCTCTCAACAAGAGGCAGCTGCGCAAGCGCTAGCTAAAATTAAGCCAGCAGATCTTATAACAGAGACAGATAAAGAGATATTAAACGCACCAAAAATAGAGCAGGAGCAGTCATGAAAAGGGTACCAATTGTAGCCATTGTTGGACGTTCAAACGTCGGCAAATCGAGCCTTTTCAACGCTATTGCTCGAAAAGGAACAGCAGTAGTAGACGATTTTGCAGGAGTAACTAGAGACAGAAATTACTGTTTAGTGAGAAAACACGGATTTCCCTTTACGGTTGTTGATACCGGTGGTCTTTTAGGAGAGGAACATGACGAGCTCCATTCAGCGGTTCGAGATCAGGCAGAGATGGCTATCTCTGAAGCTGACTTGGTGCTCTGTATGTTTGACGGCATGCACGGTGTTCACCCACAGGATAGAGAGGTTGTTCAGGTACTAAGAAAATCAAATAAACCCACTATCTGGATAGTGAATAAGTGCGAGAGCCCTAGCGTTGAGACCACTAGTGCCGAATTCTATGCATTAGGACTGAAAGAGCTGTTCACAATCAGCGCCGCTCATGGTGTACGAATCAAAGAGTTAATAGCAAAAGTTAGAGAAGAGCTTCTTGCTCAAGGGTTAGTTCAAGATATTATTGAGGAACTAAAACCTGCTCCTAGAAAAGAGCAGCAAGACAAACAATTTGCTGAGGAAGTTGCAGTTGAGGTCGAAGAGCAAGAGGAGCTTTCGGCAGACGAGGATGACCAAAATGTCTCTCGGGAAGATGAGCTAGAGTCAGAGTCAGATGAAGCTCTAGAGGAGGAGAGTTACACTCCCCAGACTTTCGACGCCCCAATTCGAATTGCCATTGTGGGCAAGCCTAACACTGGAAAGTCTACAATGATTAATAAAATAATCGGCGAAGACAGATTAGTTGTATCAAACATAGCAGGAACTACCCGAGACAGTATCGAGATTCCATTTAGGCGCGAGGGCCAGGAGTATACCCTCATAGATACAGCCGGACTAAGGAAAAAAGGCCGAGTAGAGGATGGTGGTATTGAGAGGTTTAGCAACCTCAGAACCCTGAGAGCATTGGCTTCGTGCGATGTTGCGGTATTGCTGATTGATGCGTCAGAGGGGGTTAATGAGCAGGATGCCAAGATTGCGGGGCTTATCCATGAGCGTGGTCGAGGCTTAATCATTGCTGTAAATAAGTGGGATCTAATTGAGAAGGACCACCGTACCGTGAAGGATTACGAACGAGCGGTTAGGGCCTCTCTAAAGTTCTGTGCCTACGCACCAATTTTATTCATATCAGGATTAACTGGTAGAAGATGTCCTAACGTTTTGGATACAGCTAAAGAGGTATACAGCTCAGCGCGGTCTAGAATTCCAACATCTCAGGTAAGTAAAGTGCTGATAAGAGCCTTTGAGAATAAGCCAGCACCATCTTACCGTGGGAGTTGCGTGAAGATTATGTTCGCTCTTCAGACAAGCGTTGCTCCTCCTGAGTTCATTTTATTTATGGATCACCCAAAAGGAGTAAACTTCTCTTACGAAAGGTATCTTAAAAATACCCTTAGAAAGAGCTTTGGCTTTACTGGCGTAGACATCAGGCTCCACTTTAAAAAGCGCAGAGACAAGGGAGACCCACACGAAATCATGCCAGAGGTAGGAAAGAGGCCCAACTAATCGCCATTTATCCAGCTGAGGCATTGGTCTTCCAGAGCCGCACCTACTGGATAAAGTCGAGTAACTCGTAACCTGGATTGTTTTCGAGCGCATAACGACGCTCCCACTCTTGACCGTAAAGGAGGATCACTCTACCTGTGAGATCTTCAGCTAGCATCGAAGCAGAGGGCGGCCTAAACTTTTCAGGGTCGCCTACTAACCAAGCTCCGTGCTGATAAGGCAAGACCTCCATCTTCGTCTCAACATTATACTCCTCCGACAATCGGTGTTGTAAAACCTCAAATTGCAGCCTTCCCACAGCGGCTACAAGACAGTCGTTGGTTATCATTCCTCTAGGCTTAAGAAGCAATACTGCGCCCTCAGAGCTAAGCTGCTCGATTCCTTTATCAAATGATTTTTTGCGCATAACATCGCTCGGCCTTATTCGCGCAATAACTTCTGGGGAAAATTTAGGCATAGGTTTAAATGTAAAACCGCCCTTTACGGAAACACAGTCTCCAATTGAGAAAACCCCTGGATTCACCACCCCCACAATATCGCCAGGATATGCCATATCCACAGTATTTCTCTCACCACCGAACATGCTGTGTGACCGAGAAAGCCTAATCTCTTTCTTGAGTCGCTCGTGGTGAACTACGAGGTCTCTTTCAAAAACTCCGGAGTTAATCCGCAAAAAAGCCATGCTATCTCTGTGTCGCGGATCCATATTCGCCTGAATCTTAAATACATACGCACTGAATGGATCTTTTACTGGATCAACTATTATTTCTCCCGAAATTTTTCCATCTTCATCTAACTGGTCGGCCATTCGATAGGAAGGGTGGGGCGCCAACTCGGTAAACTTATCAAAAAAATTCTCAACGCCGAAATTTGTAAGCGCAGACCCAAAAAATACGGGGGTAATCTCTCCCTTTAAAAATCGGTCTTTAGTAAAAGTCGTCCCAGCCTCTTTCAGTAAATCGAGGTCATAGATCAGTTTTTGAAGACGTTCCTCTGAAATTAAATCCCGCTTTTTAAATTCATCCAGCGACATAGTCTCAGAAATGGCTTCTTGAGCCCCACCTTTCGACTCTTTAAAAGTGGTGACCTGGTTATTAGCCATATCCACCACTCCAACAAAGTCTCTGCCCGACCCGATTGGCCAGTAAAGGGGAGCGGTCTGGATACCTAAAATCTCTTCCAGTTCACTCATCAGATCAAAGGGATCCCTACCAGGTAGGTCCATCTTATTTACGAATGTTAGAATCGGGATTCCCCTAAGGCGGCAAACTGAAAACAACTTCCGAGTTTGTGCCTCTACGCCCTTAGCAGAATCGATAACCATCACAGCACTATCAGCCGCAGTTAGAGTCCGATATGTATCCTCGGAGAAATCTTGATGGCCTGGTGTATCAAGAACATTTATCACTGCCCCCTTGTAACGGAACTGCATTGCTGAGGCGGTAATAGAGATACCACGCTCTTGCTCCATACTCATCCAGTCGGATTTAACCGTACGCGCATTCTTGCGCCCCTTAACCATTCCGGCTGTGTGAATCATACCGGCGTACAACAATAGCTTCTCTGTTAACGTAGTCTTTCCAGCGTCAGGATGGCTGATAATCGCGAAAGTCCGCCTTTGGGCGGCTTCAGCCGCTATAAGTGATTGATTAGACATAACTCAATTCCGAAATTTATCTCTTCTTATACTCTCTTAGGGTGTGAGGGGAGACCTTTTTTTGCTATCGTCATCCTACCCTATGAGCGAAGAAGCATCAACCATACCGCCTTTTAACGAAGATAACGGAGAAGCACATAAGCCTCGGCTTCGTCTCAATGGTCATGGCGATGCCGAACCTTTTTTGAAATGGGCGGGCGGAAAAAGAGGGATGCTACCAACCCTCCGTCAGTATGTCCCTAAGAATATTAGAACCTATTGCGAGCCCTTCCTCGGTGGAGGCGCTCTCTTTTTTAAAATCGCCCCAACGTCAGCAATCTTGTCTGACCTTAACTCTGAACTTATTACTACCTATCGAGTGGTCAGAGATAAGCCATCTGAGCTTATTCAAGCGCTATCTCGCCACTATTACGACAAAGATTACTACTACGAAGTCCGAAAGCAGAATCCAACTTCGTTAAGCGACATCGATATCGCAGCTAGAATGATCTACCTAAATCGGGCTGGGTATAACGGTCTCTATAGAGTTAACAAAAAAGGGGAATTCAACGTTCCCTTTGGCAAATATACAAACCCTACAATAGTAGACACCAATAAAATCATGGCGTGCTCGAGTGCTCTGAGGGGTGTCTTGTTAGAGAATCTTCCTTTTGAGGAATTACCTTGGGCGTCGATAGGCAAAGGTGATTTCGTTTATTTTGACCCCCCATATGTTCCATTATCAAAAACATCCTCTTTTACCGCCTATCAAGGAGCAGGATTTACTGAAGAGGATCAATTAAGACTTGCCGACTTGTTTAGGCGTCTTCATCGCCAGGGCGCGACTGTACTTCTTTCTAATTCAGGTCATGAATCGGTGGCCAAGATGTACTCTGGTTTTCGAATTGATGAAGTTGCAATGCTTAGAGCTATAAATTCCAAAGGTTCAAAACGGGGATATGTAAAAGAGTTCTTAGTGTCAAACCACATCGAGTAAGTTATCGTAAACACTCAGCAAAACAGCGGCAGCCCAAACAAAACTAACCGTTTAGAAACAAGCTAACTAAACCGATTTACAATAGGGAGATTGTCGGGAAGTTATCTCTCCGTCTAGCTAAGCTTTTAATCTTCTACGAGAAGAGACCGTGAAACTAACTTGGGTTAAAAAAAGATATTTTGCCCTGCCTATTATCGTAGCAGCAAGCCTTTCCAATTTGTGGCTCTATATCTCGAGCTTCAATGCGATTGAAAATAGCAGGCAGCAGTATATCCATGAGTTTAAAAATATAGCCGAACTCGCGGCGGAGAAGATCCAAGCAGTTCTTCACCATTCATATGATGCACTCTCCGTTATAGCCACCTCGGATATATTGCGTCAGAATAAGTCTTTAACCCCCATTGAAGAAGAAGACAGCCGGGCGATGGTCCATGAGAGA
>CAZWGK010000124.1:0-7327 GCA_964633685.1 uncultured Bdellovibrionales bacterium | reverse complement strand
TGATGCCGCGGCGATTGGACCTACTCCAGTACGATCTTTGGCATAGCCCTCATTTCATGCTGCCCTTTGGCTTACCAATTCCCTCAGTAGTTACTATTCACGATACCATTCACCTTGATTTTCCGGAGCGTTGGATTCATTCCCTGGTCGCAAAGAATCTAATCAAGTCAGCGATGCAGCGTGCTAATCGAATTCTTACCGTTAGTGATTCCTCCAGAGAGTCGTTGGCTAAGTTGACCTCGAATATAAAATCAAAAATTGAAGTGGTGCCAAACGCAATAGCCGAATCTTTTCTAGTACCAAGTAAATCTGCCTCGGGCATTAATGGATCCTACTTTTTGGGAGTATTCTCTAATACTAAACCGCACAAGGGACTCGGGGATTTATTAATTGCATACGACGCAGTTCGAGAGGAGCTAGACGGATTACAACTGGTCTTAGTGGGCAGCGGACTAACTAATGAGAATAGAGATCTGGCCGAGTTTGCCGACATTTTAGCTCGACCGGAAGTGACAATTCTGGGTGAGGTCAGCGACTCGTGGTTAAGAGCTCTTTATGCTGGAGCTGCCTTTTTAGCCGCGCCATCTTTAGCTGAAGGTTTCGGCTTGCCGGTGCTTGAAGCAAAGAGTCAGGGCACACCGATTTTGTCACGGCCTACACCAGCGATTCTTGAGTTGCTTGATGAAGAAGATATAGTTTGCTCAGATAATACCGTTGAGGAGTTAGCTCAGGGGTTAATAGAAGCTCACGAAAAATTTTCGACCCGCCAGCAATCAAATATACCCAAAGTAGATCTCTCGAAATTTTCAACTACAAACACCGCCTCTAGAGTTTTAGAGGTTTATCGATCGGCATTACGCAGTTAGCAAGAAGGTCCAAGATGAAAGTTGCGTTAGTACATGACTGGATTTTAGGAATGAGGGGCGGAGAGCGTTGCCTATTGAACTTTATTCAGATGTATCCAGATGCTGATATCTACACTTTGTTTCATAGACCAGGAACAACCAGTCAAGAGATAGATAAACGGGTAAAGAAAGTCTCGTTTCTTGGTCGATTGCCGTGGGCACACAAATTTTATCGGTATTTACTGCCTTTATTTCCGGCCGCGATCAATTCATTTAAATTAGATGGATACGATTTGGTGATCTCTCTCAGTCATGCTGCCGCAAAAAATGTTAAGGTGCCGCGTGGGGTTCATCATATCTGCTTTTGCTTTACTCCGATGCGTTATATCTGGGATCAAGCTGAGGAGTATTTTGGTCGGGCAACTCGTTTCTTATGGCCTATCATAAATTACCTCCGTGATTGGGATATGAGAGGCAGCAAAGGCGTTTCTATTTTTGTCGGAATAAGTAAATTCGTAGCGGCAAGAATAAGATTATTTTATGGTCGTAGTGCTGAAGTGATCTATCCGGCAGTGGAGACATCTTGGATTAAACCTGCCACCGCCCGTTTTGGATCCGCTTTTCTTTATGCCGGAGCATTAGTCCCCTATAAACGAGTTGATCTAGTTGTGGAGGCATTTAATCAATTAGGCGAGGAGCTGTGGATTGCCGGTGCCGGACCCGAAGAGGAGAGGCTACGTCAAATAGCTGCTCCAAATGTAAAGTTTTTTGGAAGAGTCAGTGATAGTGAGCTAGCGGAGTGTTACAGGAACTGTCGTGCGCTGATTTTCCCAGGCACAGAGGATTTTGGTTTGATCCCTATTGAGTGCATGGCTGCTGGTAGACCTGTAATTGGGGCCTACTCTGGGGCATTAAGAGAGACTCACAACGGCATAAGACCCTGGATTAATTCGTCAATTTTAGCAAAGGATTCAACTGGGGTTTTTATTGAAAGGGGTCGGGAAGGGGATGTTACAGCACTGGTTGAAGCTGTAAGATGCTTCCTAGATCGAGAAAAAGAGTTCAGTAGCGAGGTCTGCCAGAAGCAGGCGCAGAGATTTAGCCCCGAGAGCTTTACCAATAACTGGAATCAGCTTTTGGTGCAGCTTGGACTGCCAACGGTTGGCGCAGGTGAAGAGTCTCCTCGATCGATTGCTTCTGTAGGATAGTCAATGCTCAAGCAGCGTAGTCAACTATTTGAATTATTATTCATGGCAGCGGATCTCCTCGTGGTATCCTTGGCATGGATTGCAGCCTACTGGCTCCGTTTTGAAATAGAGTTATTACCTGCTGATAAGGGCGTCCCTCTATTCAAAAATTACTACTCAATGCTTTTTGTCATCTGGTTAATCTGGGCGTTTGTTTTTAAGCGTACTGGTTTGTACAAGCCGATGAGAGGCGCCAAGCCTAGAAAAGAGGTTTGGGCCCTTCTTAATGCTAATGCCTTATCCCTGGTAGTATTTATTGCTTTGACCTTCTTGATTCGCGAGAAGAGTGTGCCGTTCTCGCGTTTAGTATTTATCCTCTTCGGAATTTTAGTGACAGTAGGAACCATCCTACAACGGTCGCTTCTGAGGTATCTTCTTAGAGAGGTTCGTCGGCGCGGTTACAATTTGCGCTATATGTTGATAGTAGGAGCTGGTTCTCTGGCCGGAGATATTGCATCGCGAATTAGGAAGAGAAGAGAGCTCGGTATCGAGGTAGTGGGGTGCTTATCTAAAGATGGCAATGAGACTCGTGGGCCTCGGGGTATCCCTATTGTGGGTCGTTATGAAGATCTTAATAGCGCGTTAAAAAAATTAGAGATCGATCAGGTCGTTGTTGCATTGCCTATTGAAGACAGTAATTGCCTCACCGATGTTCTTTCAAGCATCGGCGATTCTCTCGTCGATGTCCGAGTAATCCCTGATTTACAGGGCTTTTCAACTCTTGGTAACTCGATAGAGGATTTTGAGGGTCTTCCAGTGATTTCGCTTCGTACTTCTCCGTTAGAGGGAGTGCATAGAATCACCAAGAGGATTCTAGATGTAATAGTAGCTGCGGCTGCACTGATTGTGCTATCGCCATTGATGTTGTTGATCTCGATTTTAGTAAAGACAACCTCGAGAGGGCCTCTTCTCTACAGTCAAGAGAGAGTCAGTTTAGACGGCTCTCCGTTTAAGATTTACAAATTTAGGACTATGGCTACTAACGCCGAATCATCTGGCCCAGGTTGGACTACGCCACAGGACTCGCGTGTTACCCCAGTTGGCAAAATACTACGTTCTCTAAGTCTTGATGAGCTGCCCCAGCTCTTCAATGTGTTAAGAGGCGATATGTCTATTGTTGGTCCTCGTCCAGAGCGCCCAGTATTTATTGAGGAGTTTAGAAAGAGAATTCCTCACTATATGTTGCGACACAAGGTGCCAGCTGGAATGACAGGATGGGCACAGGTCAACGGTTGGAGAGGAGACACCTCGATAGAGAAACGCATCGAACACGATCTATACTACATCGAGAATTGGTCAATATTATTGGATATTAAAATTTTAGTAATGACAGTGGTTCGCGGATTTATAAATCGAAACGCTTATTAGGCTGAATTATGAACATCACGGTTGTAGGCACAGGATACGTAGGGTTAGTAGCAGGAGCTTGTTTTGCCGAGACAGGAAACGATGTCCTGTGTGTTGATAAGGATATTTCAAAGATCAAAAAACTAGAAAAGGCAGAGATACCGATATATGAGCCAGGATTAGGTGAGATTGTTGAGAGAAACATAAAAGAAAAGCGATTGTCTTTCACCACCTCAATTGAAGATGGGGTTAAATTTGGCGATGTTATTTTTATTGCAGTTGGAACTCCGTCGAGCAGTGATGGCAGTGCCGATTTGTCAGGTGTGATGGCAGTAGCTGAGGCTATTGGCAAGCATATGACAGGACCTAAAGTGGTTGTAAACAAATCAACTGTCCCTGTTGGCACCGCAGCTGCCGTGAAAGCTAAGATTGAGCTTCACGCCAAACATGCTGTAGCAGTAGTCAACAACCCCGAGTTCTTAAAAGAGGGAGCAGCCATAGATGATTTCATGAAGCCTGACAGAGTTGTGATTGGGTCAAGTGATGCGCGAGCGACCGATATCATGAAGGAGCTATATGCACCATTCGTCCGAAATAATCACCCTATTTTGGTGATGGATCCTACCTCAGCCGAGATGACTAAGTACGCCGCTAATACCGCTCTTGCAACCCGAATCACATTAATGAACGAGATAGCGAATCTGTGTGAGGCGACCGGTGCTGATATTGAGTTTGTAAGACAAGGTATTGGAACTGATTCCCGAATTGGAATGAGCTTTTTGTTCCCAGGAATTGGCTATGGTGGTAGTTGCTTTCCCAAAGATGTACGAGCTTTAATTAATACTGCTTCCAAATTCGGTGTTTCCATGGAGGTGTCAACTTCGGTCGAGCGAGTTAATGAGCGACAGAAGATGACGCTGGTTAAAAAAATAGAGAGGCACTTCGGTGGAGCTGATAAGATTAGAGGGAAGCATTTTGCACTCTGGGGGCTCGCATTTAAACCACAAACTGATGATGTTCGTGAGGCACCTGCTTTGGTAGTCTGCCAAGAGCTTTTAAAGTTGGGAGCTACAATATCTGGTTTTGATCCAGAGGCTCGGGAAACTTTCAAAGTAGCTCTCTCTGAAATTCAGCCGAACACATCTGGAATTTCGTTTGTAGATTCGAACTATGAAGCCCTGAAAGGAGCAGACGCCTTAGTTATTTGTACTGAATGGAACGAGTTTAGACGTCCAAACTTTGATAAAGTAAAGGGTTTATTGAAGAATCCAATAATTTTCGACGGTCGAAATCTATTTGCTCTCGACAAGATGAAGCAGCACGGATTTACTTACTACTCAGTTGGTAGACCGGCGGTGATTAAAGGTTAATTGGAAATTTTAGTTAGAATTCAAGGAAGATTATGTCTCGAATAGTTGTTACAGGTGGTGCAGGGTTTATAGGTTCCCACCTGGTGGACCGTTTGCTAACTGAGGGCCATGAAGTCGTTGTGGTGGATAATCTTTTCACTGGCAGCAAAGGTAATTTTCTAGCTCACCGAGATAATCCGAAATTTGAATTTATTCGCCATGATATTATCAATCCACTCACTATTGAGACGGATGAAATTTATCACTTGGCCTGTCCAGCTTCTCCGATTCATTATCAATTTAACCCAGTAAAGACAGTTAAAACTAACGTCATTGGAACTCTAAACATGTTGGGCGTGGCCAAAAGAGTTAAAGCAAAAATACTTTTAGCCTCAACCTCTGAAGTTTATGGGGATCCTAAAGAGCATCCACAGCGAGAGTCTTATTGGGGTAACGTTAATCCAATCGGACCTCGAAGTTGTTATGATGAAGGTAAGAGAATCGCCGAGACCTTGACTGTAAATTATCATGAGCAATCGGGTGTTGATACGAAGATTATTCGAATCTTTAATACATACGGACCGCGCATGTTGTTCAACGATGGTCGCGTAGTTTCCAATTTCATAGTTCAGGCTTTAAAGGGTGAAGATATCACCATTTATGGCGATGGCTCCCAAACAAGGTCATTTTGTTATGTTGATGACCTAGTTTCAGGAATCATTGCGACCATGAATAAGCCCAATTTTACTGGTCCCGTAAATCTTGGTAATCCTAATGAGATGTCGATAGGGGAGTTAGCTCAATTAATCATTGAGATGACCGGTTCCAAATCTAAATTGGTAAAGAAACCGTTACCAAAAGATGATCCAACTAGAAGGAGACCTGATATCTCACTCGCCGAGAGAGAGTTAGGCTGGACACCCAAAGTAGATATTAAAAAGGGTCTTGAGAAGACCATAGCTGATTTCAATAAGAGACTCAGCACCAAATAAAAAAGGCACTTATCGTGAGTAAAGATTTAATAAGAAACTTCAGTATTATTGCACACATTGATCACGGCAAATCGACACTAGCCGATCGTATTTTGGAAGCCACTGGGGCCTTAGAAGCGAGAGAGATGCAGTCTCAGTTTTTGGATAAACTGGATCTGGAGAGAGAGCGAGGCATCACTATTAAGGCCCAGACCTGTCGGCTGAAATACAAAGCTAAAGATGGTAAAACTTATCAGTTTCACCTGATTGACACCCCCGGACACGTAGACTTTCACTATGAGGTTTCTCGCTCGTTAGCTGCTTGTGAGGGCGCATTGTTAGTGGTCGACTCGTCTCAAGGAGTAGAGGCTCAAACTCTAGCCAACGTTTATGTGGCACTAGAAAATAATCTTGAGATTGTGCCGGTGTTAAACAAAATCGATCTTCCAGGCGCCGATGTTCCGCGCATCAAAAAAGAGATTGAGGATGTTATCGGCTTAGATACATCTGAATCTGTAGCGGTTAGTGCAAAAACTGGAATAGGGATCGGAGATCTCCTTGAAGCCATAGTTAAAAAGGTGCCGCCTCCGAAAGTAGCAGATGATAATGCCCCTTTAAGAGCACTTATTTATGATTCGTGGTTTGATTCATACGTTGGTGTAGTGGTTCAAGTCAGGGTTGTCGATGGGCAGATAAAACCAGGCGATAAGATAAAGTTCATGAACTCTGCTGCTGAATACGAAGTTTATAAACTTGGCGTCTATACTCCTCATCCAGTGGAGATTCAGAGTATTAATGCCGGAGAGGTAGGATTCTTTTCTGCCTCAATCAAGAATCTGCGCGACGTAAAAATCGGTGACACTGTAACCTCGATGAAGAACCCTGCTATAGAGCCGCTACCAGGTTTCCATGAAGTTAAGCCGATGGTGTTCGGCGGTCTCTTCCCGGTGGATTCTGAAGATTATCAGAATCTGCGAGAGGCTCTCGAAAAACTATCATTAAACGATGCCTCCTTCACATTTGAACCCGAAACTTCGGTAGCTTTGGGATTCGGTTTTCGATGCGGATATCTGGGTCTCCTGCATATGGAGATTATTCAAGAGAGGTTGGAGCGTGAATATGAGCTCAATCTAATTACGACAGCTCCCAACGTAGTTTATCAAGTGGTGATGAATGACAATTCCATCTTGATGGTAGATAATCCAACCAAGATGCCAGAGCCTAATCTCTATTTAGAGGTCAGAGAGCCTATTGTTAAAGCCACCATTCACGTTCCGAAAGAATACATGGGTAACGTTCTGAAACTCTGCGAAGAGAAACGCGGCATTCAAACAAACATGGCTATTCATGGTGAAAGGGCATTAGTCGAATACGATCTGCCGTTAGGCGAGATAGTCTTGGATTTTTACGATAAATTAAAGAGCCTTACCCGCGGATATGCCTCATTTGATTACGAATTTAAGGAATTCCAGGCCGGGGATTTAGTGAAGTTAGATATCAAATTGAACGGCGATACTGTCGATGCTCTTAGTATTATTGTGCATCGAGAGTTCTCTTATACAAGGGGG
>CAZWGK010000123.1:3128-7338 GCA_964633685.1 uncultured Bdellovibrionales bacterium | reverse complement strand
AGTCACTAAACTTGAGAGCGGAATCATCTTGCCTGCGGAAGATCTCACAAATTACTCTTTTAGATCATCAGGAGTTGAACGGCATTGCGGCTCTGCTTGAAGCTGCACCCGGTACACTCTTCCGAATTTATTAAAGTCATTTACATAGATCGAACCAAAGGCGCCCTGAATAGTTTGGAACACCTGATTAATACTAACACCCAGCGCTTTAGCTTTTTGTCTATCCAATTCAACGAACAACTCTGGTGATGCAGGACGCAACATCAGCGCTAATCCTGTGAGCTCTGGCCGCTGTCTAGCTTTCGCTAAAAACTCATTTGCAACCTCAGCTAATCTCACCGGAGAGGCTTCGCCACGAGACTGAAGATAAAATTCAAAGCCTCCAGTGGTACTTAATCCAGGAATAGTCGCTGGATTAAATCCCATCACCAAGGCCTCTTTGTAGGTCATAAATTTCTGGCGGAAAGTTTTAAGCACGAAGAATGCATGCTCTTCCCTGGTTGGTCTTTCTTCCCACGGCTTTAATATAACGAACGAAGAAGCCATACGGGATTTATTCTGCCCCGTAACAAGGTCAAATCCAACGAAAGAGATAATATCTTTCACAGCTGGATTTTTCTTCATTTCACTCTCTAGTTCATCAACAACTTTCTGAGTTCGCAATAAAGATGCCCCCTCTGGCAACTGCGCCGAAAAGATAAGATACCCTTGATCCTCTGGGGGAACGAATGAGCCAGGGACCTTTCCAAATAACCAGATCATGGTGGCCATTACAGCACCAAAGATTCCCAGCGCTATCTTCCTGCGATTTAGAACAAAGCTAGTGGCAGCAACATAAAAGTTTGTTGCTTTATCGAAAGCACTATTAAACATTCTAAAAAATTTAGCCTTCTCTCCATGGGCTGGCTTTAATATTAAAGCTGAAAGAGCCGGGCTGAGAGTCAAAGCCACAATTCCCGAAAGAATTACCGAGATAGCGATAGTGATAGCGAATTGCTTATAAAGCTCACCGGTCATTCCACCCAAGAATCCAACTGGAACGAATACGGAAACCAGCACTAAAACGATCGCGATTACTGGACCAGTCACCTCATCCATCGCTTTTCGCGCAGCTTCTTTGGCTGATAACTTTTCGTCGTGCATCAAACGTTCGATGTTTTCCACCACTACGATTGCATCATCAACCACGATTCCGATTGCCAATACCATTCCGAAAAGGGTCAAGGTATTAATAGAAAATCCTAGGGCATACATTCCAGCAAAGGTTCCAATAAGAGATACGGGAACTGCCACAAGCGGAACTAAAGTTGCTCGCCCACTCTGCAAGAAGAGATAAACAACCAGGATAACTAATACGATGGCTTCAAATAGAGTATGAATTACTTCATCAATAGATACCTCTACGAATTTGGTTGTATCGTAAGGGATCTGATACTCAAGCCCCTTCGGGAAATTCTTCGAGAGGCGCTCCATGGTCTGATGAACTCTCTCAGCCAGATCCAAAGCGTTCGCACCTGGCTGTTGATAAACAATAAGGAGAGAACCGGGCTTACCGTTTAATTGACCAGAGGTCTCATATTCCCTGGTACCCAACTCTGCCCGGCCGATGTCTTTTAGATATAGAAGTGTCCCATCAGGATTCGCTCTAAGAATAATCTCTTCAAACTCTTTAGGATCAACTAAACGACCCTTCGTGGTAACAGATAGTGTCATCTGTTGTGGACCATCGGTCGGCTGTTGACCTATTTTTCCGGCTGCAAACTGTTCGTTCTGCTCTTGAATAGCTGCGGCAACATCCCCAACGGTTAGACCCAACTGAGCCATCCGATCAGGATTTAACCAGATCCGCATGGCGTAATCCTTCCCACCGAATACAGTTACATCTCCGGTGCCTGGGATTCGCTTGAGCTCATCTAAAACATAAAGACTGGCGTAGTTACTTGTGTAAACATCGTCAAATGTTCCATCAGGAGAGCGAAGCACCACTACCAGCAACATGTTGGCTGATTTTTTCTGAACGGTTATACCCCCACGTCTAACATCCTCTGGTAATTGAGGCTCAGCTAACTTAACTCTATTCTGGACGTTTACAGTTGCCTGGTCAGGATCTGTTCCGATCTCGAACGTAACGGTAATAGTGGATTGACCGCTGGATGAGTTAGCGGAAGCCTGATACTGCATGCCGTCGACACCGGTGATCTGTTGCTCCATCGGTGCAGATACTGAGCTAGCTACGGTTTCAGCCGAAGCTCCCACATAAGCTGAGGTAACCTGAACAGTCGGGGGCGAAATTTCCGGGAATTGCGCAATCGGCAGAGAGCCCATCGCGGCTAAGCCTCCCAAGCTAATTATAATTGAAATAACGGAGGCAAAAATCGGTCTATCGATAAAGAAACGGGAGATCATAGAGCACCCTTTATAAAAAATTTTTAGGCTTTGTTCTCTGTGGCCTTGGTTTCGGTGGTTGCAGTAGCAGCGATATCCTTAGCCACTACCTTCATACCCGGCTGCACTTTTGCAGCACCATCGACCACGACCCGATCCCCTTCCTTGAGTCCCGAAAGAATCAACCAATTCTCACCAATCCAATCGCCAGCTTCAATATCCTTGAGCGAAACCATTCCCTCTGCATCTACGAGTACTACATATTTCCCCTGTGGTCTTTGCAGAACAGCTCTCTGTGGAATCAAGATTGAGCCTGGCCTCTGGGCTCCAGTCATTACTACTCGTACAAATTGCCCTGAGATTAACATTCCATCTGGATTAGATATCTGTCCGGTAACGAGAACTGTACCTGTTGCTGGATTAATCACTGGGTCTCTAAAAAGGGTTTTTCCAACTTGAGAATACTCAGACCCGTCTGAAAGAATTAATTTGAGGCCAAATTGAAAATCAGCAGGTGGAGTGATTATTTGGGCCTTTAATCCCTTTCTAAACTTTAATATCTCGGCTTCAGAGACACCAAAGTTAATATTCATCGTGTCTACTGGAGTGATGGTGGTCAGAATCTCTGCAGCAGAGCCATTCCCCGAGATGTAACTACCCTCTTTCCTAAGAGCACGGCCAGCCATACCAGTAATAGGAGCTTTTATTTGAGCGTACTCTAAATTAAGTTTCGCTGCCTCAACTCGAGCCTTAGCTCCTGCTACTCGCGCCTCTGCCGTCTGCTTTGAGGCTAAACTATTATCTAAATCTCTTTGACTCATTGCTCGCGAAGCCACCAACGGCTGAACTCTTTCAAATGTGCGTCGAGCATTCTCTAGGCTTGCCTCCGCTTGAGCTAGCTGCGACTTGGCGTCTTCAAGATCCGCCTTTAGAGGCTTGGGATCAATCTCGAACAGAATTGCTCCAGCGTTTACCAGTCGACCCTCATCAAATTTTTTAGAAATGATATATCCTGGGATTTTTGAACGAATCTCAACCAGATTAGAGCTAGTCACCTCGCCTACAAAGTGCATGTTGAATGGTACAGTTTGAGTCGCTACTGAAATTGCTGTTACCTCTGGCACTGGCGGCGCTTTCACCTCAGGCGCGCTCCCACAGGAAGTGAAAATCGCAAGAGACAACATCCACACAGCATAATTTCTAACTGACTTCATACCTATCTCCTTAACTTCCTGAACTTTTTTGGGTCCTAAAATAATAAAGGCCGAGGCTATTTATAAAGCAATCATGGTGCCTGGTAAACCGTAAAACCCTCAAATAATTCCTCTAATCTCATAAAATAAGATCTGTAAATTTACATTCGAAGATATTGCGATTATTCTCCCCGGCGATTTCACTTTACTCACTTAGGAGAATAGCAATGTTTCGTAAGCTTCTTATAGGCGGATTGGTTTTAGCCACAACCAACACAGCTTTTGCTCAAGACACCAACAACACTACTGCCGCTGACTGGACAAAAAGTGTCAGTGCTGGTCTTTCTCTAACTGACGGCAATAGCAACGCTTCAAATTTCAACCTTAATGGGAAAATGGGGCGGGACTACCAAAATGAAGTGTGGAGATTTGAGGCTGATTATAATTTTGGCGACACTAAAGAGACCCCTGATTCTCCGCGCACAGAGACCAGAAATGACTATCGCTTCTTGGGAGATTATCGCCGCATATTTGATGATGTTTACTTTGGTGGAATAGGCGCTGATTTGAGACATGATGAAATTGCAGACCTCGACTATCGATTCACTATCAGCCCAAGTGTCGGGATGTAT